>WRBE01000044.1 GCA_009779845.1 Oscillospiraceae bacterium
AAATCCGCAGTGCCACATCTATTATATCAATCGGGTGGCTAATCCCGATGACACAATCGAAAGAAAGGAGAAATAGTGCCACCCTCGATTTCTGAGGATAACGCTATTATACGTGAGGATATGAGCAGTCAAAAGCGATTAAACTATGACCTGGCCATGGCCTTTGCCGCCGGACGCCTAGCAAAGCGTACCGCAGCAGAGATCGGCGAGCAAGCAAAACTTGCAGAATGTTCCACTGATGAGATGGAGCTAGAAATGATTCGAGAGGACTTTTTTAACGCTTACGAATACTACCGCGCGCAATTCCCGGCAGATGAGAACCCCTCGTTTGACTTCGATTAGTGCTTCCAATAATAAAAGAGCAGCTGGTGACAAATAGAACTGGCTGCTTTTTTACGTTTGCCCTCCAGAATCATCCACGGTGACAGTCGAAAAGCTTGACAGCCCACCGCCCTTATGGTAGGATATCAAAAGTACTTGCTGGTGTGGCGGAACAGGTAGACGCCCGGGACTTAAAATCCCGTGGGCCTTGGCCCGTGCCGGTTCGATTCCGGCCACCAGCACCAAGCCAAAACCCACGCCAGAAAATTTTTCTGGCGTGGGTTTTGGCTATTTAATTTAGCCGTCATTTATTACAACCAAACGTATCAACGGAACATCTGAGGAAACTGCATTTCCAGCCCGGAAGAAAATGCATCCGCCATGGAAAGTGCCTCTGCTTCCACTGCATCGAATGCCTTTATATCAGCGGGGTAATTGCCTGCAAGCCGCATAGCGACTTCTTGCGTGGTCAGATTCAGATGGCTATAGAGCATCTCCTGCATCGCTTGATGCCCGTAGTGAGGATTTATGTCACTGAACGCATTTGCCATTTTATCGGCGTTTGCGTACCACGCACGGTTTAGCCCAGCTGCTCCGGCGTGATCACTGTCACGTAGCGCAACAACGAGTTGGGCTGCAATTTGCAGATGCTCGGTCAGCAAGTCTGCAATCATGTTTGCTATATCCGGGGCATAGTATTCTGCAAAAATCCCGGCGATATCGTGTGGGTTTCGCATCAGCCGCGCTGTAACGGCGTCTAAGTCAGGAAGTCTTTGGACAATACTGATAATCAACATACGTGTCCAATACACATGTTGGCTCCATTTGAGCCGCATATCGTTGATGAGGCTCATCTTCTTTGCGGGGCTTGGATATTCTGGCATCATTTGAACACTTCGGCCCGGACAAATGGCCAGCGTGCTTCCAATTTGGAGATGATACGGGTCAGTATTGGGGTTCAAGGAAAGGATATGGGGGACAGTTGTTTGATAGCGCCTTGCAAGTTGATATAGGGTATCACCCTGCCGGATGGCATATGTAATCGGTTGGGGACAATACATGGAACTCCGCTCCTAATGGTTTATATAGTTGATTGACTATAGTTTATGCTTGCGCTGCCTTCCTTGTTCACGCAAAAAGCCGGGGCCGATGCAAACATCAACCCCAGCCAGCTCGTTTACAGCTATCTTTGGTTCGCTTCACGAGTTTTTTGTAGCGCCTTTTCCTCTTCTTCGCTGGATGGTTTCCCGCTAATCTGCGTACCGGCAGCCATCTTGTTTTCCACATCAGCAATCATGTGTTTGACCATATTGCCCGCTTGCTTACTTGTCATTTCTTTATTTGAACGATTATTCAACGCCTAACTCCTTTTTCGCTTCTTCTTCCTTGTATTCACGAATCATCCCAGGCATCGCTTCGGCACGCCGCTCATTTTTTGCGATGAGGTCACTCTTCTGCTTGGACGTGTCCATGCTGCTTATCTGCCTCTCCGTCTCAATGGCATTGGAAATGGTAGATTCAATCGTCGCTTTCATTTTTTGTGCTTTATCTTCCATCTTGTCCCCTCCTCTCCATTTCATCGTTGTCTGTTTTTTTAAGCCCGAACACCGCCCGCGCACTCTCGGCACTTGGGTCGTGTTTGATATTTTTTGAACGGAACGTGCCGTCCTCTTTTTTCTTGTTTTTCGTGCTTTTCTTCTTGTTATTATCTGGCATATGCCACTTCCCCCACATCAAGTTTTCTCAAGCAGTATTCCCAAAATGAGCAGGTTATATGAATCTTCTTTTTCAAAGGGTGCGTTGCCTCCGAGTTGCTTCTTTGGTATTTATTTGGTATACTAAATTATATATAAAAATGACACACCAACAAACAATCCAGGAGAGCACATCATGAAAAAACTTTTTACCATCATTCTACTATTGGCGACCCTGCCTATACTATTCACCGCCTGCACAGACACTCCGGCAGCCCCTGATACACCGGAAGAAGCGGTCGAAACCCCGGCCCCTGATACCCTTACCGAACTCGAACTTGGCCCCAACGGATTCCGCATGATACACCTCACGGAAGAGGCGCGGGATATCGCACTGGAGGACTTTGATTACCTATTGGATATCATTTTGGACAATGCCCCCTCCCAAGGTATCGTGTATCGGCGTTTCGGTTTCTCCTTAGAGGAATTTTTAGCGTTTATGCGGGAACTCATTTATGACATGGAGCCCATAGAATCCTTTACCTCTCTCCTCCTTGGCGAGCGGTGGGATGAGATTCCAGACGACCCCCGCTATATTGCGGCTGATTATCTGACTTCTTTTTTATTTTCCATGTCGGTTTTTGACTTAGACGGCATCGGACATTTCGGCCCGACAGATTTAGAGGGGTACGAGGCCATGTTCCTAGCCAATTCCATCGTCCTCCACGACCCGGAGGCGGCGGAATTTTTCGGCGACATCCGTATGATCGAGCGGACACTCAGTTACTTTACCCCGCCGAACACCATGTGGCTCTATGGCGTAGACCCGGCGGAGTTTGATTTGACCACAGACCTCTCCGATGTGGGCGCACGAGACGAGGATAATATTACGATTGACCTCATCGAACCTGACCGGATCGCCTATCTCCATATCGCTTCATTCATGAACAGCCCCGCCTTTGACAGCGAAGTATTGTTCCCATTCTTCGAGGAAGTGCAGGATTATGAGCATCTGATTATCGACATCCGCGGCAACGGCGGCGGTTGGGCGCACTATGTGACCGATTATGTGGTGGGTATGCTCATTGATGAGCCCGTTGATTTTCGCTATTATGAACTGCTCACCGCCGGTGAACGGGCACTGATTGCGGCTGACTACTACAGTTTAAGCGAAGAGACCACCGGCCGGGTGCCCATTGCAGATATATTGGAAGAGAAAAACTGGACCTACTTAAACGAAGACGACTTGTCCTTCTTGTACTATGCCATCCCATGGCACACCCATGTCGAGCCGACAGTGGACAACACGCCCTTTGGGGGTGAAATTTGGCTCTTGGTAGACGGCCTCTCTGCCTCCGCCTCTGAGTTTTTTGCACAGTTATCTCGCTACTCCGGCTTTGCAACCGTGGTGGGTGCGCCCACCATGGGGGTGACCGGTGCGATGACCACTTTTGTCTCGCTGCCGCATACGGGGATTTTGTTCCGCATTGATATCGGCTCACAAATCGACGCCTATGGCCGTTCTATTGAAGAGTTCGGCTTAGGGCCCGACAAAACAATCCCACCGGGGACGGATGCCTTAGACATTGTGCTACAGCTCATCGACGGTGTGGAGATACAAACAGACTTTGACCCAGAAGCCGCCCTCATCGGCATGTGGACATGTCTGGATGCAACCATGCCCCGCCAGTGGATTTCTCAATTGACGTTTTATGCAGACGGCCGATTTGTTGATCTAGACGGCGATGCGGGTTATTTCTACATCAGCGGGAACTCGCTGGTGCTGGAATTTGACGACTTCATGCCGTTGACGCTCTCGTTTCACTTTCGTGGGGATGAGCTTACGCTGACTGGCGCGGGGTCGGCGGTTACACTGACACGACAGTAGGGGGGGCAGAGTGGATGCTTCTGCATCCTGGCTCTTTTCTGTTCGGCGTTGTCGCCGATTCTATCTCGGCGTAGGCCGAGGGCTTTTGCCCTGCCGGGTGGGTTTTATTTTCCCCCTTGTAGGGGACGTGCCCCTGCGCGTCCCGGCCCTTGACCTTTCCTGTCGGCGTTGCCGCCGATTCTAGCTCGGCAGATGCCGAGAGCTTTTGTCCTGCCGGACGGGCCTTCTTTTTGTCGTTGAACAAAAAGAAACAAAAAATCAACACAGGGGCTGCGCCCCTATGTACCCGCTAGGGTCAAGGGCAGAGTGACGGCGGTTTCGCATCTTATACCCCGCACTGTTGCCAAAACCCTCACGCCGGATGTCATAGTACTCTCAACCCCAATGGTCAAGGGCGGCGCAGACCGCCGGATGGTGCTGTGAATTGAAATGTGCTCAAAAATACAGCCTGTCCCCAATTTTCATTGGAGCAGACTGCTTCGCTATTTCCATATTCTCCTATCGCATCCCCATCACACCAAATCAGCGATGCTCGTGCCCAGCATATCCTCAATCATGTTACTCTGCAAGGTCTGTAGAAACTCGTGGGCCTTGCAGTGTTCACGCTCGTGGTCGCTGTCGTCTTCGAGGCGCTGGCTGATGCACAATCCGCCTTCTGTGGCTAGAAACACATCATAAAAACTAATCTCTGTCGCCGGTCGCCCTAGTGCATAGCCGCCGTTGCGGCCCGGAACTTGGGCCACACAACCCTCGCTTTTCAGCCGTGCCGCTATCTTCGTGAACAGCGGGGCCGTGATGCCGATTGCTGCCGCAACGCTCTGCGCCCTGTGCATCCCTTCGTGCTTGTGTAGATGCTGTAAAATCTGTATGGCGTAATCTGTGGTGGTCTGCATCTGCATCATGGGCCGCCTCCTCTCAAAGGTCTACAATCTTCTTGCTGGACAGCGTTTCAATCAGCATGTCCCGCACCTCATGGAAATACGCTTGCATCGAACAATGTCTGGCGCCCTGCATCAGGTTGGGGCTGACTTTCAGCTCGCCCTCCACCGCTAACACCACATCGTATACGCTGATCTTGGACGCGGGCCTCATCATCTGATACCCGCCGTTCCGTCCCCGGACGGAGCTGATCAGTCCCCGCTTTTTCAGCAGATCGGCAATCTTAATCACATGGGGATAGGTAATGCCAATCGCCTCTGAAACCATTTGCGCCGTGGGCATATCGCCACTAGGAGTATAGTGGATATACCTTAAAATAAGGATGGCGTATTCTGTGGTTTTCTTTATCTTCATATCCTGTTCCCTCCTGTTGCGATATCGCTCAGTTATCGCATACGGGATACCGTTCACGGTATCCCGTATGCACATGGTCATGTTACTTGTCGTACAATCCTCTTACTTAATTACTTATCTGATAATCTGCATCCAATCCACTGCACCGTCTGCGCCTCTGGTCAGATAGTGGTCATTTGTCGCCGCAATGACGGACGGGAAGAACCAAGCGGTCGCAGGCACATCTTCAAACGCAATGGCGTGGTCAAGGTCTACAATCTCGCTGACTGCCGCAAACGCGTCTCTGCTATCGAGGCGGCCCAAGTTCCGGTTCATCGCCGTGGCGATAGAGGCACGGTTGATGTTATCCAGCGGCGCGAAGCGGTTGCCGCCAACACCTTGCATCAGGTCCTCACGGTACACAGAGTATACATATCTCTGCGCCCAGTTGCTGATACAGCTTAGGTCAGCAAAAGGAATGTTGCCAGTGGCGTGGACTTCTACTGTCCGTGCCAGCATTGCGGCAAACTCTTGTCTGGTAATCGGTGCGTTGGGGTCAAATCTGTTGCCGCCAACACCTTGTACCAGCTCCTCGGCGAATGCCCATGCGATGTAATAACGTGCCCAGTGGGTCGTGGTATCGGTGAACGGATGGCTTGCCATACCGGGAGGCATGGTGCCGGGTACAAAGTCCTCTACCAAGGTTCTTACTAGAACTGTCGCAACTTCCGCACGGGTGGCGGTGCCGTTGGGGTTGAATCTGTTGTTGCCCACACCGACCATGAATGCTAGGTGGAGTTCGGGCCATACACGGTCGCCGTTTACATAGACATTACCGTCTTCGTCAACCTCAATCTCGCTACCCGGAGGGAAGCTCTCACCCGGAGGTGTGATGGTGACATTGCCGTCGGGGCAAATCTCAATCACAATCGGAGGCTCACCGGGTACCGTGATGGTCACGTTGAAATCTTCGTCAATGTAAATCTCGCTGTCCGGCGGTACGGTTACCACGGTCGTCTCATTGTCCGGGCCGGGTACGGTCACTACAATGTTACCGTCTTCCGGTACTTCGACTACAATCGGGCCATTCGGTGCATCCGGCACCGTGATGGTCATGTCGCCGTCTTCTACTTCGATTTCATAGTCGGGGCGAATGATAATGTTGTCTGGTAGCTGCGGCGGATATACAACGAAGTTACCGCTTCCGGGTGGGTACTCGACCAGCTCATAACCGCCCGGCGGGGTGATGATGATAATCACATTGCCGTCTTCGTCTTCACCAACTTCGTGGTCCCAACCCGGCGGGAGATTTATGGTAATATCATCATCCGGGTCTGCATCCGGGAGCGTGATGACGAGGTTCCCGTCGCCGTCTGTGCCTATGCTGTAGTCTTGTTCCGGCTCAACGGTCACAGTTACGGTGCCTTCTTCATCTACGTCTACGGTGATGCTTGTGTCCGGATCCGGATCAACCGGGCGGGTTATGATGATGCCGCTGCCGGGTGGATACTCGACCAGTTCATAGCCGTCCGGCGGGGTGATGATAATCATCATATTACCGTCTTCGTCTTCACCCGGTCTGTAAACCCAACCGTCCGGCAGGTTGACAATAATATCGTCGTCCGGGTCTGCATCCGGGAAGGTGATGACGAGATTGCCATCGCCGTCTGTGCCGACACTATATTCTTGGTCAGGCTCAACAGTTACGTCTACGTTACCTTCTCCGTCTACATCGATTTCAATTTCTGCATGTGGCACTGTTGTAATTGTGGTTAGCGCATAGAGTTCAGTTGCACCCACAGTTGTTGTAATACGCAAGTTCGTACCAAAGTCTACTGCTGCACCCACGGTCAGAAGACCGTCTTGATTGATGGTAACACCTGCAATGGGATTGCCAGAGGTATCTCCTACGCCCCATACAAGTACAGCCAAAACTGCTTCCAGATTTTCAACAACTGCTGCGGCAGTACTCTCATCCACAACAAGCGTAAGCTGTGTGTCCGTACCTCTAAAGACAGTGTCTGCACCCATTACCGTTGCAACCAGCAACTCAACACCACCGATTTCTATCACAGTTCCATCTTCGTCAAATACGATATAGCTTCCATCGGGATACCACACCACCGAACCACCACCCGGCACGTCAACTTCGGTGCCGTCGGGTAGGGTGACTGCGCCGCCGGGATGAAGTGGAGGAAGGTTGACAACGATACGCCCATCTTCGTCCATTGTTGGTGGATGATACTGTACTGATGTGTCTGGGGTTGGGCTAGAATTATAATCGGGAGGAGTTATGACAATGGTTCCATTGGGGAAAGTCGATTGGAAATAACCGCCTAGAATTCTACTTTCAACAGAAGTTTCAATAGAGTTATTCGTGAGCACTACATTGGCAAGGTTGTTGTAAAAAACATCATCTCCACGTCTAGTGGCACTATTCCCGGTAAACTGACTATTTGTAACTGTAGCCGTACCGCCACCCGCAACAAAAAGGGCGCCGCCAGCACGACCTGCGGTATTACCTTCTATCGTCGCTCCGGTTACTGTAGCCGTACCGCCATCCACAACAAAAAGGGCGCCGCCAGCATGACCTGCGGTATTACCTTCTATCGTCGCTCCGGTTATAGTAGCAGTTCCAGTCTCGGTTACTATAATACCGCCTGCTGATTCGGTTGCATGGTTGTCTCTTATCACAACTGCGTCCGCCACTGTGAGGCTACCCGATGCAACTATACCAGCACCACTTTGCACTGCGGTATTACCCACTATATAACCAGCAACTAAATTGGCGGTCCCGCCATTGCTAATGAAAATACCACCGCCGGACGGATTAGCATGGTTATTCTCAATAGAGCCACCGTTCATAGTAAAAGTAGCTCCAGCTAGAATCCAAAGGCCGCCGGCATTGCCAAGATGGACATTGTCACGAATTGATGATCCTGCATTCATGGTGAATGAGCCACCGGAATTGACATTAACACCACCACCGATAGCAGGATGATTACCTTGCAACGTAACACCAGCTAAAGTTAGGTTCCCACTTGTGTTTACTTGGAAATGCCTAGAACTACCGCCTACTGTTATTGTACCTGTACCACTAATGGCCACGGTATTAGCGATTCCAATCGAACCACCGGTCAAGGTAATCGTATTATTCACAATAACATCATTACCAGCCGCAATCTCCGCTCGTAACTCTGCTTCCGTGGTAACAACCACCGCACTCAACGGCATAATCCCCACCGGCTCTTCTACATCCGCTGCCATCGCTGTCATCGGCACCATCCCTAACACTAGGACAACCGCCAACAGCAAACTTAAAATCTTTTTGCTTCTTTGTAACATTGTTTTTTCTCGCTTTCTAAATAGTTTTTTATTTTGTATTTTTTGTCGAAACCATCGACAGGTTGAACATCTATATTAAAGTGTTCAATCAGAACACAGTATCTTTCATCTGCTCCACCACCTCGTATAATGTATTTACGGTGTTTTTCACAAGAACATCGAATGAAAACTTGTTATCTTGTCGTCAAGATGGGATAAACGGTGTGTCTGGAATCATCTTTATTATAATAACATAAACATATATATTTTGTAAATACTTTTTTAAAATTTTTATATTTCCAAAAATTATTTACAATTTTGCCACATTCGTGCGGGTCAAGGTGTCGATCATGCGGGCTTGTACGCCGTCAAAATAGGTGCGAACCTCGCATTGCTCGGAGGCGTTCTGCTGGCTCGACTTGGGCTCGCCTTCGATGATGACCAAAATGTCATACACGCTAATCTCATGAGCTGGTTTGTTCAGTTGGAACCCGCCGTTCCGCCCATGCACCGCAGATAAGATGCCCGCCCGCTTCAGGACACCCGCAACTTTTACAAAAACCGGATACGAGAGACCAAGCCCCCACGAAATTTCTTGCGCCGAATGCACCCTCCGGTCTTGTAGATGCAGATACCGCACAATCCGAATGGCATGTTCTGTCGATACTTGTACTTGCATACGCAACCTCCTCTCTGTCATTGTGTTGAATTGTTCGTTGTTATGATGTGACTATACTATATATACATTGTCCTGTGTTTATTTCTTCCGCAAGCCGAAAGTTTCGTTATACAAGTTACATTTAATTTGGCAAGTGAGTATTTTAGGCGTATAAAGCGCCCACAGTTTGACGAACGGTCGTTTTCATCCCACGAAGTGCACCACGGCACCAAAAACAAAACCAACCAGACACACAAAAGCACGTCTAGCTGGTTTTGGTGAGGCTAGGAGCCATCGCCGGGACGACCCCAGAACATCCAACTGGCGACACAAACCGCCCTTCTAGGTTCCAAGGCACCCGGACTTCTAGTAGGTGAGCATTGTCGCCAACACAGAGTATAACATGAAAACGGTCTCTACCTTTGCCCTTGACCCTAGCGGGTACATAGGGGCGCAGCCCCTGTGTTGATTTTTTGTTTCTTTTTGTTCAACGACAAAAAGAAAGCCCGTCCGGCAGGACATGACCAGTTGGCGGGAACCGCCAAGAAAACCCTCGGCGGACACGCCGAACAAGAAAGGTCAAGGGCCGGGACGCACCAGGCCACGTCCCCTACAAGGAGGAAACGCAACCCACCCTATGTTTTCGTTACATCTTTTATCCACTTCCCGCGTGGAATCCGCCAAAGAACCACCAGCGTTTTAAAAATGTCCTCGCTCCGTAGAATCAAGAACACAATCCACACCGGCCACCCCAGAATCGGCCCCGCCAAGGCACCTAACGGAATCGAGATGAGCCACGGAAAACTTACGTCAATAATCATGACAAACCGAGCATCGCCACCGCCGCGGAGGGTACCAATCATGTTGATGGCCGCCATAGATAAAAAGATGGTATTGATCGAAATCACATGGGTAATCTGCCGGGCATACGTTTCGGCCCGGTAAGACAGGTCATAAAAGTCAATGAGCGGCAATCGGACGGCCTGTACCACCAACAGCCCTGCAACCCCGGAAAGAAAGCTAAACATCATCAGGGCTTTTGCATACTGTTGGGCACGGGCTTGATCCCCCTCGCCGATGGTGTTTCCGATGACTGTGGCGGCGGCCGCCGCCACGCCGAACGTGATAATGCCCACAAACTGAATCAACAGTCCGCCGATGCTGTTGGCGGCTACGAACTCTCGCCCCATTCGCCCGATGATGACACCCAGCATGAAGGCGGAACCGGCCCAAGCTATCTCGTTGACCAACACTGGTGCGCCATGCCGTAAATAGCTCTGTCCGATACCGGGGGTGGGTCGGAACAGGTCTCGGATTTTTAGCCCCACTCTTTTCTCAATCTTAAATAGGTATACGACTAAAATCACAAACTCGATGATCCGCGCCACGGAGGTGGCAATGCCCGCCCCGGCGATACCCATAGCGGGGAAGCCGAAGTTTCCAAAAATCAGCACATAGTTTAAGAATATGCTGATAACCAGCATGGCCAAGGACACCACAACGGCAATTTTCACGGTTCCCGTAGAGCGCAGCATAGAGATGACCGCCACGGTAAATCCCATGAACAAAAAGCCCAACGCCAGCCACCGCAAGTAAATGACTCCTTCATAGATGACCTCTGGATCGGTGATGACGATGCGCATCACCTGTTCCGGCGCAAAAAAAGAAATTCCTGCAAAAAATATGCTGAGTACCGCCACAATCCGGCACATAAAGGCAAATATCTCTCGCACTTTTTGCTTGTTGCCCGCACCCCAGTGCTGGGCCGCCAATACCCCCGCACCAGAGGCCACACCGAAACCAATGACGATGTAAGTAAACGTCACCTGATTGGCGATAGCAGCGGCAGAGAGCTGTATTTCGCCTAACATCCCCACCATCAGGGTGTCGGCGGCCTTGGCGCCGAAGTTGATTAAATTTTGCAATGCAATGGGAATCATCAAAATCCGCAACTTAGACCATAGCGTCCGGTCTAACAGGGGGTTTTGTAATATGTCCATAAAAAATCCCCCTTTCCGTAGGGGTAGATGGTTTGTTTCTGCCTTGATATTATACCACGTTTTGGAGCAAAACGCAAGGGGCGGCGGGCTTTGCGCTATATCAAAAGCCGCCGTTCCCAAAGAGAACGGCGGCTTTTTCATGTATAAACCGACAGGGACATGTCCCTTATCTTACCGCAACAGCATGGTAGCCCAACGAACCACCCAGTTCCACAGGCCGGGAAACTCTTCCGTGATCGCTGCTCGTACCGGCTCTGCCGGCATTTGCCAAGGGCCCGCAGCGTTGGTGTCCAAAATGACACGGACACCTTCCGCCACCTCGTTGCCGACAGCAATATGACCGTAGGCATGGGAACCGATGGCCACATGGCTTGCAACCGCCAGTGCACCGGTGGAGAACATGCCGATGGACAAGGCACCGAGGGCGAAAATTCCGATGGCAAGGGCACCCACGGCAAATACACCGACTGCTACGCTGCCAAAAGCCAGAATCCCAAATGCAAGGGCACATAAAGCAATCAGCCCGACCCCCATCGCTCCAATGGACAACAGCCCCACAGAGATTGCACCGATGGACAACAGCCCTGTGGCAATAGTTCCGATAGCCAAAATCCCCTTGGCACGGTAGAGACCGAATCCTACGTTTACATGCACCAAAGGCAAACCGAACAACGTGCGTTTGCTCTTATATTCGTACTGCCACCGGGCAGACTGGCCGCCTTGGCGAACAGTTGTGCCCGCAAACTCCAAAGGCTGTCCGTCTTGTAATAGGCTATCTAATGTAACATCAAACAATTTGGCTAACGCAATCAATTTGTCTGTTTCCGGGTATGTTTGCCCGCTTTCCCATTTGGAGACCGCTTGTCTGGAAACATCTAATATTTCCGCCAACGCCTCTTGAGACAGCCCTCTTCCTTTTCTTAATTCTTGCAACTTTTCATGGAACTTCATGGATATCACTTCCTCTCTCAAATTCGTCCTAAGTGTACCACATCGTCCCGGTAGCAAACCAGCATCTTTCATTTGCATTTTGTCAACCGCAGGTTGCGTTTCTTGGAAATACTGGGTTTTATGCGTTTTCCCGCCCGGTTTTTTCCGTCCCGGTCTACGTAGTCAAATCCAATGTCATCTGCACAACATCTTCCGCAATCGTACTATCCCTGAACATAAATCCACCTGTTACAACATTTGTAATAACAAAACCAAGTTGCTGATACACATGGATGGCTCTGGTGTTGGAGCTGCGGACATCGAGTTCGAGGCGGTGATAGCCATAGTTTTTCGACAGCGTAATTATCTCTTGGATCAATTGCCTACCAATGCCTTGTTCCCGGTATTCGGACAATAGACCCGTGCCCAAATATCCGATGGTCGCAGATTTCGGCTGGGCATCGCACCAGCCGACACAGCGGTCTGTGGCGGTTTCGATGACAAACAATTGTGGTATGTGTTTGTCGATACAAGATTCTACAAATTCGATGGTGCTTTCCAGCGGAAATCCTTCGGAGGACGCAAGATAGATGCGTTCTTTACAGACGGTATCAACAGCTTCCCAATAGGATTGGATGTAGCGTGTTTCTGGTTTTACAAACTGTATCATTGCGACCCCTCATTTATTCGCCCGGCTGAAAATCCACCGGCCGCTTCCCACGGTGTCCAAAGTGCCACAAAATCGCCTCGGCGATCCTCTGTGACGCATTCCCGTCTCCATAAGGGTTTGTTGCCCGTGCCATCTTCTGGTAGGTGGCTTCATCATTGAGCAGCAACGCACCCAACCGAAACACCTCGGCCTCTTCCACGCCTGCCAGTTGTACCGTACCCGCTTCAACGGCCTCTGGCCGTTCTGTTTCCCGGCGGAGAACCAACACAGGCTTACCCAAAGCCGGGGCCTCTTCCTGAAGGCCGCCGGAGTCGGTCATGATGAGATAGCTACGCTTTAATAAGGCGTGCATTTGCACCGTGTCTAAGGGGCCAATGAGGTGGACACGGTCTGTGTTGCCCAAAATAGACCGGGCCGCCTCTTGCACAGCAGGGCTGGGGTGAACGGGGTAGACCAGTTCTACGTCCGGGTGGGCCTCCACCAGCGCCTTAATGGCACGAAAAATGGCAGCCATGGGCTCGCCGTAGTTTTCACGGCGGTGACAGGTGAGGGTGATAACACGGCGGCCCTGCCAGTCGATTTGGTCTAGCTCGTTACCAAAGGTGCCGGGAAACTTGTCTAGGGTATATCGCATTGCGTCAATGACGGTGTTCCCGGTGATAAATACGCCGTTGGTGATGCCGTCATGCTGTAGATTTATTGCGTTTCTTACTGTGGGACAAAAATGGAGGGACGCAATCTGACCCACTAATTTCCGATTGACCTCTTCCGGGAACGGGGAGAGGTTATCGCCAGAGCGCAGACCTGCCTCCACATGACCCACGGGGATTTTGGCATAAAAAGCCGCCAGAGCCGCAGAGAAGGCGGTGGTGGTGTCACCGTGGACTAACACGAGGTCAGGCCGGGCTTGTTCCAACACCTGCCCTAACCCCGTGAGCACCTTAGCGGTGACGGTATACAGTGTCTGACCCGGCTCCATGATATCCAAGTCAAATGCCGCATCCAAGTCAAACAGGGACATGACCGAATCCAGCATCTCTCGATGCTGGGCGGTGAGACAGGCAACGGATTCTATTTCCCGGTGGTGCTGCAGCTCTAACAGCAACGGTGCCATTTTAATCGCCTCCGGCCGGGTGCCGAAGATGCTCATTACTTTAACTGGATTCATTGTCGTTTTCCATCTCAATCTGGCCCTCTATCTCTTGGCCTTCCGGTTGGGGTTTCTCTTTGCCGTTTCTGGGTTTGAGCAACGTACCCCGGGTCACCACCAAAATCATGGCGGCCACGGCCACAAAGGTAATTGCTGTGAATATCACCCGCACCTGACCGGAGGATGTCATAATCACGGCAATCATGCCCAAAAATCCGCTGATGAGATAGATGATGAACACAGCCTGCTTTTGGGAGAAGCCGTAATCTAACAGCCGATGGTGCAGATGTCCCCGATCCGGGGACATGGGGCTTTGCCCCTTCGCCACCCGGCGTAAAATAGCGAACACGGTGTCCAAAATCGGCAGTGCCAAGGCGATGAAGGGTACAGCAAAGGAGATGATGGCATAGGATTTAAACAGTCCCATGATACTCATGGTGGCAAGCAAGTACCCCAAGAGAAGTGCCCCCGTGTCGCCCATGAAAATCTTGGCGGGGTTTAGATTATAGGGCATGAATCCCAAACAAGCCCCGGCCAAAGCCGCTAACACCAACGCCACATTGACATCCGCCGTGATTAAAAGCGCCACCACCAGCATCGTGAGGGATGAGATAGTGGAAACGCCCACCGCCAAGCCGTCTAACCCATCAATCAGGTTCACGGCGTTGGTGATACCCACAATCCAAAGTACAGTCAAGGGGATTACAAAATATCCTAAATTTAAGTAAGCGTAATCGGACAGGACATTGGGGTTTGAAATCAGCTCAATCACCACCCCGTGAAGGGCAGGACTTAACGCCGCCACGATTTGAACCAAGAATTTTTGCCAAGCACGCAAGGGGACGATATCATCCGCCACGCCCACAGACACGATAATGACACTGCCGATCAAAATACCCTGTAGCTCTCTACTAATCTCAGCAAACAACACTACGCTGATGACAAAACCGATAAAGATGGCCAGCCCGCCTAAGCGGGGGATGGGCACCTTATGAACCCGGCGATTATCTTTGGGCACGTCAATCGCACCCACCCGCTGGGCAAATTTTTTGACCGGTGGGGTGGCAACCAAGCTAATCAGCAAGGCCACAAACAGGGCCGCTAGAACCCGGACAGTAAGGGGATAGGTAATCAATGTTGACATGGGTACCTTCTTCCACTCGTGACCACTATTTCGCCACGAATCCAATCTTTTTATAGACTTTACGCAGGGTCTTGTTCGCCGCCCGGGCGGCGTGATCCGCCGCATCGGTGTAGACGCTAACGAGATACGCTTTATCCGCCAAAAGGGCCTCTGCCTTTTCCCGGATGGGGCGGAACAGTTCCACCACACTCTCACCCACGGCGGTTTTGAATGCGCCGTAACCAAGGCCAGAGAACTCTGCTTCAATCGCATCATAACTCTTACCGGTAGCCACAGAGTAGATGGTCATGAGGTTTGATACACCGGGCTTCTCCGCTTGGTCATAGCGTACGTCTCCACCGCTGTCGGTGACGGCCCGCTTGAAGCTTTTCAAAATAACCTCCGGCTTGTCCATGAGGTAAATGCAACCTCCGGCGGGTTCGGACTTGCTCATCTTCCGTGTGGAGTCCGCTAGACTCATAATCCGGGCCCCTTCCTCGGGGATGAACGATTTCGGCAGCGTGAATACATCACCATAGATGCCGTTGAAGCGGTTGGCCACGTCACGGGCAAGCTCTACATGCTGCCGCTGGTCGTCCCCCACGGGAACCAACTCCGCTTGGTAGAGTAAGATGTCCGCCGTCATGAGTACCGGGTAGGTAAACAGCCCTGCATTAATATTGTCCGTGTTTCGGGTGGACTTGTCTTTGAATTGGGTCATTCGGCTCAATTCTCCGAACATAGTGTAACAGTTTAATATCCAGCTAAGTTCAGCGTGGGCCGGAACATGGCTCTGGATAAACAGCGTGCTTTTGGCCGGGTCTAGACCGCAGGCAATATATTGGGCAATCTGGTCTAAACATCGCCGCCGAAGCTCCGCTGGCTCTTGCCGGGAGGTGATGGCGTGGAGATCCACGATGCAGTAATAACAATCATACGCATCCGAGAGGTTGACCCAATTTTGCAGTGCCCCCATATACGACCCCAAAGTCAAGGCCCCGGAAGGCTGCATACCACTAAAAATAACCGGTTTTTTTTCAGTTTGAGCGACGGTATCTGTCATATATACTGTTCCTCCGTCCGATGTTTTTTATCAATGTAGTATTGTAACACAGAATTGCAAAATTTGCCAGAGAGAAATCTTTGAATTTTTCAATATTGTTGTGTAGGGGCTTGCTTTGCCAACTCTGTAGGGGCAGACCTTGTGTCTGCCCGGCCTTTGCACTCTTGTAGGGGACATGCCCCTGTGCGTCCCGGCCTTTGGCCTTCTCTGTTCGGCGTTCCGCCGATTTTGGCTCGGCACAAGCCGAGGGCTTTTGTCCTGCCGGACGGGCCTTCTTTTTGTCGTTGAACAAAAAGAAGCAAAAAGTCAACACAGGGGCTGCGCCCCTATGTACCCGCTAAGGTCAAGGGCAGAGTGACGACGGTTTTGCACCTTATACTCCGTACTGGTGTTAAAACCCTCACGCCAGATGTAATAGTACTCGAAACCCCAATGGTCAAGGGCGGTGGTCGTGCCGGTGCGGTGTTTTGTTTTTTACTCGTTCTGCTCCGCTGGGAGAAGTGCATGAGCGTGATGTGCGCTGACGATAGTTTCTTTCCGTGCAGGTATAGCGGCTCTGCCGCACAGGCAGTCCGCCTGCGGCATTGCTCAGGGGAGTGGGGGATTTCTTCCCTCAACAAATTCGGGTGGTGCGTGCATTTCCTCAAAAATGCATGCACCACCCCCTGCTTGCTACAATGGAATCGGGCCGATGAAAGTTTATTTTTCTGTTTGCTGGATGCAGATTCAGAAGATAGCGTCATAATTTAAATGTAGACAGATATAAACATCTACAGATCATCGTCTTCCGGCGTGGTGATGCCCATGAATCCTTCCAAATTGCGCAATTTTTTTCGGTAATAGAGGTGTACAACAAGGCCGGTGATGCCAATCACGGCTGCGACACCGATGCTGATCCAGTTAACGAAAGTCATGCTTTCGGTCCTCCGCTTCTGCGGCCTGTTGCCGCTGGATATATGCCCGGTATGTGCGCCGTTCGCGCATTACTGCTAGAATAACCGAGATGGTAAAAAGAATAGCGAGCACGAGCAACAATACACTAAAACCGCCGGCCGCAACATCTACGGTGGTGAATTCAATTTCCAAATCCAATATCCGAATTGTGCCCACAGGGTCGTTACGCAGGAGCTGTGACACAAACCCGCCCGCAGGAACCGCGGGAGCTGCAGGCGCCGGTGGCACTCCCGCAACAGGTGGCGGTTGGGGATGCGTAGGCATAGGCGTAGGCGGCAGTTCCACGTCCGCCGTGGAGGCGGAGCGGGTTTCTTCTGCGCCGCAGATTTGGCAGATGCGCACCTCTGTGTCGGGCCCGGCCTCTTGCCATGGGCCAAAGGTGTGTCCCATGGACGGTGGGCCAGGCTCGGTATATGTGTATGCGCATCGGGCGCAGGTGTGGGTATATATGCCGGGTTCGGTACAGGTGGGTTCCTGTGCGGTGCGGGAAAAGTTATGTCCCAGTGCCGCCGCACCCGGTGCGGTAACTCTGTCCTCACAACGGGAACAGGTATAAACCCGCAGACCCGCACGGGTACAGGTGGGTGCTTGTATGGCAACAATCCGATGATGTCCCAGTGCCGCCTCGCCCGGTGCAGTGTGACTATCCCCGCACCGAGAACAGGTGTACATCCGTAATCCCGCATGGGTGCAGGTGGGGGCCTGAACGACGACAACATAATCATGTGGCACTGCTGCGCCGCCTGATTCCGTGCGCGTCTGTCCGCATCGAGTACAGGCGTAGGTTCTGGTGGGAACCTCCCCACAAACAAGGCGCTCAGAGACTTGTACAAAGTTGTGCCCCAGTGCCGCCGCACCCGGTGCGGTGCGTGTTCTGCCGCAGTGCGAACAGGTATAGACCCGATAACCCGCTGTCTCACAAGTAGGCTCCCCCACGGTAGTCAGCACATCGTCAGGCGAGGGGGGATGCCCTAGTACCGGCGTAGCAAGTAGGCCGAACAGCAAAAGTACGGCAAGCAACGCCACCGCTATGCCTAGGGTGCGCTTGTTCTTCATCAGCCACCGCCTCGTCCGCCCTGCTCGTCTAATGCGCGTTTTAACATACCGGAATATTTACGGCTCACCGCAATTTCGGTGCCGTCACGCATCAGCACACGGTCAGACGTGAATGTCTGCACCGCACGCAGTGAGATAAGGTAAAACCGAGAGGGCCGCAAAAAATTACGCCCTTTCAAGTGCTGCTCCATTTTGGCAAGTGACGAGACAAATGTAAACTGCTCTCCATCCCCGTAGTGTACGATCAGGGTATAGTTCCTCACCTCAAAATAGTGGATGTCGTTGATGTCGATCTGCCGAATCTCGCCCCCGTAGGAGAGCACTAGCTTTTCCTCCCGGGACTTGGCGACAACTTCGCCCGCCTTGCGGAATATGTGTGCGAATCGCCGCAGATACTCTGGGGCACGGTCACTTTGCACGAAGTTGTAGGTTTCAATGTCGAACATCTCTTCATAGGTCAGAACCATTTCTTCTTTCCCGATGAACACGATCAGGTTGGTATACCCCGCATCTCGGATCTGGTGGGGGATGTCCACGTTTTGTTTGTTGAGGGAAAAGTAAATCACGTCCAAACGCCTACTAAATGCAGGGTCACCCAAATCGAACAGCAATCCGGGGGTTGCGGTGTATATCTTACACTCAACCGGGATATCAAATGTCTCGCTCAATGTGCGGCACTGCGCCTCATAAAACGCAGCCTCTTCCTTGTCAGGACTATAGATTACAATACGCATCGGTTTCATAATGGAACGCTAACCCCTTTCATTGTTGATTATCGTTGAACTAAACTCTCTTAAATCTAGTTGTTTATACTTAACTATAATATTATATGATATTCTATTTGTCAAGTCTTTTTGCCGCAATAACCGCAGGATTACGGCCCTTGCGTATCCTGGGCCCCCATTTGCATCAAAATAGAAACAGCAGGACACCACCCTTGGTGCCCCGCTGCTTCAGCATTATTTGACAAAATACACGTCATTGCGATACAATTCGACACAGGCGTTGCCCATACGGTGCGCGGTTAGCCAACCCTCCGTGAAAGGGGTGAGGCCCATGTCGGTGTTTGAAGCGATATCATTGATGCTTGCATTTGCAGGATTAATCATACTGCTGATGAACTACATAGACAAAAGGAATTAGCCGCCCGGCCTACAAAACGTGCGGCTAATCCTTTTAGCAACTACTTTTTAGGCTGACCGTTTACCGGGCAACGCCTATTTGTATCTATAGTATACTACTAGCCCACCGTTTTGTCAACCTTTGTACCGCTTTTGTAGGGGACGTGCCCCTGCGCGTCCCGGCCCTTGGCCTTTCCTGTCGGCGGAACGCCGATTTTGTCTCGGCGGCTGGGGGCCGAGGGCTTTTGTCCTGCCGGACGGGCCTTCTTTTCACCCTACGGGTGTTAACTCAACTAACCATTTGCGAGAAGGTCACTCGCAAAGGGCAGTTTCGTAGTATGTCGTTGAACAAAAAGAAGCAAAAAATCAACACAGGGGCTGCGCCCCTATGTACCCGCAAGGTCAAGGGCAGAGTGACGACGGTTTCGCATCTTATACCCTGCACTGGCGCCAAAACCCTCATGCTAGATGTAATAGTCCTCGAAACCCCAATGGTCAAAGGCGGTGGTGGTGCCAGATTTGTGTGCTATTGAATTGTGCTCATGAGCTTGTAGCATTTTGTGTTTTATATATTCTGGCTTATTTGGTGCAATTCGATGCTTCGCACTCAATTAGTTGCAGCGCAATGTGAAATGCCTTGATTCTTCTTTTTAACAACGTGTACTGAGGGGTTCCTTGTTCTAGCTTTTCAAATGCTTTTTCACATTTGCTTAGTGTAGAAGATATTGCCCTGAAGGCTTCATCTAACTCGTTTCTAGTATAGTTTCCCATGCAGAAAACACCTCCCCTAATAAATCACGCCCAAACTACCCGCAACCTCAATAATTAAAAACGCGTTGTGGGTTATAGACTCGCTCTGCCTTTGCCTGTTCCCTCTTTAACATCGGCGTTGACTTGGGACAAATCAAGCATCTCGGAAAATCTAAGGCCAGTATACAGTAAAAACTGTGCCGAATCAACTTAGAGCTGACCCTCCCGCACTCAGACCGCCTTGATACATCCATCGCATGTGTCTGCCCGGCCCTTGACCTTGTCGCACATACAGCCCACCCCCCGGTGCATAGGCACTGGGGGGTGGGCTGTTGCTATATCACTCTAAACCTTATTGCTCGTTGGGCCAATTAAAATTGTCTTCTCTCGTAGAGTGCGGCCGTTCTAGTCTTTCCCATGCACGCGGTTCGATGGTGTCAAGCAGCTCCTTGTAGCGGTCACTGTCCGCTCTCCAGCGGTAGGTGTAGGAGTTGGTCGCCATCTGCATATACACGAAGTACCAGCGGGCTTCATTCTGGTTGTCCGGCCACTCAACCATGCCGTCTAACAGACAGTATGTGGACTCCACCAAGCGCCCAAACATGCGGTTAATCATCGCCGCAGTCTCCGCTCTCGTGATGGGGCGGCGGGGGTTAAACGGCCCGCCTAGACCTGACGGCCCTTCGACCCAACCTTGCCGGGCGGCTTCGTTGATGTACTCCCGTGCCCAGTGGTTGGCGATGTCGTTGAACTGGTCATCAGCACTCAACAGATTGATGGAGAATTGGCCAATCTGGTCACGCTCCATGAATCGTACCAATACGGCGGCAAGCTCGCCACGGGTGATGTATTGGGTCGGGGCGAATCTATCATCACCCACACCCTCAAACAGACCCATGTTGGTAGTTGTAGCGATGGCGTTGTTGAACCATTGGCGCAATGCTACATCTGAATATGGATGGTCTTGCATCCAGTTCTCTGCCCGGACATCGTCCGTCACCATGCGGAAAAAGATAGTCGCAACCTCTGCTCTGGTGATGTTGCCGAAGGGGCGGATTGGACGAGGATAGCCCATGCCGGCGTGGCCGATGAGGTACATCTGACGCCAGCCTTGGGTGGCCGTGGTTCTCTCGGTGTCCTCATCTTCCAAATCGTACTCGTCACATCGAACGGTCGCCGTGTTGGCGATTGTCGTGTCCGCCGCGCTTGGCGCAATGTCCGCTTGATAGCTAATGGTCACATATGTGCCCGGTGCGAGGTTTGCGATAATGAGGTTCAGTGTGTTGCCGTCAAAACCGCCGGTTACGCCTTCCGGTAACACAAGGTTGCCGGG
>WRBE01000045.1 GCA_009779845.1 Oscillospiraceae bacterium
AAGGGCCCCGATTGCCCGCCAAGAATTGGCCGCCATGTTGTCAAGAACCTTAGAAGAGTATGAGGAAGAAACGGGCGAGATGCCCTTCAACGACGTAGCGGATATCAGCAACTGGGCAGTCCACTACGTGTACACGGCCTACACCGAGGGTTGGATGATTGGTGACGACAGGGACAACTTCCGTCCCCGTTCCAATATCATGCGTGCCGAGGTGGCCACGGCGGTAAACCGGATATTAGGCCGACTGGACAGCAGAGTGGCCTTTGCAGGCGCAACAATAGAGAACCTAACCAATGCCAGAGACTTCCCGGATGTGGCTGCCGGGGCATGGTACTTCCCATCCGTACTGGGTGCGGCGAATGACCACCACTTGACCAGAGATGGCGATGGGGCGATTCACTGGAAGTATATTCTCCAGCAAGAGTCCTAGTCTCAATGTCATACAACACACTCAAGGCCCGGTGCTTACGCACCGGGCCTTGGATATTTCATTCTTTTTTAAGCGACACGTTCCCTACTCAATCACATTAGCCACACCGGCCAATAGTTCTAAATCTACCTCTTCCTCCGGTTCCGGCAACCCGATGTGCTCACCTTCCACATGGGTGGTAAACCCACGGTACACATCCAAACCTGACCCGGCGGGAATCAGTTTGCCAATGATGACATTTTCTTTGAGCCCCACCAAATTATCCACCTTGCCCTTAATAGCGGCTTCTGTGAGCACCTTCGTGGTCTCTTGGAAGCTAGCGGCGGAGAGGAAGCTCTCAGTGGCAAGAGACGCCTTGGTGATACCTAATAGCTGGCGGGTACAGGTGGCAAGTTCCAACTCGGCCTCGCCGGCATCGATTCTCGCTTGGATCTCCCGGTTGGCAGCCTTAAAGTCCAACAAGTCAACGGTGGTGCCAGAGAGGAGTTCTGTGCTGCCCGCCTCTTCTACCCGAACTTTCCGCATCATTTGCCGGATGATGACCTCAATATGCTTGTCGTTGATTTCAACACCCTGCTGGCGGTACACTTTTTGTACCTCTTGAATCAGATAGTTCTGGGCTTGCAACACGCCGAGAATCCGTAGAATATCGTGGGGGTTTTGGGCACCGTCGGTGAGTTGTTCACCTAACTCCACCTGCTGTCCGTCTTGTACCCGGATGCCGGAGGCATAGGGGACGGTGTAGCTCCGCACCTCTCCGTCCGCTTCGTTGATGACAGACAGGGTATAGACGGCGCTTTTTTTGGTTTCTTCTAAGGTCACACGGCCTGCGATCTCGGCCAATACCGCCATACTCTTTGGTTTTCTGGCCTCGAATAGCTCTTCGACACGGGGCAGACCTTGGGTAATATCATCTCCGGCGACGCCACCGGTGTGGAAGGTACGCATGGTGAGCTGTGTTCCCGGCTCCCCAATACTTTGGGCGGCAATAACGCCAACGGCTTCCCCGGCACTGACCGGCTCGCCTACGGCTAGGTTTAAGCCGTAACACTTAGCACAGACACCGCTTTTCGACTCACAGCCCAACACGGTTCGCACTTGTATCTCACGGATGCCGTTTGCCTCTAACACGTCCGCATCGGTGTTTTGGAGCAGGTGGTCGGCAGTAAACAACACCTGACCTTTGGCGTTTGTGATATCCACCGCCGGATACCGACCGTGGATAGAGACCCCTAAGGTCTGTACCACTTGGCCTTTGTCCAAAATCTCTCTAGCCATGGCACCTTCTGCGGTGCCGCAGTCCGGGTCACGGATAATCACGTCTTGGGCTACATCAACCAAGCGGCGGGTCAAATACCCGGAGTCAGCGGTACGGAGCGCCGTATCCGCCAAACCTTTCCGTGCGCCACGGGACGAGATGAAGTACTCCAGCACTGACAATCCTTCCCGGAAATTGGCCTTAATGGGAATCTCAATGGTCTTACCGGCAGTGTTGGCCATGAGACCACGCATCCCGGCAAGCTGACGAATTTGCGCCATACTACCCCGGGCACCAGAGTTTGCCATCATATAAATGGGATTGAACTCATCCAAGGTGTCCTCTAGGGCATCGGTGACGTCTTTGGTGGTTTTTTCCCACTCGCCTACCACCAAACGATACCGCTCTTGATCGGTAATCAAGCCACGGCGGTACTGCTTTTCAATGGTGATAATCTTCTGCTCGGTTTGCTCAATGAGTTGTTTTTTCTCGTCCGGCACAGTCATGTCGGAGATCGAGATGGTGATGGCACCTTGGGTAGAATAACGGAACCCTAAGGTTTTAATATTATCCAACACCTCCGCCGAGAGGGTGAAACCGTGCTTGGCGATGCACCGCTCGACAATCTGCCCTACCTGTTTCCGGTCGCACATGAAGTTGATTTCATAATCAAGGAAGCTGGCCTTATCCCCACGATCCACAAAGCCCAAATCTTGCGGGATTGGCTCGTTGAATATAATCCGGCCTACAGTGGTCTCAATCAGGGCGGTGACGGTCTCTCCATTCAACTCGCCGATGCGGCGAACCTTGATAGGCGCATGGATTTCCACTACCCCTTCGTGGTAGGCCAAGATGGCCTCTTCTGCGGACTTGAAGACTTTCCCTGCGCCTTTCCCGTCCCGCTCGAAAGTGAGGTAGTAGGCACCGAGAATCATATCTTGTGTCGGCACTGTAACCGGGTTCCCATCCTGCGGACGGAGCAAGTTATTGGCGGATAACATCAATATCCGTGCCTCTGCCTGTGCCTCTGTGGATAGGGGTACATGCACCGCCATTTGGTCACCGTCAAAGTCGGCGTTGTAGGCGGTACAAACCAGTGGATGCAGCTTTAAGGCACGGCCCTCAACCAGCACCGGCTCAAAGGCTTGAATCCCCAGTCTGTGGAGTGTGGGCGCACGGTTTAAGAGCACAGGGTGTTCTTTGATGACGACATCTAGGGCATCCCAAACCTCATCACGACCCCGATCCACCATCTTTTTCGCACTTTTGATATTGTTGGCAACCCCGTCCTCCACCAACTTTTTCATGACGAAGGGACGAAACAGTTCAATGGCCATCTCTTTGGGCAAGCCGCACTGATAAAGCTTCAAGTCCGGCCCGACTACGATAACGCTACGCCCGGAGTAGTCAACACGTTTGCCCAACAGATTTTGCCGGAATCGGCCCTGTTTCCCTTTGAGCATGTCGGACAAACTCTTGAGGGCACGGCTGTTGGCCCCGGTAACGGCACGGCCACGACGGCCGTTGTCAATGAGGGCATCCACCGCCTCTTGCAGCATCCGTTTCTCATTTCGCACAATAATGTCCGGGGCGGACAATTGAATCAGACGCTTTAGGCGGTTGTTTCTGTTAATGACACGGCGGTATAGGTCGTTTAAGTCGCTAGTGGCAAAGCGTCCGCCGTCTAACTGCACCATGGGCCGAATTTCCGGCGAGATGACAGGCAACACGTCAATAATCATCCAAGTGGGATCGTTACCGCTCTGGCGGAAGGCCTCTACCACTTCCAGTCTCTTAATCAGCTTGGCCTTTTTCTGGCCGCTGGCTTCTTTTAGCTCGGCCCGGAGCTGGGCGGACAACTTATCGCAGTCAATGTCCGCCAGCAATTGTTTGACCGCTTCTGCACCCATACCGGCCTTAAAATCGTCCTCGTACTTCTCTTTCATGTCCCGGTATTCTTTTTCCGTTAGAATTTGGTTCTTCGTCAGGGGCGAGAAACCGGGGTCGATTACCACATAAGCCGCAAAGTATAGTACTTTTTCTAACACTCGCGGTGTCACGTCTAAGAGCAACCCCATACGGGACGGGATGCCCTTAAAGTACCAGATATGGCTCACGGGGGCGGCCAATTCAATGTGGCCCATCCGCTCACGGCGGACTTTGCTTTTTGTAATTTCGACACCGCAACGGTCACAGACTTTGCCTTTGTAGCGGATTTTCTTATACTTACCGCAATGGCACTCCCAGTCTTTGGTGGGGCCGAACACTTTTTCGCAAAACAGCCCTTCCCGCTCCGGTTTTAAGGTTCTGTAATTGATGGTCTCCGGCTTTTTGACCTCGCCAGAGGACCACTCTCTCACTTTCTCCGAAGAGGCGATACTGATCTGAATGGCGTCAAATGGTGCGTAACTCATAGTATAAGTTCCTCCTCTTCTTCGGCAATTTCTATATCGTCGTCTTCGATGATCTCTTCGTCGTCTGTCATGTCCTCATCGTCGTCAAGTAAGGGTACATCCTCGCCGGCACCTTCCGGTGCGTCTTCAATGCTGTAGCCAGAGCTGACAATCTCGCCGTCTTGGGCTTGGTATTCGCTCTCGTCCCGGATGCCGCCGCGGAAGTCGTCGTCCTCGTCTACTAGTTCAATCACATTGCCCTCATTATCCAACACCCGAATGTCAAGACAGAGAGATTGGAGTTCTTTCATCAGAACCTTAAAGCTCTCCGGCACGCCGGGTTGGGGTACGTTGTGGCCTTTTACAATAGCCTCATACGTCCGTACACGGCCTGTCACGTCATCAGATTTCACGGTGAGGATTTCTTGCAGCGTATACGCTGCACCGTAAGCCTCCAAGGCCCAAACCTCCATCTCACCAAATCGCTGACCGCCGAACTGGGCCTTCCCGCCCAAAGGTTGTTGGGTGACCAAGCTGTAAGGGCCAGTGGAACGGGCATGGATTTTATCATCTACCAAGTGGTGGAGTTTTAAGAAGTACACAAACCCAACCGTCACCGGGCTGTCAAAAGGCATCCCGGTTCGGCCATCGAAGAGTTCGCTTTTGCCGTCTTCACGAAGCCCCGCTAATTTCAAGGTGTCTTGAATGTCTTGCTCGTTGGCACCGTTGAAGATGGGGCTGGTCACTTTCCAACCCAGTGCCTGGGCGGCATAGCCCAAGTGAACTTCCAACACCTGCCCGATGTTCATACGAGAAGGTACGCCCAAGGGGTTTAGCACAATATCCAGCGGTGTCCCGTCCGGGAGGTAAGGCATATCTTCCCTCGGCAAAATCCGAGAGACAACACCCTTGTTCCCATGGCGGCCCGCCATTTTATCCCCAACGGAAATTTTCCGTTTTTGGGCGATATAGACCCGCACGACCATGTTCACGCCGGGGTTTAACTCATCCGCATTGTCACGAGAGAACACCTTCACGTCAACCACAATCCCAGACTCCCCATGGGGCACTTTTAAGGATGTGTCACGAACTTCTCTCGCCTTTTCACCAAAGATAGCACGGAGCAACCGCTCTTCTGCGGTGAGGTCGGTTTCACCTTTCGGTGTTACCTTGCCCACCAGAATATCACCGGACTGCACCTCGGCACCCACAGAGATAATCCCC
Organism: Oscillospiraceae bacterium; assembly: GCA_009779845.1. Taxonomy (GTDB): domain Bacteria; phylum Bacillota; class Clostridia; order Oscillospirales; family Oscillospiraceae; genus WRAB01. The sequence goes on from WRBE01000045.1 coordinate 5,306, forward strand.
CGCTCATCGAGGTATTTCAGGGCATCGTCCCCCACGCCGGGAATGTCCCGTGTGATTTCTTCCGGGCCTAATTTCGTATCTCTGGCATCGGCTTCGTATTCTTCAATGTGGACAGAGGTAAACACATCGTCCATCGCCAGCCGTTCGCTGATTAGAATGGCATCTTCGTAGTTATACCCTTCCCACGTCATAAAGCCAACCAGCACGTTTTTACCCAAAGCCACCTCACCTTGGTCAGTCGAGGGGCCGTCTGCTAAGACACTTGCTGTCGTGACCCGCTCTCCCACATCAACAATGGGCCGCTGGTTAATACATGTCCCTTGGTTGCTTCGGGCAAATTTGGTAAGCGGATAATTTTTCCGGTCTCCATCGTCGTATTGAACGGTGATGGCCTCCGCCCGCACTTCTTCTACCGTGCCGTCACCTTCCGACATGACCAGCACACCGGAGTCAATGGCACACTTATGCTCAATGCCTGAGGCCACAATAGGTGCCTCCGGCCGGAGCAGGGGCACGGCTTGCCGTTGCATGTTGGCGCCCATCAAGGCCCGGTTGGCATCATCGTTTTCCAAGAAGGGAATCATGGCGGTGACCACAGACACCATCATCTGGGCAGAGATGTCTACATAGTCTACCCGCTCTCTGTCTACCTCGATAATCTCGTCCCGGTGGCGGCAGATAATCCGTTGGTTTGCAAGACAGCCGTTTTCGTCCACCGGCTCAGTGGCTTGGGCCACGAAGAAGGCATCTTCTACATCGGCAGTGATGTAGTCAATTTCGTCCGAGACTTTGAAGGTTTCTTTGTCTACTTTGCGGTATGGGGTAATAATAAACCCATAGTCATCCACCTTGGCAAAACTAGCAAGGTAGCTGATGAGTCCGATGTTCGGCCCCTCCGGTGTCTCAATGGGACACATACGGCCATAGTGGCTGTAGTGAACGTCCCGCACGTCAAAGTTAGCCCGCTCTCTCGACAGCCCGCCGGGGCCGAGGGCGGACATACGCCGCTTGTGGGTCAGCTCACTCATGGGATTTGTCTGATCCATAAACTGGGATAGGGGGGACGAGCCGAAGAATTCTTTGATCGCCGCCGTCACAGGTCGGATATTAATGAGGGATTGGGGGGTGACAATGTCTAAGTCTTGCAAGGTCATCCGCTCCCGAATCACCCGCTCCATCCGGGAAAAGCCCACACGGAACTGGTTCTGTAAGAGTTCCCCTACACTACGCATCCGTCGGTTGCCTAGATGGTCAATATCGTCCGGCCCGCCCACATTATGGCCGAGACCAAACAAATAGTTGACCGTGGCATAGATATCATCCACAATAATATGCCGGGGCACCAAGTACTCTGCGTTTTCCCGGATGGCTTCTAAGAGGGCCTCGCCCTCGTGTTCCGCCATGAGTTTTTTGAGCACTACCCAGCGCACCCGTTCGCCGATACCGAGGCTTTTCGGGTCACAGTCTACAAAAGTGGTCAGCGGCACCATGCCGTTGGAGAGAATTTTAACTGGCTTATCGTCCACCTTCACAGTGGCCTCTACCACGCCTTTTTGTTCTAGCTCTTGCGCCCGGTCACGGGTTAGTACTTCCCCGGCCTCCGCTAAGATTTCCCCGGTGAGGGGGTCGGCGATGGGGTAGAATAACTCTTGTCCTGTCAGCCGGGTGTGAAGGGCCAATTTTTTGTTAAACTTATACCGGCCCACGGCAGAGATATCATACCGCCGCTGGTCGAAGAATAAGTTTTCCAGAAGCACCTCCGCCGAGTCCACCGTAGGCGGATCGCCGGGGCGGAGCTTGCGGTAAATTTCTAACAGCGCATCTTCTCTGGAATTGGTGGGGTCTTTGTCTAAGGTGGCAAGCAGGCGCTCGTCCTCACCAAAGATGGCTTTGAGGTGTTCTGTCGTCACCGCCACCCCGCCGGTGGCGGCATCGGCTGCGGTGTTCCAAGTGTAGGGCTTATCTTCCATGGGTTGCCCCATGGCGCGAAGTAACCACGTCACCGGCAGTTTCCGATTTTTATCAATCCGCACATAAAACACGCCGGAGGCATCGGTTTCATACTCCAGCCACGCCCCCCGGTAAGGGATAACCGTCGCACTGTAGATGTTGTCTGCATTCTTATCCATCTCCACGGAGTAGTACGACCCCGGTGAGCGGATAATCTGGGAGACAATGACACGCTCGGCACCGTTAATGATAAAGGTACCGCCCTCGGTCATCAGGGGAAAATCGCCCATGAAAATCTCTTGTTCTTTGATCTCTTCCGTCTCCCTGTTCCGCAGGCGGACGGAGACTTTCAAGGGGGCCGCATAGGTGGCATCTCTGGCCTTGCATTCTTCCACGGAATATTTGGGTGCTTCGTCCATGGAATAGTCGATAAACGACAACTCCAAGTTCCCCGAATAGTCTGAAATGCTGGCCACATCTTTGAACACTTCCCGCAGGCCCGTTTCTAAGAACCAGCGGTAAGATGCCTTTTGCACCTCTAACAGGCTCGGCATCTCTTGGACATCGTCACTCTTGGCATAGCTTTTACGCAGCGTCTTTCCGTACAGCACGTCTTTTGGCAAATCCCTTCACTCCTCACTCAATCTCTCTGGCATGTATTTTGATACGCTAGGGGCAGTTGTCACATTTTGCGTCTGACTACTTGATTTTTCCGTCTTGAGCGGGTACAATAAAGACGAAATTAAAACACTGGGACAATGTTTGCATTTTGAGGCATAAAGCATGTAATTTTATCAGAGTTCTTCCAGTGTGTCAAGCGATTTTTGCTTGGTTGGTTTTATATTTTTAAAAAAATAGCACAATGACGAGCAAGGCCCTTTTAGGTCTTGCTTTTTTGTGTGAAAATGCAAATGCTTTTTTTACCACCAGTCTGCGAGCCAAGTTCTTTGTAGAGGCGGTGACACCGTTGATGCTCCGCATGAATTGACTTGCGCATCGGAATAAAATGTGATGGTACTGGAGATGCTTTGCATCCCTACTTCAACTTGTTTTTGACTATACGATTATACATAGTACGGATATTCCACACCCTTCTGAACGCCCAAGGGCCCGGTGCAATTGCACCGGGCCCTTGGGTGTTTACCATATTACGCTGAACTGTATCTACTGTACAACAATCGCCTTCCCACTAATAACCTCACCATCACCTCTGGTCAGATAGTGGTCATTCGTGGCGCCTAGCACGGAGGCAAAGTACCATGCATCGTCTGCCACATCCGGGAAGTTCCGCGCGTCGGCTATGTCTAGCTCCTCCAACGCCTCCAATGCGGCGCGGCTGTCGATGCGGCCTAGGATACGGTTCACCGCTGTCGCTACCTCCGCACGAGAAATATTGGCGCGGGGGCGGAAGTCGCCTTGGGTGTCGCCGACCATCCAGCCTTCGGTGAAGGTCGTGTACACCAGGTGCGCAGCCCAGCCGCTGATGGTGTCTACATCCAAGAACGGCATCTCTCCGGCTTCTGCTGCGTATGCGCCCGTACGGGCCAGCATCGCTGCCAATTGCTCACGAGTGATCGGGTCATTGGGCAGGAAGTTCCCACGACCGTCTCCTTCTACCAAGCCTGCTTCATAAGCCCAAGCTACGTAGTAGTAGAACCAGTTGCTGGATGCCACATCTTCAAAGGCATCAAAGCTGTCCATATCTTCCGGCAACGCATCTGCTACAAAGTCTTCCAGCATTGTACGGGCCAGGATCGCAGCTACCTGCGCACGGGTGATGTTCGCACGAGGCTCAAACTCGCCAGCAGTATTGCCGAGCATGTATGCAAGATGGAACTCACGAGCTGAATCTGCAATCTCTTCGTCTTCGTCGGCTTCCGGTTGAGGCTCATCCTCTATCTCTGTGTCAGAGTCTGTCACCGTAACCATGCCGCCGTCAAGTTCGGCTGGAATCGGTGTCGAAACAAGACCCGGAAGATCGCCTGTGGCGTAGCAACTTGACTCGACAAACGCAATGTCAAAGGTAAGCACTTCGCCCATTGCCGCATCCGCTGGTACGAGGAACCGAACCGTCACAAGGTCTCCAGTGCCCACTACGTTCACGTTGCCATAGGCATCTGTACCTGCATGGAAGCCCAGAACCACTCTGCTACCATCGTCCGATACCCGCGGCGTAGGGCCAAAGCGCGGTAGGTGGGAGGAATCCTCCCAAACGGTACCCAGAATCGTCAAATCTTCCGTGGTCAGCTCCATTTGTAGGAGGCCGATGCCCAACTCTGGAGTTTCCGTCAACGCAAAGTCTACCAAAATCTCTGCACCCGGAACCACTGGCGTTTCGCCCCGCACCGTCGCTGTTACCACGACCTCGCCGGTGTTGGCTACCAAGAGTGCCCGCGTCGCTACCGCTGCCGTCGTTACCGGAGGCGTGATACGAACCGGGAACCCGAGTACATACAGGTTCAACAGCGATACATCCCCCAAGGTGAGAGCCCCGTCATGGTTTACATCGCCGCGATACATCCATGTACCATCCACTGGCTCTCCCAATATGTACTGTTGCAACAGTGCTACATCGTCCATCGTCACAGAGCCGTCATTGTTCACGTCACCCCAACGGATATTTACAGTCAGGGCATCTGTCATCGCCGTTGTGCCGCTTGCTGTATGCGTGATGGTGACCGGATCGTCATTATCAGCCCAGAGCAACGATGTGCCAGCCGCTGGACTCGCTGTCAACCCGTTCGCCACAAAGTCCGCAAACGCTACCGTCCGGGTGGTTCCGTTATTGTACGTGAGCGTTACGACCAGACCTGATAGGTTTAGTAACTCGCCTTCTGTGTAGACAAGCGTTTCCGGCTGGGCTGTCACCGCAATACTCGCTACCACCGGCGCATTCACTGTCAAGTTGTCGGTTGTCGCTGTTTCTTCGCTTGCTGTATGCGTGATGGTGACAACCGTGCCGTCATGCGTTGATTCTAGCACTGTACCAGCCGCCGGAGCCACGGTCAACCCGTTTTCTGCGAAGTCCGCAAATGCTACTGTTCTGCTGTCCCCGTTATCGTAGGTTAGCGTCACGACTAGGCCCGATAAGTCTAGTGTGTCACCTTCCGTGTAGACCAAGGTCGTCGGCTGAGTTGTCACCGCAATGCTCTCTACTACCGGGACAGATGTCGTAATAGTAACTCTGCCGGGAACCGTACGATTTTCCACTGAATATGTACCAAGTGTCACAGAATCCATGTAGTATACTATACTACTGGTAATCGTAATCGGCACAGGGCCTTCCTCATACGCCACTATATCAAAGAACAGTGTTACCAATCTTCCATCCCCTGTTGCGTTCCAAATGGGCGGGTGGGGCATGTGGAGAGAAACAATTTGGTATGGGCCAAAGCTCGACCAAGTAGAGAGTATGCCTATTCCAAACTCATCCTCCACCAGACGGATTCTTGCGGAGTCATATTCAAGGAACATGTGAATGAAATGGATTCCTTTATTATTCTCAACAAATACGTCTACTGCGACCCGCTCTCCGTACGCACCATAGACCCTGTCTATGGTGAACATCATTGCGTCATCCCGGATCCACTGTGCCGTTACTGTGATCGGCTCAGTTACCGTAGTCGGTAGCACTGGGTTCCAGCCGGTGAAGATGAAATCCTCACGGGTCGGCTCGTCTGCTTCTGCTATGTCTAGCGTTTCGCCGTCCAACACTGTCGCAGGAGGTGTGAAACCTTCCGCCCATGCGCCACCTGCTAATGCCCAAGTGATGGCATGGTACACTGGCTCTGCTTCCCACTGTGCCGTTACTGTGATCGGCTCAGTTACCGTAGTCGGTAGTGTCGGGTTCCAGCCGGTGAAGGTGAAGCCTTCACGGGTCGGCTCATCTGATTCCGCTATGTCTAGCGTTTCGCCGTCCAACACTGTTGCGGGAGGTGTGAAACCGTCCGCCCACGCACCGCCTGCTAATGCCCAAGTGATCGCATGGTACACTGGCTCTGCTTCCCACTGTGCCGTTACTGTGATCGGCTCAGTTACCGTAGTCGGTAGTGTCGGGCTCCAGCCGGTGAAGGTGAACCCTTCACGGGTCGGCTCATCTGATTCTGCTACGTCTAGCGTTTCGCCGTCCAACACTGTTGCGGGAGGTGTGAACCCGTCCGCCCACGCGCCGCCTGCTAATGCCCAAGTGATCGCATGGTACACTGGCTCTGCTTCCCACTGTGCCGTTACTGTGATCGCCTCAGTTACCGTAGTCGGTAGTGTCGGACTCCAGCCGGTGAAGGTGAAGCCTTCACGGGTCGGCTCGTCTGCTTCCGCTATGTCTAGCGTTTCGCCGTCCAACACTGTCGCGGGAGGTGTGAAACCTTCTGCCCACGCGCCGTCTGCTAATGCCCAAGTGATCGCATGGTACACTGGCTCTGCTTCCCACTGTGCCGTCACTGTGATCGGCTCAGTTACCGTAGTCGGTAGCGCCGGGTTCCAGCCAGTGAAGGTGAAGCCTTCACGGGTCGGCTCGTCTGCTTCCGCTATGTCTAGCGTTTCGCCGTCCAACACTGTCGCAGGAGGTGTGAACCCGTCCGCCCACGCGCCGTCTGCTAATGCCCAAGTGATGGCGTGGTACACTGCTCCATCTTCCACCCACACTGCATAGAATGTGCCCGGTGTGTCTACGATAAAGTCGCCCGGCAACACTTCTTCTGCATCAGGGGTCAACGCCCAACCCAAGAAGACATATCCTTCTTTTTCCGGCGCAGTCGGTGCAAGTGCAGACAATGTCCGAATGTTGGAATACGGACGATCACCGCCTGCCCAATACTCGTGTACGCGTGAGCGTGTTTCATAAGATGTCTCTTCATCGTCAAACGCACCGCTGTTTGCGTCAAACACAACAATCGCATAACGACCGCCATGCTGTTGCCAGTCACCACGTAGTGTCACATCCCCACGCAGCATCGTAACAGAACGATTGAACCACGCAGTGCCGCCTAACTCAAACCCTTCGGGCGAATAAACAACCCAGTCTGTGAGTTGGAAACTACGCACCCAACCGTATGAGTCAATCACTTCTCCCCCGCGGAGGAGGCCGCCATGCTCATTTACTCCAAAGCCATTTTCGATGGGGCTCAATACCGCATTTGGATAGAGATCATGAGTCCTTACTTGCTGTTCCATACCCGCAGGGCTGAAATTCTCAAGCGTCAGCGTGTATGTACAACATATGATGTCGGTAAACGGATTGCTTCCATCCAAGTAGAAGGAAATTCTCTCGCCTCTCAGACAGCAGTAAGTAAATATCAAATCTACAGGCTGCCCTGTTCTGATCAGCGTTATCGGGTCATTTGCGGCAAAGTTGGCTCTTCCGTGAAGGGCCGCATTTACAGCATTACGTATGGCAACATTCGAGAACCCTGCTGGAACTACAACATCGTAGAAATAGTAGTCAAGGTCAATGCTGTGGTCATCAAAGAAGCGTTGCAACGCATTAAACCCTAAGTTGCCGCCAAACTGAACCATGAACAACTGCTCGGCACCAAGTGCTGTTGCAAAGGTGTTGAAGCGGATGTCGCCGCCTGCGTGTGGGCCACGATGCAACAATGTGCCGTTCACATGCTCATCGTTATTTGCACGGCGGATATCTACATTCAGGCCGGAAATGGCAATCCCTGAAACAACCACTTCTGATACCGGCAGGTATAGTATATCAAATGCATCCGTACTGCGCACTTCGAGGGATTCAATCCGTGCAGGTGCAGTAATCAAACCACGAATTCGGGTATCAGGCGCAAGACCAATCAAAACAGCGTAATCAGCGTATGCATCTGAATCAGTTACCCAAGCATTGTGCGGCCCCTCATTGGTTTGCAAGGTAACGCCCGCCATGCCGCCAAACCGAACGACAGTGATGAGGCCAAATGGGCAATTGCCATCAAATATGATGTCAATTGTGCGCTCTACATTGTTAAATGTAAAGGTCAAGGTGCCGGGAAGTCCGGTGTTGATGAGCCAAAAGCTACCATCGTTCCGGTTATTTATCCCGTTGATCACAGCTCCACCAGCATTGCGCACAGCAACGCCTGTCACACTGTCCGGTATGGTAACTTCGTAGAAGTAACCGCTCAGGTCAATCTCGAAGCCCGTAAACCAGAAGCGCGGGCCTTGGAACCCTAACCCATTCAGCTGGACACAGAACATTTGCTCTTCACCGGCGATGTCCCAAGTGTGGAAGCTGAATCCGGTGGCCTGATGATCCTGTGCATGGTATAACAACGGTCCATTGCCATGGGTAGCATTGTTGGCATGTTGTACCCGCACATTAAGGCCGGGGATCGCAATTCCGGTTACCACCACTTCCCCGACAGGAAGGGCTACTTCGTCAGACCCATCAGCAGTAACTGTGGTGGATACGATTCTTGCAGGGGTTGCTACGATACCACGGACTTGGGTGCCAGCAGTAATATCGGACAACAGGGCGTAGTGGTCGAATGGACCATAAGTAACCCACCCATCGCCGCGATTTACTTCTAACGTCACGTCTGTCATCCCATCAAACCGGACGCCATACGGACGGTAGATGTGAAGTACCGTTGTAGTTGTTTCTCCGGCTCTGTATACTGTTACAGTCACTACGTTCAGACCACGCACCAGAGGCTGATCCGAACCTGTACCATCTGCGCCGGTGATTGTTACTGTTGTTGCATTGTAAGCTGCGACGAATACAGTAATTTCATCTGCACCGGGAGATACGGTTACGTTGTAATCATGAGCATCGGCGTCATCAGCCGGAGTCATTTCATACGCCACACCATCGCCCAAGACGGCAATAAAGTCTTCAACTAGGTCTGTACGGATAATCAATACACTCTGCAACAGTTCCGCAGTTGCGTTGAAGTCAAAGACATAGGGTAGCGTCAGGTTGTTTCTGTCTCTGTTTTCGTTGGTAACCGTTACCGATTCTCTCGCCACCACACCGTCTACGAATACAAAGTATTCACCGGGTGTGAGGTTCCGCACCGAGATGCTTCCTTGACCGGCTGTACCCCAGACGTTTTCAAGTTCAAACTCGGCAAACGTCAGGTCTGTACAGATGCGGGCACGGGCATACTGATGGCTCCGTGTTTGTGCTTGGAATTGTCTTCCGTCAACGATGTTCAGTCTTCTTTGCAGACCATCTTGCGGTACAACTTCCCAGTAGTCGAAGGTTTCTCCGGCTGCTGCATGAGCAATTGTGCCGTCTTCTACAAGTTGAACCGTGCCGCCGTAAGCGGTGAGACCGAAGTGTACATCATTCGGCACAACTGCGGTGTGGAGGATTCTGAGTCCCGCCCACAGTTTGAGTCCGCCTTCGCCGGTTTGTGCGTACATGCTGTGGATACCGGGTGCGAAGTTATAGGGACGGTTCGGGGTGTTGATGAACCACATGGACCCGATGGGGCCGCGGCCTTGTCTTGTGGGATCCGCATTCTGCGGAACACCCGGTTGTCCGGCAGCAACCATTCCCGCTGCCTGTGACGTTGGGCCGATTTGGATTTCCGGCTGTCCGGTCATGATGCCGACAAAGGGTGCAATGGAGTGGCCGTAGAGTTGATGCCACATGGCGTCGGTTCTGTCTTGCTCTTCAAAGTTGAAGAACCAGTGTTGCAGAACCGCACCTTGCATACCGACGGTGTATTGGAAGTTCCACCAGTCCGAACCCATCGGGCGGGAAGTATGCTGCAAATACCACTGGGGAACCATGCCGGTCCAGCCCATTACCTTGTCAACAACACGCGCCGGCAAAGACCATGTGTCGGGGTGTCTGAAGTATTGTGCGTGTGTAGAGTCGGGATTCCAGCGGTCATTGCCGGCCGTATTCCCGGTTCTGCCGAAAGCGTCGGGTGTACCGAAGCCCAGCGTGATGAAGTATACGCCTTCTTCGGAGGTGTTATCCACCCAGAACTCAGAGCCGTATGGGTTGGTCAGGCTGAAGCCGTTTGCTTTGGATACGATTCCGCTGGCACCCTGTACGTTCGTGCCGGAAAACGGTGCCGCCGGCAAAGAGGTCAGTGCAGGTGTCAGCCCATCGTTCAATACTGCCTGTGCTACCGCACCGGTACCGGAATGCGCACCGAGGCCGCCGCGGATCCGTGCAGCAATCATACGGTTGGATGTGGCAAGCTCTCCTTGGTTTGCGGGCACAGTGTGTCCGCCGCCCATTAGGGGTTGCATTGCGGCACAGGGGTTGAACTTAGTGAATGTGCCGTGGTTGCCTTGTACATACTCATACAGCAGTGCGGCATGGATTTCGGGCAAGATTTGCTCGCCCATTTTACCGAAACCACGCATACCGGTGGTACTTTCAACGGCAATCTTACCGGCGACTCTTAGGAAGTCAACCGCACACCACTGGACATCTGTGTCGTGATCCCACGTTCTGAGAATGGGGTTATTGGCTCTACCGGAAAGGGGGTCATTTACAAATTGGTTGTTTGGACCGAGCCAGTCGTTTACGTGGGGGTTGTTTCTGAGGATTTGGTACATGCTGAAGAACTGGTTTGCCATGTGTAGGTGGTTATACACTCTGTCATGGGTCTGCATGATGCCGCGGGCCGCACCGGAGTCAAAGCCGCCTGTCATGCTGTTGCCGCCCATACGGAAACCATTGACCTGCCAGCAGCATTTCACTGAGATTGCGCCTTCACGGTAGGTATTGTTCGAAGGCGTTCTGATCGCATTCATCGTTATACCACCATGACCAGCGTAAACCTGACCGCCACCGTGATCGGTAAGCGGTGCAAGCCGGACAGGATTCCCGAAGGGGTTGTCGGCACGGAATTCATCCGTTCTTGTTCTCGCACTGTCCACATAGCCGCCGAAAGGCTGGACGTTTTTGGCATAGGTCATGTGGATCAAGTTCATTTCCAGTGCTTGAACTTCACGCTCAATCGGCATGGAGATGTTCTTTTCCAGCAGGAACTGTGCAACGGTGTTATACTGCTCATAGTCGGTGTTGTTACAGGCAAACCCGTTACCCGTACCGGTTCTCGGTCTGCCAGTGGTGTTTTGGAGTTTTAAGAAGCTGTAACGGTGGTCACGCACAAAGTTGGACAGATGATCTCTGTAACCGGTTCCGCTGTGTCCGGTGTTCGGCAGGAGGGCAGTATCCGTCACGCCTGCGCCGAATCTGTCTGTCTGCATTTGCGGAGAAACCCACAGATAATCCATGATGAAGTCTGAGTGCGTTTGCAACACGCCGGGGGTGATAACCTCGCCGAGTTCCAGTGTGGCGTGGTCGGGATCCATGTTGATTTCATTGCCGAGGGGCAACTGAAGCCAGAATTGCAGGGCGGTGTGTCTTTCCTCGCCGTTGTAGTCCCAAGTAATTTGGATATCATTCCGGCCTAGTTTCTGGAAAGTAATGCCAAACACTTGGATCAAGCGACCGGTGCACGCAATGGCATCATTGCCGCAGTTTGCACAAGACTCATCGCATCTGTCCTCGATATGCCGGAATATGGGGGTCCACTCGTTGCGGTTCCCCTCAGTAAACCAAGTTGCACCGCTGGTGCCGGTCATTTCGTTACCGCTTCCGCCGCCGATGCCTTGCCATTGCGTGCTGGGCAGGGGCGTGATGTCGGTGAAGTCAGCAATGGTTAGCTTGGTTCCGGAAGGATTGTAGACGGCTACCTTCGCTTCTTGATCCATAAAGGTAACGGTTCCGGGGTTAATGATGGTGGAAAGCAGCCCTTGATCATAGAGCAGAGCCTGCAAATCCACATAGTCGTTGATGTGGAACATTTTGAAGCCGTAAGTGCTGGATTCGTTGGGCCCCAGCACCAGTTGCGTGTTGGGTAGATAGCTTTGATCCAGATTGCCATTCGTGGTATCGCCGGCACCTGTACCATGGCTTCTGGATACACCCTGGCTGTAGATGAAGAACTCTTCCATCATGTTGGTGGAATAGTTGTCATGGGCGAACATGTGATAACGGCGATATTCGAATTGTGCGTTGGTGGTCACATCAGGAATCAGTACAACGTTACTGGAAGCACCATCCATACGCTCTAACATGATGTAGGAACCGTGGTTGGCCACAGAAGTGCGCGGTGGTGCCAGCCAATGTGTATAAGCGTCCGCCGGAGTTCCACCGCTGTTGGAGCCGAAGAGGTGGTGGTTCCACGTCACCGGCAACGACAAGTCACGGATTGTGAGCGGCTGTGTTGCATTCGTATTGGTGACTGTAAACTCAAAACGGATGTAGTCACCGGATCGCGGACAGTACCCTACCCCGAACTCTTGCTCCACAGCAAAGTCACGGATACCGTCTCTGACGTTGGCCGAAGGTGTGGTGTAATCAACACCAACAACAGTTTCGGTTTGCCAAATCATTCTGTTGTCGCCGGAGTTGCCGGTAGAGGCTGTTAGCCATGCACCCGCATCGCCGAGACGATAGTTGAAGCGAAGATCACCCAGCGAACGGTGACGGCCGCCCATGACGGACTGAATCCGATCGTTCTGCAACAGTTCAACCGGTCTGGCTGTTCCCAAGCCGGTAGCGACGGGGGTGTTGTCCGGATTACTGGTGATATGTTGGTTTCTTTGCAGGAAGCCCCAGTTTCTGCCTTGCAATACGTTAATGGATTGGATATTCCCATTTGCACCGGTTTCCATGCGGAACATGCCGTTGGGAGAAACCAAGGTGGCTTGGGTGTCAAAGCTTGCGATTTGGACATGGTTCCAACGTGCCGCAGTGCCGGTGGTTCTGAAGCCGACTTGGCCGGGTACGTTAAGTTCTGCAGTCGGGAGGACAAAGCCGTTAATGCCGCCGCCCACAGTTGCCCATTGAGAGTTTGCTCTGGCGATGATGGTTCCCATCCGGGACAGGAACAGTCTGCTCACACCCTGATCGTCAGTTTGGATGGTGAGACGCAGATTCACCCAGCTGGCGGCACCTGTGCCGGTCGGCATGGAGTTACCTGTACCTGCTGCACCTGTTTGAAGAATCGTCTCAGTACCGTTCAGGACTTGACCGATCTGGAAGGTTTCGCCTGCACGTGCACGCAGGAAGTAGAAGTTATTCACATCTTGGAAACGGAAAACGAAATCACCGGTGTTTCCCGCTGCCCCTACGCGCGTACCGGCATGGATTTCCACATCAAGGAATTCGTTGCCGAAATCAATGTTGGGGGTATTGTTACCCGCTGCGGTCGCTGTTCCCGAGTTGCCTCTGTAGATGGCAAAGTTCGCGTTGCCCGCAGCATTCCGTCCCATGAACAGACCCGAGGGTTGTAACCGCATGATGTTCCCCGGAGAGAAGTTGGAGTTTGCCACCGGTGCGAATACCAGCGCTGTCGTCTGTGCGCCGCCGGCCGGGAAAATGTTGCGTGCATATCCGGTAGCAGGACCAAATGTCCCTGCGGTGCCCGTAATCAGAGGCCAAGCGGTGCCGCCGATAAATTCAAAATTCGCACTCATGATCGCCGCATTCGCTCCGGCTTCAAGAACTGCACCCGTGTTCGGATTATGCTGGAACGTGTTCCAGAACACGTTCGGGCTTCTCTGCCCGTCTCTGTCGGTAACAACAACTCTTGCCGTGCCGACTCTGTTTCCGTCCGGATGTGTCGCCGTTGCGGTGAGAACAAGTTCGCCCAGTTCTTCTGCTTCGGCAATGGTGACCAAGCCGCCTACGACTTCTGTTCCGAGTGCAAGTTGTTCACTGTCTACCCGTGCGATAGTCCAATTCACGCCTGTCGGCGCACCGCCAACGGTAACAACATTTGCGTTAAACTGGAAGCTGCCGCCGTAACGGATAACCCGCGAAGTGGGGTTAATCGTAACGCTCACGACAGACAGCTCGACCGTGACAGCCGAAGTCTGACTTGCCGTTGTGGCAGTCGTTGTGTTGGTGGCCGAGAGGTCGGTGTTCGTGACGACCACATGGTAATTGACCGTTCCGGCGGTGCCTGTCGGCACTGTAAATGTGCTTTCGGTCGCGCTGGGAATGGGAGTACCGTCTGCGTACCACTGATACGACAGCGTACCGAAATCCGGCTCAGTCGCAACGACAGAAAGGGTCGTCGTCGGATTCGTGCCGTTGATTGTCACGGTTGCCTCAGGCTGTGTCGTGATGACAGGCGCCTGAGCGTTTATCATCTCACGCAGGACGGAGAATGCAAATGTTCTCTCATATGTATCCGTCCCGTTCACTGCGGTCAGAGTGATCGTGCCTGTCACGGTAGCCGAACCGCGGGTGATGACACCGGTGTTTGACAGTACCGCATCGTTAGAAGAAACCGCTGTGACCGTGCTACCGTTAGGAAGTGCAACACCCGTCGGAATCGTCACATCGTTGAAGAGGTTCATGAAGAAATCTGCGGAAATGCTATTCAAATCAATCATCGCAAGATTCTGCGTTTGGAATACTTCCCACTGATAGATGCCGGGGCCGTTCGTGCCGTTGACCGTGGTGACACGGAGAATCGTCGTCACAATCGGATCAAAGCTTACGGCGTTCCAATGTGTGTGCGCAGCGGTGGGCAGGGTGCCGCCGCCGGGGATGGTGGTGCCAATGCTGTTGCCGCCGGGTCTGGGTGTCCCCGCATCAACCGCGTTTTCACTCACTGCGTTGGTGACAGGCACAAAGGCCGTGCCGTTCCACCAAGAGAGGGTCGCGCTGGCCGGGGGCTGTACGCCGCCGCCATCATGCCCCCAAAGAATGCGGGTGCTGGCAATGTTCTGCGGCGTGTCCCATCTGATTTCGAGGATGGAAGCAGAGCCGCTCGCTGCACCGTGTCCGTTCCATGTGGCATCATGGATAGTGCCGGTAGTTATTCCGTCGTTGATTCTCACAACGGAACCGCCGGTACCACTCGCATTGGGTTGCGGTTGAAAAGTGTTGGTAATCGTCGGGGGTACCACAAAAGCCGTACCCAGAGGAGACCGCGCTAAGTTTGGCGGATTCGCCGTTGCGCCCGTGGTCAGACCCGGCGGTAAGGCCGAGGCGAACCCAAGCGGTGCAATCTCAACATCTGCAGGTGTTGCCGTCTCAACCTCAGGCAACTCCGCCGCAAGCAAATCTGCAAGTGCCTCTGTTGTGAACTCCGGCTGTGCCGGTGCTGCCATTGCAAAGCTAGACAGTGGGAGCATGGCGAGTACTAAAATCAATGCTAGTACTCTGGTAAAATGGTTTGTTCGCTTTTTCATTCTGTAACATTTCCTTTCTGCTTTTGTTTTTTGTTGTGCTGTCTTTGGCATCCATTTGCATATTTTTGCCTGTAATTCCCCCTTGCACACCCGTCTCGGATTTATATGAACGCTGTACACTTAAAACCGAAACGCTTGCATCGTCCCCTCTATTGGTTCCCCCGGCCCGGTGCATACGCACCGGGCCGGGGGGGTATCACGCTGTCCTACTACCTACTGCCCAACAATCGCCTTCCCGCTAATGCTCTCACCACCACCTCTGGTCAAATAGTGGTCATTCGTAGCACCCAGCACGGATGCAAAGTACCATGCATCGTCTGCCACATCCGGGAAGTTCCGCGCGTCGGCTATGTCTAACTCTTCCAACGCCTCCAATGCGGCGCGGCTGTCGATGCGGCCTAGGATACGGTTCACTGCTGTCGCTACCTCCGCGCGAGAAATGTTGGCGCGGGGGCGGAAGTCGCCTTGGGTGTCGCCGACCATC
>WRBE01000046.1 GCA_009779845.1 Oscillospiraceae bacterium
CCGCAAACCCTCTATGCCCACTGGATTGCGAATCCGACGATTACGATTACCTTTAACGGAAACGGCGGTACGCCTACAGCGCAAGTTGTACCGGGCAGAGTCTCCGGCGACACCTATGCCGCTACGTTCGCTGCGATTACAACACCGACACGAGACGGCTATATATTCGCCGGCTGGTTTACCACAGCGGCGGCGACAGGCGGAATGCAGATTACCGCTACCAGTATCGTTCCGGCGGGGGCAATTGACCGAGTTGTTTACGCACGGTGGGCTCCCATTCCGACCATCATCATCACCTTTGATGCCCAAGGCGGCACCCCCGACCCGCAGACGGCATCTGTGGAAACAGGCGTTCTCTATGAGGATGCACTGTCGCAAGTCGTTGTTCCGGCCCGGCCCGGCTATGTCTTCGTCGGCTGGTTTACAACGCCGGACGGGGATATGAGCGGTGTGCAGATTCTTGCGGACACAACCGTCACAGCAACGACGAATCAAACCCTCTATGCCCACTGGATTGCGGTGGGGGTGACCATTACCTTTGATGCACAGGGCGGCATACCCGCAACACAGGTCGTCCCCGGCAAGATGCCCGGTGATACCTATGCCATCTCTCTTGTCTCGGCGACAGTGCCCACAAGAGAATTTTATGCCTTCCAAGGCTGGTTTACAGCACCCACGGGCGGAACCAAGATTACCGACACAGACACGGTCCCCACAACAGATACCACCCTTTACGCCCAGTGGGAACCGATTCAGATTATCATCCGCTTTGACGCCTTAGGGGCCGCGCCCGCCATGCAGGAAGAGCCTGCAACAACAGGAAACACCTTCGCGGCACCTCTTGCCGCTGCTATCACGCCAACTATGGACGGCAATACATTTGTCGGTTGGTTCACCCAAGTCATCGGCGGAGTTCAGGTATCCCCTATGGATATCGTCACACAAACAACGGACCAAACACTTTATGCACGATTTACGCCCACGCCCCTACCCACGGTGACCTTTGATGCGAACGGCGGCACACCTGCAATACAGACTGCCGCAGTTACGGTTGGCGACAGCTATGAGACCGCATTTTCCGGCATCACAACACCGGCAAGAGCGGGCTATACCTTCTTGGGATGGTTTACTGATGCCGCCGGGGGAACGCGTGTGCTCGCATCGGATTTGGTGGTACTAACAAGCGACCACACCCTCTATGCACATTGGGCAGCAGGCCAATTTAGAGGTGATGTCACCCTGACGGAGGTTCACTATGCCTACCTGATCGGAGAAGGGCACAATCATATTGCACCAAATGATTTTATCACCCGTGCCGAGGTAGCAAGCGCACTCTTACGGATTATCAGCGATGAGACGAGGGCTGCGTTCTGGACGCTTGAAAACCCCTTCCCTGATGTGCCGAACAACGGGGGTGCTTGGTTTAGTAATGCGATTTCAGTGGCGAACAGCACGGGAATCATGACAGGGTTCCCGGACGGCACGTTCAGGCCGGGACAACATATGACACGAGCGGAAGTTGTCACCGCTTTGACAAGGTATTTGGCGAACACACAATACGATGGCACGGTGGATTTGTTCCCGGATATTTCCACCAGTTGGGCGAGAGATAGCATCAATTTAGCTGCACAGCTCGGCTGGGTGCATGGGGATCAGCATGGGTACTTTAACCCCAACGCGAGTATCACAAGAGCAGAGGTCATTACCATAATCAACCGTGTGTTGAACCGCACAGCCGTTGACATTGATACGGCGAATATGAACACTTGGGCAGATAACCCAGACACAAATGCTTGGTTCTACTGGGCAGTACAGATCGGATCAAACTCCGCACTCGGCGCTCCTGTACGCAACTGGGCGGCTTTGCAGCTACCGAATGCGAGAGCGGAAGATGCGATTGTTTAAGAAAGGACGGCGTAGCAATTGCTACGCCGTCCTTTGAGAATGGATAGTACTATAGCTCTTATAAAATCGTAACCCCGGCGCTTTCCGCCGCCTCGACGAATTCGTCGGCGGGGCGTTTGTCGGTGATGACGTAATCTATGTCTTCCAAGGTGGCAAATGTAAAGGGCATGAGCCGGTGAAACTTTACTGCGTCGCAGAACACCGCCGTCTTTCTGGCACGGCTGATGACCTGATGCTTGACCATCATCTCACTCTCTTTCCCGCAAGTAAATCCGGCGGTCTTGCCATAACCGGAAACACCGATGAAGGCAAAGTCAATATTGATCGTCTCTAAAAACTGGAGGGTACTGTGGCCGGAGATGGCAAGGTTTTCTTTATTTAACGTGCCGGGACAAATGGTCACCGCAGGGCCTTGAATGGAAGCGAGTGCTACGGCAATGTTTGGCCCTGTGGTAATGGCCATGCCGGGGGTGGGCGGCAAAATCCGCGCCAAGGCCAAACAAGAGGTGCCGGAGTCTAAGAATACGCTGGTCTGGCCCCCCACAAGTGCCGCCGCTTTTTTTGCCATTTGGGCCTTACCGGTTTGGTTTTCACCGGC
The DNA here is from genome assembly GCA_009779845.1 of Oscillospiraceae bacterium. Classification (GTDB taxonomy): domain Bacteria; phylum Bacillota; class Clostridia; order Oscillospirales; family Oscillospiraceae; genus WRAB01. The sequence goes on from WRBE01000046.1 coordinate 2,504, forward strand.
ACGGACTTCAAAAGTTAAGTCCCGCTGGTGCCGGATGTTCCGGGCACCGCCCCGAACTTTAGTAATTAGCCCCGCAGCGGCTAAGGCGTCTAGGTCTCGATGGATGGTCATCAGCGAAATTTCCGGAAATCGGCTTTGCAACTCTTTCATGGTAACGACTTCATTTTCTTGAATAAACAGATTCATCTGCTCTTGACGAATCTCATACATACCCATCCCTCCGTTCGCTTATGCGTATGTTATAATTTCTTTTATTCTATCACACTTTAACATTTTGTCAATATATAGCCAAAGAAGGCCGCTCTTTGAAGGGCGGCCTTCAAACAAGTGCTATATCACAAAATTCCCACCCTGGAACACCGGAACTTCTGCCCCATCGCTGGTCACCCCGGTGATCGACAAATCTTCGGTTCCGATCATGAAATCCACATGTACCAGCGAATCATTCATTCCTCTGGCCAACAGTTCTTCTTCCGTCCTCTCTTGCGAGTCCCGGAACTTCGGGTACGCCTTGCCAAAAGCCAAGTGACAAGAGGCATTTTCGTCAAACAGCGTATTGTAAAACAGTATTCCCATCTCTGAGATGGGCGACTGATAAGGAACCAGCGCAATCTCACCCAGATAGCGGGCACCCTCATCAATATCCAACTCTTTTTCCAGATGCTCTAGGCCGGAAGTGGCCTCTACCTTGACAATTTTGCCCGCCTCAAAGGTGAATTTCATATCTTCCACCAAGTTGCCGTTGAGGGACAGGGGCATACTGGCATATGCCACGCCCTCCGTGCCGTATTTGTCCGGCAGGACGAAAAGTTCCTCCGTGGGGATATTGGCCACGAACTCTGCCCCGGTGCCAGCACGTTCGCCGCAGGCCACCCATTGGTGCTCTTCCGGCAGCCGCAGGGTCAGGTCTGTGCCCAAACTGTTTTGGTAGTGAAGCGTTTGAAACCGGTATTCATTCAACATGTCCGCCCGGGCGGACATAGTTTTGATTTTTTCCCTCCAAATGGCCACCGGGTCACCAGTGCCTATGTGGACGGCTTTGAAAATCGCAGCCCATAATTGCGCCATGGTTTCTGAAATAGGCGTATCCGGGAACACTTTACTTGCCCACGCCTCGGACGGGATGGCGGCAATCGTCCAAGGGAACGCATTTGCCATCTGCTGGTCGGAATAGCTTTTCAAGGCTGTCCCCCTAGCGATATTGGCCCGTTGGATGCGGTCGGGTGAGACCCCCATGAGTAGTTCCGGGTTAGAGGCGGTGATGTGGATAACAGCAGCCCCTTGTTCAGCGTATTCGTCATAAAATGCCGGAATCCACCGGGGCACCTCGTCAAACACGGCCTCGTCCGCCCGTAGATAGTGCAAGCGTTGCAGGGCCTCATCATAAAACCGAGAGACCACTTCTTTTGCACCGGCGTTGTACGCCTCTTCCGCTACCAACCGGGCGAAATAGGCACTGTCTGTGGCGGCAGAAACGACCACCGCCTGTCCCCCTTGGACATTTGCCCCCACCTGAACGATAAGCCGGGCATAGTCTTGTAAGTGTTGTTGCATGAGCATGGCTCCTTTCTGGCGATAGGTACTTGATACTGTTATCATATCAGTAGGTAGCCCAAAGTACAATGGTTTTATTCTTAGGTTTGGGGCCTTGGGTGGCTATATTCGCCTTTTCGCTTACAGGTTTTAGCTACCGTAAGCGTCAAACGCAACGAGCAGGAATCAAAGTCCAAATTGCCACGTTTAAAAATCATGTTTGACTGTTTGCTGGATTGTGAGGGTTTGTCTGGAATCCTATATATGGCGCATGAAAATGGATTCCTGTGGCAGCGGGCAATTATGGTTTACCCGTTCACTCTCCATTTTTTCCTTGCATGTGAAGGCGTTATCCAGTATAATAGTTAATAGACTAAACAAATGAATTGAGCGAGGTGATGCATATGTTCCATGAGGCAATGCGTGCCGTGAATGAAGCCGAAGCCAAGGCAAAGGCCCTGCGGCAAACGGCCACAGAGGCGGCGGAGGACGCTTTGGCTACGGCAGAAGCCCAAGGAGCGGCGAGCGTACAGGCCGCCATTGAGACAGGCGAGGCCGAGTGTGCCGAACTCTTACGGCAAGCGGAGGAAGATGCACTCCGTCAAGCGACAAAGCTCGCCGCCAACACAGAAAACAAAAAAGCCGCCTTGGGTGCCCGTGTGGAGACCACCCGAGGTAAGGCAGTTGACTTTATCATGGGAAGGATCGTGGGCCAATGATTGTCAAGATGAAACGGCTCCGTCTCATGGGGCTACAGGCTGATAGAGATATATTGCTCCGCCGCTTAATGGCATTGGGCTGTGTGGAGCTCCGTGCCGGGCCGGAGCGGGATACAGGCCCCGCCCCGGAGCAAGAATCCCGCTTGGCGGAATTACAGGAGAAGCTACAATTATTACAAGAGGCATTGGAGGTACTAAAGCGATACGCTCCAGAGAAAGGCCGCCTGTTCCAAGAAAAAGACGCAGTAAGCCGGGATGTTTTTTTCAGCGACGGTGTGACCCAGCGGGGCTTGGCGTTAGCGGACGACCTGCTCTTGCACGATGAGCGCATCCAGCGGCTGCATACAATGATTGCCCACGCCAAAGAAAACCGGACGGCGATTTTACCATGGCAGCATCTGGAAGTGCCCCTCAATACCAGAGAGACGGAACATGCAATATTCCTACTGGGTACCGTGCCCTTGACTGCCGACCCGGAGCAAGTACGGGAAACGCTGGCGCATATCTCACCGGATGCGGCCCTGTACCATGTGGGGTCAACAAAGCAGGAACACTGTCTCATGGCGGTCTGCCATCGGGCGGTGCATGATGATATTCTGCATACTCTAAAAGAACTGGGCTTTTCTGAGGCGATCTTTGACCGCGCCATCACGGGCACAGGCCCACAGAGCATGACGGCCCTCGTGCACGAGTCGGAAAAGGCCGCTGCTGAACTGGAAGTGCTCAAAGAAGAAATCGCCGTTCTCGGCAAACAGCGGGCAGAGTTAAAACTCTGCATTGATCGCCTAACCCAAGAGGTCATCTTAGAAGAGGCGAAGAAAAAGGTACAGACTCAAGACGCGAAATTCACATTAGAGGGCTGGTTCTCCGCCCCGCAAGAGCCGGAGCTTACTGCGTTGTTGAGTGAATTTTCCTGTACGTGGGAACAATCTGACCCCACCCCGGCAGAGTATCACCAAGTGCCGGTGAAGCTACAAGGCAACCGAATTACACGGCCCTTGAACATGGTCACAGAAATGTATGGTCTGCCCGCTTACGACGGGATTGACCCCAACGGGCTGATTATGCCGTTTTTTTCGATTTTCTTCGGGATTATGTACGCAGACTTGGGCTATGGTCTTGTTTTGCTGGCAATTTCTTTATTCTTATTCTTTCGTAGGAAACGCCTTAGCCGGGGGCTGCAACAGGCGGCGGGATTGCTGTTCCAAGTGAGTATCACTACCGCCGTGTTTGGCGCACTGTTCGGCGGCTTTTTCGGGGATGCGATTCCCATGTTCTCTGAAACATTTCTAGCCCGGCGGATAGACATGTGGGCACTGATTAACCCCATGGAAAATCCCCTCTTCCTAATGATGGGGGCCTTGGTTTTAGGCGGGATACAGATTCTCATCGGCATGTGTGTCCGGGTGTATTTATGCTTCCGGGACGGCAGACCTTTAGACGCTGTGTTTGACGTGGGGACTTGGTGGCTGTTATTTGGCGGTATTGCACTGTTGGCTCTGGGCCATGGCCCGTGGCTTGCCGTTGCTGGTGTGGTGAGTATCATCGCCTTTCAGGGTCGGCACGCCCCCACTGTGTTGGGGAAGATATTTGGCGGGGTCGGGAAGTTATATAGTCTCGTGAATTATCTGTCGGATATCCTCAGCTACCTCCGACTCATGGCACTGTTTTTGGCCACCGGCGTTATCGCCAGTGTGTTTAACATGTTGGGATCGCTATTGGGTGACGGTCTGGGCGGCGGAATCTTGGGGATAGTCGGGTTTATCGTGGTCTTTTTAGTGGGGCATGTCTTTAATATGGGCATCAACATCATCGGCACCTACGTCCATACCATCCGGCTCCAATATCTAGAGTTCTTTGGCCAATTCTACAAAGAAGGCGGGCGGCCGTTCCGGCCCCTCTTTATCAATACAAAGTACTACGACATTACAGAATAAGCAGGGGGAATAAAATATGGACATTGCAACATTATGGAATATGCTGGGCACAGGGATTGCCCTACTCGGTGCAACACTGGCGGTTGGTCTCGCCTGTTTCGCCGCCGCCAAAGGCAGCGGTTATGCCGGGGAAGCCGCCGCCGGACTATTGGCGGAAGACCCGTCTAAATTTTCCAAAGCGATGATTTTGGTCGTTATCCCCGGCACCAACGGGCTATACGGCTTGGTAGCATGGTTTATGGTGCTGAGTCAACTGGGTGCCTTTGGCGGCGGACTGGCGGAGCTTTCTTTGATGCAAGGGCTTGCGTTCTTTGGGGCATGTGTGCCCATGATGACCGGTGGATTGTCCGCCATTGCGCAGGGTCGTGTGGCCGCCGCTTCCGTGGGGGTACTGGCCCGGCAAGAGGGGGACTGGGCCAAGGGGATGATTCTCTGTATCTTGATTGAGTTTTTTGCCATTTTGTCACTCTTGGCATCTTTCCTGACCATCATGAGCATCCCGGTTTAAGGGGGGTGCGCATATGAACGGAATTGAGAACATTACAGCACGGATTCTAACAGATGCAGAGCGGGATGCCAAGACCATCCGGGATCGTTCTGCCGTGACTTGCCAGCGGGTCACAGAAAAGTACACCAAAGAGGCGGAAGATGCCTACTGGAAGCTGGTTAGTGCCGGGAAGCAAGAGGCGACACAACTGTCTGAGCGCATAGCGGGAACTGCCGCGATGGAAGCGAAAAAGCAAATTTTGACCTTTAAGCAAAACATGGTAGAGCAGACGTTTCAGGCCGTTACCGACAAGCTTGTCAATTTGCCGGAGGACGAGTATGTGGCCTTTCTCACGGGCTTAATTTGTCGTGCCGCCAGAACTGGGGAGGAACAGCTTATCTTCTCTCCCAAAGACCGGGGGCAGTTCGGGAAAAAGGCGACCATGGCCGCCAATGAGGCCCTCGCTAAAGCGGGGAAGACCGCTCAATTGACTATGAGCGAGACCACCCGAGAAATGTTAGGCGGCGTTATTGTCACTGACGGTAAGATTGACATGAACTGTAGCATTGAAGCACTGGTAGAAGAGGCCCGCGGCCCCTTGACCAATCAGGTAGCAAGCATATTATTTGAGTAGTAACTAGGAGGACAGGCGAGATGGAAAAACATCGAGATATTGACTTCCTCTTTCTCTCCGCTTTGGTCAAGGGCAAAGAAAACAATCTGCTGACCAGAGAACAGCTAGAGCGCATGATCTCCGCCCCGGAACTGCGAGAGGCGGCACGGGTGCTGGAAGATGCGGGCTATGGCCGTGTAAAGCTTGACGACCCCTATCAATTAGACGCCGCCATCATCGCCCGACAGACAGAGATTTTCCACGAAATTACAATACGAAGTCCTGCGCCGGAGATTGTGGATGTGTTCCACATCCCCTATGATTATCACAATGCCAAAGTATTGGTCAAAGCGGAACTGGCAGACGAGGACGGGGAACACCTCATGTCCGACAACGGCCGGGTGCATCATAGTGTATTTGCCGAGGTGTTTCACGATGGCCCCTTGGTCAGTATGCCTCCAGTGTTAGCAAAAGCCACCTTAGAGGCCAAGGAACTGCTTCAAACCACAGGGGACGCACAAGCCATGGATCTATTGTTAGACCGGGCCATGTATCAAGAATATCTGACCCTAGCCGATAGCTTGGGGGATACGTTTTTCACAAGCTATGTGCGATTGTTAATTGACACCGTCAACCTCCGCACGATAGTACGGGGCAGACGAATGGAACTGGGCCGAGAACGGCTGTCGGAATCCTTTATTGCAGGCGGGAAACGCTCTCTTCGGCGAATGAAGGATGCTGTGGCCAAAGACACCCGGTTAGATATTCTCTACGCCGCCACACCCTTAGAACAGGCGGCTATTGCAGGGCAAGCCGCCATGACAGGTGGAAGCCTCATGGCCTTTGAACGCATGGCGGCAGGGGCGGTCTCTGCTTATCTGGAACAAAGCCGGCATGTGGCCTTTGGCATCGCCCCCATTATCGCCTATATGGCGGCCATAGAGCGGGAGGGCCAAGCCATCCGCACCATTGCGGCAGGCCGTGCGGCAGAGCTAAATCCTACTGAAATACGGGAAAGGATAGGTAGCTAACTATGGCAAAAGTACACACCAAAGTCGGTGTTATCGGTGAGCGGGCTTGTGTCATGGGTTTTGCGGCCTTGGGTCTGTCCGTCTACCCAGTAGAAGAGGGGCAAGAGGCATTAGAGACCTTTCGCCGTCTGGCCCGGTGCGACCAGTACGCCATTATTTTCATCACCGAGGCCCTCGTGGGGTCACTGGCGGCGGAAATTGCAAAATACAAAGACAAGGCGGACACCGCCATCATTGTCATTCCCGGTCGTGGTGAGCCGCAAGGCTTAGGGCTAAACGCCTTAAAACAGGCGGTAGAACGGGCCGTGGGGATTGATATTTTAGCGCAATAATTATTCTGTTGTAAGATACAGGTTTGGAAAGGGTTTGATGATAGATGGGTGGAACAATCGTCAAGGTGTCCGGCCCTCTGGTTGTGGCCGAGGGGTTATCGGATGCCAACATGGCCGATGTGGTACGTATCGGCCACGAGCGGCTTATCGGCGAGATTCTTAATATGACCGGCGACACGGCCTCAATTCAAGTGTACGAAGAAACCGGCGGCCTCGGCCCCGGCGGTGAGGTGGTGACTACCGGCGTGCCCCTCTCTGTAGAGCTTGGCCCGGGACTGCTCGACAATATCTACGACGGTATCCAGCGGCCTCTGGAAGAAATCCGCGCGCTCACCGGCGACACCATTGCCCGTGGTGTAGAGGTTCCGGCCTTAGACCGGGAGCGCCTTTGGGAGTTTACGCCCACCGTCACCATTGGCGACAAAGTGGTCGGCGGGGATGTCATCGGTACGGTGCAAGAGACCAGTGCCCTGCTCCACAAAATCATGGTGCCTCCCGGCATTTCCGGTACGGTGGCGGAAGTCCACAGCGGAGAGCGGACGGTGACGGAGCCTGTGGTCAAACTTCACAGTGCAGACGGCAAAGAGCACAAGCTCACCATGTTACAACGGTGGCCCGTCCGTGTGGGGCGGCCCTTTAACCGAAAATTTGTCCCCGTCACTCCGGTTCAGTCGGGCCAGCGGGTGATTGATACTATGTTCCCATTGGCAAAAGGCGGCACCGCCGCCGTCCCCGGCCCCTTCGGTTCGGGGAAAACCGTGGTGCAGCACGCCTTAGCCAAGTGGTCGGATGTGGACGTGGTGGTCTATATCGGCTGTGGCGAGCGGGGCAACGAGATGACGGATGTACTCAAAGAGTTCCCGGAACTGGTTGACCCCAGAAGCGGTGAGCCGCTTATGAGACGCACCGTGCTCATCGCCAACACCTCCGACATGCCCGTAGCCGCTAGAGAGGCATCCATCTACACCGGCATCACCATCGCCGAGTACTTCCGTGACATGGGGTATGACGTGGCCGTCATCGGTGACTCCACCTCTCGTTGGGCGGAAGCGTTGCGGGAAATGAGCGGCCGCTTGGAGGAGATGCCCGGAGAAGAGGGGTACCCTGCCTATCTCGGTTCTCGCCTAGCCCAGTTCTACGAGCGGGCCGGGGTGGTAGAGTGTTTGGGCACTGACGGCAGGCGAGGAACTCTCACCGCCATCGGGGCCGTGAGCCCGCCGGGGGGTGATACCTCCGAGCCGGTCAGTCAGGCCACCATGCGGATTGTCAAAGTGTTCTGGGGATTGGATGCCAGCCTTGCTTATGCCCGGCACTTCCCGGCCATTAACTGGTTGACCAGTTATTCCCTCTATACCGATAATCTGGCCGGGTGGTATGATGAGCATCTGGGGCCAAGTTTCCTGAAAAATCGCACCACCGCCCTAAAAATGCTGCAAGAAGAGTCCGGTTTGCAAGAGATTGTACGGCTGGTTGGGCAAGACAGCCTTTCCCCGGAAGATCGGCTGACCTTAGAGACGGCGAAGATGATTCGGGAGGATTTTCTGCAACAAAACGCTTTTGTGGATGTAGACAACCATTCATCTTACACCCGACAGGCTCGGTTACTGGGGCTGATTCTGCACTACGACAGCCTTTGCCGCAGTGCCCACGCCGAAGGTGCAGACATGGAGCGGTTGCTTACCATTGAGACCAAAGATGTTATCGGCCGCGCCAAGACTGTGCCGGATGACCGCTTTGAAGCCGCCTACGATGAGATTGAAATTCTCTTAGATGCCCAGATTTCAGAAGTCCTGCGGGAAAGGGATGACTAGATGGCTAACGCCTCAAACGAAATGCAAGCATTCCGTTTGGGGGGAACCGGCCTGCGGGCCGGGCCGCTGCGGCGGTATGTGGTGTTGGATTCGAGGTACACGCCCCCGAATCCAACGAACTATGATTTTTTCGCCTTTGTCGCACACTATCGCGCACTCGGCGGCGAAAAAGCTTTTCGCTAATGCGAAAAGGGCGAGGACGACGAGGAGGACAAATAGGATATGAGAAAAGAATACCGTACCATACGAGAGATTTCCGGCCCGCTTCTGATGATTCAGAACGTGGATGGTGTCACGTTTGACGAGTTGGGCGAGATTGAACTGCCCTCTGGGGATATCCGCCACTGTAAAGTGCTGGAAGTGGACGGCGACCGGGCCGTGGTTCAACTCTTCGAGTCCCCGGCGGGGATTAACCTCGCCGAGAGTAAAGTCCGCTTTCTCGGTCACGGCCAGCAACTGGGCGTGTCAGAGGATATTCTAGGCCGGGTGTTTGACGGCATGGGCAACCCCATTGACGGTGGCCCTCCCATTTTGGCGGAAAAATATATGGACATCAACGGTCTGCCCATGAACCCGGCGGCCAGAGATTATCCGTCTGAGTTTATCCAGACCGGCGTGTCGTCCATTGACGGACTGAATACGCTTGTCCGAGGGCAAAAGTTACCTATTTTCTCCGGCTCCGGGATGCCCCATGCGCCTTTGGCGGCGCAGATTGCAAGACAGGCACGGGTGCTGGGCACGGATACCAACTTCGCCGTTGTGTTTGCGGCTATGGGTATCACCTTTGAAGAGTCCGAGTACTTCGTGGACGAGTTCCGCCGCACCGGGGCCATTGACCGGGCCGTCATGTTTACCAACCTCGCCGATAACCCCGCAGTAGAGCGGATTGCCACCCCCCGCATGGCCCTCACGGCGGCGGAATATCTGGCCTTTGAAAAAGAGATGCACGTTCTGGTCATCTTAACCGACATCACCTATTACGCCGATGCCCTGCGGGAAATCTCCGCCGCTCGGAAGGAAGTCCCCGGCCGCCGTGGATATCCGGGATACTTGTACACAGACCTTGCCACCATGTACGAGCGGGCGGGGCGCAGAAAGGGCAAGGCGGGCTCTATCACCATGATTCCCATCCTCACCATGCCGGAAGATGATAAAACCCATCCCATCCCCGACCTCACTGGTTATATCACCGAGGGGCAGGTTATTCTGTCTCGTGACCTCTACCGCCGTGGTGTCCAGCCGCCGGTGGATGTATTGCCGTCTTTGTCCCGCCTCAAAGACAAGGGCATTGGCGGGGGCAAAACCAGAGAAGACCACGCCGGTACCATGAACCAACTCTTTGCGGCCTACGCCAGAGGGAAAGATGCCAAAGAACTCATGACCATCATGGGTGAAGCGGCCTTAACAGACGTGGATAAAAAGTTCGCCCAATTCGCTGATGAATTTGAAAAACGCTACGTGGGCCAAGGATTTGAGACCAACCGGAGCATTGAAGACACCCTGAATCTCGGCTGGGAGCTACTGGCTATCTTACCGAAAAACGAATTAAAGCGAATCAAAGAAGAGTATATCGAAAAATACCTGCCCGAGGGGGAATAACCCATGGCACGCGCAACCACCATCAACCCCACCCGGATGGAGTTGACCCGGATTAAGGGTCGGCTCCACACCGCCCGGCGGGGACATAAACTGCTCAAAGACAAGCGAGACGAGCTCATGCGCCAGTTTTGGGACATTGTGTTCCAAAACCGGGAACTCCGTGCCCGGGTAGAGGCGGGGTTGCTAGGGGCCAATCACGCCATGTCCGTGGCCTCCGCCATGATGGGCCCGCGCTTGTTCGAGCAGGCGTTACTCTACCCCCAACAGCAAATTAAATTACATGTACGGTTTGAAAGTCTGGTGGGCATCAGCGTCCCTCGCTACGACACCAAAACCCGCCACAGCAGGAGCGCTACGTTTCCGTATAGCTTTGCTCAAACCAACGGCGAATTAGACACGGCCCTCGGCGTGTTAGCGGACGTGTTCCAAGACATGTTGCGGCTGGCTGAGGTTGAAAAAACCATGCAACTTTTAGCCGAAGAGATCGAAAAAACCCGCCGCCGGGTAAATGCCTTAGAGCATGTCATGATCCCGGAAATGCAGCGGAATATTAAATATATCACCATGAAGCTGGAAGAAAACGACCGCTCGACCAAGATTCGCTTGATGAAAGTGAAGGACATGGTGCTCAAACAAGCCCATGATTTTAAGGAATAAACGAGGGGGCGTATTTCATGTTGCAACGCCTGACGTCTGGTTATATTGCCTTGTTGCTTACTGTGTTTCTGTTGGCGTTTCCCCCCGGCGGCTATGGGGCCATCGGGGAATTTACGTACAGGCTTTTTTTGCTGTTATGCGGCGGATATGTAGTGGCCGTTCTCGTGCTTCGCACCCAGCTTGCACTCATTGGGACACAGCCCATTGGGAATGTGGGGGCACGTATCAAGGCCGCCCCGCTATCTGTTAAATTTCTGTTTGCATTTTTGCTATTCATCATCATATCGGCCCTGCTCTCTCCTTATCCCGGCACATTCCGGGGCGCATTCCGGCAAGAGGGTGTGTTGACCGTGGCTATTTACATCCTCAGCACTGTGTTTGTGGCTAAATATATCCGACCGCAAAAGTGGATGCTCTATCTATTGGGCATCGGGATGGGGTTGGTCAGTATTCTCTCCCTCATCCAACTCACAGGGGCGAATCCCTTTGCCCTCTACCCAGAAGGACATAATTACTACGGTGCGGGGATATATTACTCTGGAGCATATCTGGGAACCCTCGGCAATGTCGGGTTCACTGCGGCATTTCTTTGTATCGGGGTGGGTGTGCTCTCTATGGCGCTCATCAAATTTGATACTCGCAAAGATTGGCTTCTTGCGATCCCTTTGTTCTTGGCGGTATTTCTCATATTTGTGATGGGCGTGGATGCGGCGTTTGTGGCACTGGCCGCAGGGATGGTGCTCATGTTCCCCGTTGCGGTGACAAGCGGGAACACTCTAACGCGGACACTGCTTATCTTGGCGGTGGTAGCGGCGGCGTTTGGGCTGTCGCAAGTGTTGGTGTTTCAAGACGGGCCGATTCTGTTCGTTCCGCCTCGCCTTTTGGTTATAGTTGCTACAATATGCTTGCTTTTGTTGGTCGTATTTGTTATGATAAAGCATGGCACTTTTTCGACAATTCCCGCCAAATGGTATCGTATCGGCGCAACCATTGTGGCACTGGGCGCAATTTGTGCCGTATTTGCCTATCTCTGGTTCTATAATGGCCCGGAGCATGGTATGGTTTGGGAGGCATCGGAAATCCTCCATGGGCGTTGGGACGATACCTTTGGAACCCGCCGTGTCTATATATGGCGGCATGTATGGGAGGGGATTCGCCCCGGAACCCTGCTCTTCGGCACCGGGCCGGACACCTTGGGATTTTGGCCCATTGAACCCTTTCGCCGCTATATCCTGGAGATTGGCAGAGAAGTTGTCTCCGGCATTGATGCGGCCCACAATGAGTACTTACATATCCTTGTTACCAATGGCTTACTTGCCCTTCTCGCTTACTTCGGCGCACTGGTCACAGCGGCTGTGTCTTGGGTACGCCAACCGGACAACCACCTCTCCGCCATGGCCGGAGCGGGGATGCTGTTTTACGCAATTCAGGCACTGTTCGGGATTTCCATGTCCATCGCCGCACCGTTCTTTTGGACGTGCTTTGCGGTTCTGATATATGCGAATAGACAAAATCTGAAGGAGAAACTTAAAAAATGAAACACTTTGCAAAAACAAAACGACTCATTGCCCTAAATCTGGCGGTGATTCTACTACTGGCCGCCATGATGCCCATGGGGGCGTTGGCTGACGAAACGCCAACATGGGGCGAGGTTACGGTATCTGTAAACGATCCCGATTTGGGAGGTGTGTGGTTGTCCGGAGAGCAGTTTGTAGAGGCCGGGGAGCAGGTGTGGTTAGGAGCATGGACAAGATCCGTTGCCGCAGATTTCGTAGGTTGGGAAGTGGTTTCCGGTGGTGTGACCATTATCGACACCTATTCATCTCCATTTGCGTTTGAGGCATATTTCATCATGCCAACTCCAGCGGTGGACGTAGAAGTCCAGGCGGTATTTGAGCGAGACCCCAATGTGGGCGAGGTTACGTTTTTTGTCAATCGCCCCGGTTCAGATATTGATTCTCAGCGCAACACGGAGCGGGCATCGTCGGGGAATGTGCCGATATCTGTATCCGACCTTTCGTGGTGGTGGCAGGAGTTGGAATGGATGGAATTTGTACGCTGGGAAGTGATGTCCGGCGGCGTGACCATTGCTGACCCCACTTCGCCTGAGACATATTTTATCATGCCCACACCGGCAGTGGATGTGCAGATACGAGCAGTGATGCGGGCTAAAGAGCTGAGGGAGCTTGACTTCCCGGTTCGAATAAGCGAGATGAATCGAACGGTTTTTGTGGATGTGGCCGGTGAGTATACGTTTCGTGTGAAAGATAGCTCTGACTGGGGCCTATGGGACGAGGATTTAATGGCATTTCGCATTCTCAATGCCCAAGGGAATGAGGTTGTGCCCATTGAGATTGAGAATAACGCAAGATTTACCAGAGATGCTCGGTTTCATCTGCAAACGGGACAGTATACATTTACTGTACGTTACCCCAACAGCTTTGACATCTCCCCGGCACCATATGCGTCATTGCGCCTGTGGCTTTGGGACGATGCCACTACGCCGCCCACCAACAACCCTTGGGGCGTGGTCGTAGGTGGAGGCCGTCTTGCAGATGATGCAGATGAGGATATTTGGGTCGGCTGGGGTTCGGCTTCCAACGTGCGCCCAGTACCGGGTGAGACAGTGCAATTAAATGCAACGCCGCAACGCGGATTTGAGTTTGTGCGTTGGAATGTAACCTCCGGCGATGTTACCTTGAATAATCCTACTGCACCCAACGCAACTTTTCCCATGCCGAATAGCGATGTTTTTTTAGAGCCGATATTCCGGGTGCGGGATGATGCCGGGCGGGTGATAGTCAATGTAAATAATCCCGCTTTCGGGTGGATTGCGTACCCTCACTCAGATACGGCACTGGCCGCACTAGCCGGAGATAGAGTAAATCTGGAAGCTGTGCCCAGTAGTAGATGGGAATGGTGTGACGAGTATGGTAGCATCAATGTCCCTCTCACTGAATTTGTACGCTGGGAGGTGCTCTCCGGCAATGTGGCCATTGCCGACCCCACTTCGCTTGAGACATATTTTACTATGCTGGCTCCTGCGGTTGACGTGAAGATACAAGCGGTGTTTCGGTTGCTGGACGGGTTTGATGCGGGAATCGTGACAGTCAATGTAAACAACCCAGATTTGGGCTGGGCTTGGCCCGGCCAACCGCGGATAGAGTTGGCTGGAGGCATAGTAGCGCTGAGTGCTTCGGCCCGAAGCGGCAATGAGTTCGTGCGCTGGGACGTAATTTCCGGCGATGTTACGATTGCCAACCCCACTTCAAGATGGGCATATTTTACCATGCCAACCCCTGCGGTTGATGTGGAAATAGAAGCTGTGTTTGTACCAATCGGCACTCCGCCGCCCCCGCCTCGTGTACCAGTAACAGGTGTAACCATTGCCGGGGAAACCACACGCAACCTGACAGTCGGGCAAACCCTCCCATTGGCCGCCACCGTTGCGCCAGCGAATGCAACAAATCCGGCTGTAACATGGATATCCAGCAACCCAGCTATTGCAACGGTCAATGCAACCGGACAGATTACTGCCGTGGCACCCGGTACTGCGACAATCACGGTGACAACAGCAGACGGAGGCCATAGGGCAAGCGTCACCGTAACCGTAACAGCAGCCACAACACCCCCGGTCGCAGTAACAGGTGTGACCATTGCCGGAGAGGCCACACGCAACCTGACAGTCGGGCAAACCCTCCCATTTGGCCGCCACTGTTGTGCCAGCGAATGCAACAAATCCGGCTGTAACATGGGCATCCAGCCACCCAGCTATTGCAACGGTCAATGCAAGCGGACAGATTACCGCAGTGGCCCCCGGTACTGCGACAATCACGGTGACAACAGCAGACGGAGGCCATAGGGCAACCGTTGCCGTAACCGTGGCAGCAGCCACAGCACCCCCGGTTGCAGTAACAGGCGTGACCATCGCCGGAGAGGCCACACGCAACCTGACGGTTGGGCAAACCCTCCCATTGGCCGCCACCGTTGCGCCAGCGAATGCAACAAATCCGGCTGTAACGGTGCTCTATCGTATGGAAGGGGAGCCGGATGTGGAATTTGAGCCGACCTTCAATGATGTCCCGGCGGGCAGATGGTACAGTGAGGCCGTGATTTGGGCGAACCAAAACGGAATTGTTACAGGTATCGGCGGTAGTCGGTTTGCCCCCAGCGGCAATATCACCCGTGAACAATTGGCAACCATGCTCTATCGTTATGCCGGGTATAAGGGATATGACAGGGATGTCCCGGATACGGCAAGCTTAGATGAGTTCTCGGACTATGCGCTGACAAGCAGCTGGGCCGAAGATGCCATGCGCTGGGCCGTTTACCACGAACTTGTCCGTGGCGATAGGGGAGCATTGATGCCGGACGGCACTGCAACTAGGGCGCAATATGCCACTATTTTGCAAAGATTGATTGACCGCTTTGAATTTGAGCGGTAACATGGAAATGTGACAAGAACATCCCCTAGAGAGGGTTCTCTCTAGGGGATGTTGATATTTTAGGTTTTGTCACAGGTAAATGATTCGCTGATTTTCACTGCCTCGCCACTGTAGATTCAGGTTGCGGCGGGCCTTATCATAGGGGCCATCGACTAAAACGTCAATTTCCCGGAGCAGCACTTGGGCTGTTGGCATCGTTTGCAACGCTTCCAGCGTCCAACCGGTGTAGCACCAGACATTCAGTCCCGCAGCTCGGGCGGCATGAGCCAATTTGGCACAGTCCTCCGGCTGGTTGAAGGGTTCGCCCCCGGTGAGGGTCAGGCCATCGGTGAGGGGGTTTTTTTTCATATCTGCGATAATGTCTTCCACCGGGATATCCTTGCCGCCCATGGGGTCATGGGTGTCCGGGTTGTGGCACCCTGGACAGGCATGGGGGCAACCTTGGGTAAATACCACAAATCGCAACCCCGGCCCGTCTACAATCGAGTCGTGAAGTGTGCGATGGATACGCATACTACGCCGCCCAGTCCAATGCAGCGCCGCCGGGGGTCAACTCAAGTTCCAGCGCGTCAATAAATCGCTCTAAAATCACCGCAACCTGTGCCCGGGACGAGTCATGCAAGGGTTGTAAGGCCAGTGCGCCCTCCTGAGGGACACCGGAGATGAGACCCTGCTCTACCGTCCATGCCATGGCCCCACGGGCCCAGAAGGCAACGGTGCCGTGGTCAACAAAGGTGTAGAGTGCCGATGGGTCGCCTGTAGTGTCCGTCCCAATATACGTTGTGAATCGGGCTAGGATGGTGGCAGCTTCTTGACGGGTCACATGGCCGGTGGGCGAGAACCGATTCCCCCCGGTGCCGACGACAATGCTGTTGTTTGCGGCCCATCCCACATAGCGGCTGTACCAACTGTCGTTTACCGTGTCGTGAAAGGGGTCATTCTGATTCGGGACATGGCCGCCGGTGCGTGTATATAGCCTACCCAGTACCGTGACGAACATAGCACGGCTCATGGGCATGTTCGGTGAAAATTGCCAGCCGGAGGTGCCTGTAAACAGACCCAAGTCCACTACGTTGAGGATGCTTGTATAAGCCCAGTGGCCAGTGACGTCAATAAACTGACCGGGGATCATTACCGCTAAGAACCGCTCAAAATCCACGGTACCGTGACCAAACAGGGTATTGAATCCCGGCGGGCCCCGGTGGACAGCAGATTGGATAAGTACATCTTGGAACTGTGCGGTGGTCATATTGGGGTCTAGCACCCGGGCGGCGGCCGCCATGGCGGCTACGAAGGGGGCGGCGAAACTGGTGCCCCGGGCATTTGTGTTGTAGCTAGATGTTCCAATGTTGTGCAATGTCAAAAGCCCGTCACCGGGGGCAGTGACCGTGAGGGTTCTGTTACGCTGAGAGAAACTGGGCACATTCCCGTGTTGATCCACAGCACCCACGCTAATCACGTTGGGGAAGGATGCGGGGAAAATTAAATCATCGGTACCGTGATTCCCAGCCGCGGCCACAAGAATGACCCCGTGGGCATCAGCGTAGTTAATGGCATTCTCTAAAGCCTGGCTGGTGGCGGAGCGGTCTAAACCGAAACTCATGTTGATGACATGGGCATCAAAATCATTCACAGCACCGTAAATAGCGCGGATGGCATGGCCCACAGTGCCTCGACCGGAGTCAAGAACACGGAGGGGGATGATGGTAACTTCACAGAGCAGTCCGGCTAAGCCTAAGTGGTTGTTTCGCATCGCAGCAATGACACCTGCCACTTGAGTGCCATGGCCCTGTGGGTCGCGGGTATCGGTATTATTGTCGATGTAGTTAAAGCCTTGGGCAATACGGGTCTGATTGAAATCCTCATGGTAGCGGTGGATGCCGCTGTCGATGACAGCAACCCGCACCCCACGCCCGGTCATACCCAAGTCCCAGAGGGCGGAGGCGTTGACGAAGTTCATGCACCACTGATAAGGGAACAGGGGGTCATTGGGGGCATTGAACAGCACAATGTCATAGTTTGGCTCGATGTAAGCAATCTGCCCTTCGTGCCAGAGCAGTGCCGCATCTTCTAAACAGTCAATTACAAACAGGTTGTCCACAATCTCTTCCGTCTCAATGCCAAGCCGGAGCGGCGAGATGTGCGGCCCAGGAGAAACGCCCGGACGGAGGTGAACCAGATACCCATCATAGTTTGCCCCGGGAGAAGGTTCCACCTCGAATACGCTGATTTTCGCCTCATCTGCGGCAAATGCCATGGGGAGTGTGAAAACCAGTGCAAGTAATACCAGAAATAATAGAAGTCGTTTCACTAGAAGAATACCTCTGCTTTCATA
This sequence comes from Oscillospiraceae bacterium, assembly GCA_009779845.1. GTDB lineage: Bacteria > Bacillota > Clostridia > Oscillospirales > Oscillospiraceae > WRAB01. The sequence continues at coordinate 20,003 of WRBE01000046.1, forward strand.
TCTTATACTATAAGTATAAGCCATATATGGTGGAAAAAGCAATAGGGAGATTACAATTGGCGAAAAATCTTTGAATTGTGGGAGAGTGCATTCGGTGCTTTGCTCTTGCCCTTCGCAGAGGATGCGCCCTCGGCATTTGGCGGCAGCCACTATAAGTTCACCACCGCATTCCTGTTTTCGGAATGCGGCGGTGTCTGCTTATTTTTACTCTTTCCTATTCCCCTAATGTCTGCATAAACCGCATCTACCTAGCCTGTTATTTCACCTCTGGTGGTTTATTCTGCTTTTGTGCCAAAGCTACCCCTGCCGCCTTTGCCTTGGGACGTATCACCACCTCGTATAATGTATTTACGGTGTTTTTCACAAGAACATCGAATGAAAACTTGTTATCTTGTCGTCAAGATGGGATAATAGGTTCCGACAGGCAGAGGGCGCAGTCGACCTCCTTGAA
>WRBE01000047.1 GCA_009779845.1 Oscillospiraceae bacterium
AATACTTTCTCAAGTATGAGATGTCCATATTGATTCTTCATAAAAATGACTCCTAACGTAGTTTTTCATTCTACATCAGGAGTCCCTTTTTCGCAATGTCCGTTTTTAGGGGGCCTGTTCATATCGGTCACCCCTTTCCGTATGTACCAAAACCAGATGGGACATGTTAGTCCGTCCTTTGGGCTAACATGTCCTGTCTGGTGGGCCGGGGGTCTGGGGGCGGTAAGCACCCCAGATAAATACAAAGCAAATGAAGTGACAATGGAAAGGCAGGTAACACCATAGAAAACAAAACCCAATACAAGCGAGAAGTCCAAGCAGTACCACTGGGGAGTAGCACCATCACTATGGAGCATTTAACTCCCATACTTACACCCAAAGAACACGCCCAGCGCAAGCGGGAGGCCGAAGCTACGCTGTACGGCGTGTTCCGTAAATATATAGGCACCGGGTCATAATCCGGCGTTGCCATCCGGGGGCTAACCGTGGTATAATACGCCTGTAGGTTAGCTCCCGTTTTCTACATGGAAAAGGAGCTATGAATGAATCATCAAATAGATGCAATCTACGCAAGGCAATCTGGTGACCGCAAAGACAGTATCAGCATTGAGAACCAGATTGACTTTTGCAAGCACGAACTAAAGGGAGGGCAATGCAAAGAGTACGTTGACCGGGGCTTTTCCGGGAAGAACACAGAGCGGCCGGAGTTTCAAGCACTTGTTCGAGACATTGAGCAAGGCAAGATTAGCCGAGTGGTTGTCTACAAGCTAGACTGCATCAGCCGTTCCATTATCGACTTTGCAAACATGATGGAGCTATTCCAGCGGCACAATGTAGAGTTCGTGTCCGCTACAGAGAAGTTTGACACCAGCACCCCAATGGGCCGGGCAATGCTCAATATCTGTATTGTGTTTGCACAATTGGAGAGAGAGACCATCCAAAAGCGTATCACAGATGCCTATTACGCCCGGTGCCAAAGAGGGTTCCGAGCCGGTGGCCGTGCATCGTATGGGTACAAGCTGGAACCTACTGTCATTGCAGGCGTGAACTGCAAGAAGCTAGTGGCAGACCCGGAGACTGCGGCACATGTCAAACTCATGTTTGAGATGTATGCCCAGTCCGGTATTTCGTTTGGCGACATTGCTCGTTACTTCGTGGAGCATGGTATCTTGTTCAACGGCAAGCCGTTACAACGTACTGCGGTGTCGTATCTGTTACGGAATCCGGTTTATGTGCAAGCAGATTTGGATGTCTATGAGTTCTACAAGTCGCAGGGAGCAGATGTTGTGAATGATGTGGCGGACTTCAACGGTATCAACGGTTGCTATTTCTACAAGGGCCGTGATGTGACAGAGGGAAAGTATACCAATTTTAAGAACCACGTTCTTGTCATGGCACCCCATGAGGGTATCATCCCATCGGACATTTGGCTTGCTTGTCGGAAGAAGTTGATGCAAAACTCCGCCTTTGGAAGCACGAAGAAGGCAAAGCACACATGGCTTGCCGGAAAGATTAAGTGCGGACAGTGTGGGGCGGCGTTGAATGTGGTTGCCCACAAGCGGCCCACTATCCATTTCCGCTGTCGCAAACACACGGACAGCAAGGCTTGCACAGGCTGCGGTACCCTTTCGGTACGTCAGGTAGAGCAAGTCATCTATGGGGCTATGCAAGAAAAGCTGGGCATATTCCAAACGTTATCCAGCGGCACCACGAAAGCGAACCCGAAGCTGACCGCCCTCAATGTGGAATTGGTGCAAGTGGAACATGAGATTAAGCAACTGCTCGGAACCCTGACAGGTGCTAACGCCACGTTGCTATCTTACGCCAACAGCATGATTGAGGAACTGGATGCCAAGCGGCAAGCCCTGTTATCCAACATTGCAGACGCAACCACACAGGCCATGTCCACGGCACAGATGGAGCAGATTACCAACCATCTCAACAATTGGGACAGCCTTAGCTTTGAGGACAAGCGCATCGTTGCGGGTGGACTGCTCACTAGGGTAAACGCCACCAGCGAGAGCATACAGATTGAGTGGAAACTCTAATCACAGACAGCGGTTACATTGTACAGTTATATTGCGAAACCGCAAAGAAGGCCCGTCCGGCAGGACACGACCAGTTGGCGGTGCACGCCGAGATAAAATCGGCGCAAGCCGAAAGAAAAGGTCAAGGGCCGGGACGCACAGGGGCACGTCCCCTACAAGCTGCCGCCGACAAAAGCCAACACAAACACACCTCCACTAAACAGAAACACCCTCCCCAACCGCAAAGAAATAAAGCACCCGCTCCTTCACTGGCATCGCCGTAATCCGCTCTAAAGCATACGCATACGCCTGCATCTGCCCTTTATATTCCTCCGCCTTGGCGGAGATCCCCCCTGCCGGAACATGGTCGGTCTTAAAATCCAACACGATGATCCCATCCGGCTCTTCTAAATAACAATCAATGACCCCTTGGAGCAAAATCTCTTCCCCCCCAGCACCGGGTAACAGAGCCGCCGCCGGAGCCAAGAGCGAGAACTTAAACTCCCGCCGGAGATGCGTTGCGGTCAACACCCGCTGACCCAGAGGACTTTGGAAAAACTGCCAGATCATCTCCGGATCCACCGCATGGGCGGCGTGAGGGGTGATATGACCCGCTTTGGTGAGGCGGGCAATTTCAGTTTGGATTTCTGCAAAACTCGTACACCGCTGAAAATCAATATACTGCATGACAAGGTGAGTGGCCGTTCCCCGTTCGGCAGGGGTGAGGGGGCGATCCGCCTCCACAAACCCTGGGCGGCGGAAGATGGGGACGCGTTTGGGTGTTTGATATCCCTCGGCATCTTCGCTCGCTTCTCGGTCAAGGGTGCGGCCTTTTAAGGCGGTGGCAGTGAGTTTGCTGGGCAAGTCTATCGCCTCCGGGTGAGGGTAGGCGTATTCCATCTGGCGGATAAACGCCGCTGGCGGTTCTGTGCGGTGGGCGGGCAGTGTGTGGGGTTGTGGTATGTTCTCTGCGTATATCCCCGATGTTACGCCGGGCTGACAAACGATTTGGTTCACCTGCCACGGCGGATTGGCGGAGGACAGCCCCGCTAACAGAATCCATTTTGCCCAGCTATTTTCTGTCTCCAGTACATAGGGTGACACAGGGTTTTCTGCACCGATGGCCAATTTGTCTAAGGTGGCCTCTGTGTCCTTACACTCCGCAACCAGAATCAGCCGTGCCTCCGCTCTGGTCATGGCAACATAGAGAACCCGGAGTTCTTCTGCCTTCATCTCTTGCTCTAGCTTTCTAGCAATGGCGTTTCGGGCGAGAGTGGAATAGCTGATCTTCCGCTCTAAATCCCGCCGCATGGTACCGAGACCCAGTATGGGATGAACCAAAATCTGCCCGCTTTTATCCCGGAAGTTAAACGATTTCGACAGCTCCGGCAACACGACCACGGGGAACTCCAATCCTTTGGATTTATGTACCGTCAAAATCGTCACCGCATCCGCTGCCCCTTGGGGGGACGGGACAGAAAGTGCATCGCCGTGCTCAATGCGCTTTTCTAACAGGGTCACGAAGTCAAACAAACTGCGATACCCCCGCTGGTTGGCGGCCCCGGCGTAGTTGAGCAAGGCATGGATGTTTTGTAACGCAATTTCACCATCCGTCTGTGCACCAAAGATGCCCATGGCCCCTGTGTCTTGCACGAGATACCAGAGAAACCGGTCGATAGGCATATCCGCCGCCTCGTCCCGATAGCGGGTGAGGGTTTGGATAAACCGGGCACATTTATCACACGTCCCGGCGGCAAGTTCCAACGCTTCAAAAAAGGACGTTCCACGGTCACGCAACCGAATCTGTGCCAACTCGTCCGGGGTGAAGCCGAACAGAGGCGAGCGAAGCAGACCGATAAGGTGAACGTCTTCTAGCGGGTTTAAAATTACCGTCAAAAGCGACACTAGGGTTGCCACCGCCGGGGTGTAGAAAAAGTGACCACCGCCGGATTTTGCCACGGGGATACCCACTTCTTCCAAGGCCTTTTCATATTGCCCCACTTTTGTGGTGGCACGGAATAAAATGGCAAAGTCGCCCCAGGCATAACCTTCTTGTTCGTGCATGACACGGATTCTCGCCGCCACATGGCGGGCACTAGCCATTTCTTTTTCGTCAGTACCGTCTTTGGTCAAATGTTGGGTGTCCAGAATATCCAACTCCACCGCCGGGGTGTCGGTCGGGGCCTCTGCAAGACCGGGATACAGGGCCTCATCATCACCATAGGCCATCTCGCCGAAGGGGACAGACATAATCCGGCGGAACAGAAAGTTCACCGCCTCCAAGACACCGGGACGGGAACGGAAGTTTTTCCCCAACAGCACCTTACGCCCCTGTCCTTCTGGCGCATCTTCGGCCAGTGGGAATCGGCGGTAATAGCCCAAGAAGATGGAGGGGTCTGCCAAGCGGAACCGATAGATGGACTGTTTCACGTCCCCCACTAGGAACCGCCGGGGGCCGCATTCTGATAAGGCCCGGAAAATAATATCCTGAATCCCTGCCACGTCTTGGAACTCGTCCACCATGATCTCCCGATACCGGGGGGCAAGCTCCATCGCCGTCCGAGTGGGCGCAGCCGTGTCCGGGTCAACTAAGAGGCGGACAGCCAGATGCTCTAGGTCAGAAAAATCCAACAGGCCCCGGCGGGCTTTTTCTTTTTGATAGGCTCGGTCTAAGTCCTGTACCAATGCAATTAGTGCCGTCAATGCCGGGCGGACAGCGGCGATGTCCTCAAACAAGTCAGCAGAGGACAGGCCAAAACCCGCCGTCAGCTTATCCATGGCACTTTTACACCGGCGGCGCAGGTCTTTGTATGCGTCATACTCGCTCCCCGATACCGGCTTCGGGCGGGGAAAGGGTATTTCACTGGCAGCGGTGGCCTCGTCCCATCCTTTTTTCGCCGCTACCACAAATCGGGCGAGGCCGCCTAATGTCTCGTCCCAACTGGGGCCGTAAGCTTTGTCGAAAATGCTGTCTCCTAGAAATTCCTCCTTGGCGGCGGCCATCTCTCGAAGCCAATAGTCGGCGGCATGGGCGGCACCATCTAAAAGGTACGCCCCCCAAGGCGTCTCCCCGGCATCAATCAGGCCGGTAGTGGTCAACTCTGCCAACCGCTCCGCCGCCCATTGGTCAGGATAAGGGTGACTGCGTAACTTGTGATAGACATCCAGCACCGTATCGAGGAGCACTTGGTCACGCCGTCCGGTGGATACCATGTCCGCAAGGTCAGAAAAGCCGGGATAGTCCTCTATGGCGGCATACCGGGCTTCTAGCGTGTCCTCTAAAACCTGCCCCAGCAGTAACTTGGCTTCATGTTCATCCGCCGTGGCGAAATCGGGGCTCTGACCCAAAACATGGGCATATTCTCGCACCAGTTTGCCGCAAAAGGCGTGGATGGTACCGATATCGGCGTTGTAGACCAAGGCACTCTGCCGCCGCAGATGGCGGGAGGGGGAAACCCCTTCCCGGCGGGTAATCTCTTGCAGGATGCGGCCTTTAAGTTCGGCGGCGGCGTCTCGGGTGAAGGTGATGATGAGAAATTCGCTCAGGTTGGCACCGGCCTCAATTTGTTCTAAGAGCCGTTCCACCAGCACACGAGTTTTACCGGAACCGGCCGCGGCAGAGACAAGCAAGTCGCCGCCGTGGTCGGTGATGGCTGTTTGTTGGTCGGGGGTGAAAGTTAGGTGTTTCATGGGGGATCCTCTTTGGTTGTGTCTGTTGGACACATTATAGGGGGTATGTTCCTGTGTGTCCCGGTCTTTGACCTTTCCTGTTCGGCGTTCCGCCGATTCTATCTCGGCGCAAGCCGCCAGCTTGTTTTGTCCTGCCGGACGGGCCTTCTTTGCTGTTTCGCAAAGAAGCAAAAGAAACACAGGGGCTGCGCCCCTATGTACCCCCAAGGTCAAGGGCAGAGTGACGACGGTTTTGCACCTTATACCCCGCACTGGTGCAAAAACCCTCACGCCAGATGTAATCGTACTCGAAACCCCAATGGTCAAGGGCGGTGGGGCCACCAGTGGGGTGTTCTATTGAAATGTGCTCAAAGACTTCTGGCATAGGGTAAAATTACAATATCTCAAATTCATTCCGGTGGAATCGAATCAGTCTTTCATCCCTCATTTTACAGAGTTCATTCGACATTGCACTGCGATCAACACAGAGATAAGTTGCCATTTCTTCACGATTAAAGGGTAGTCTAAATTTTCTTTTTGCCCCTCTTTGATAGTCAAAAAAGCAAAACAGTTTCTCTCGCGTTGTCCGCTTAGAGAGAATTTCAATCTTTTGGTTGAGCATGAGTGTTTTGTGTGCAAGTAACCTCACCATATTTTTAATGAGCCTTGCATGGAAAAGGCATACTTCACTACATGTTGTCAAAATTTTACCACTATCCAGAAACAAGATTTCAGTTTCCTCTGTAGCTTGTATGGTAACAGGGCTGTGGCATACTTCGGCGCAAGCAAACACCTCCCCAAATAACTCCGAGGCGGTGAGGCTGGCCAAAATAGTACTGTTGCCACTGATATCTTCCTTTATAATTTTGATATTGCCGCATAAAACCAATCCCGCTACATGCACAGGGTCGCCGGATAACAGGATTATATCATCTTTGGCATATCTACCCACCCTAGCGGACAAGCATTGTAGCATGGGCTCGAAATCGCCACATGCGATTCCTTGAAATAAGGGATTATTTTTTGCCACTTCAAAAATTTTTTGCACAAGATGCTCCTTTGTTGCATTTACAACGGAATGAATGTGTTTATTGTAGTATATTAATCTCAACAAGTCAAGACGAAAGGACGGAACACGATGAAGAAAGAAGTTATCACAATTGATGAAAGCAAGTGTAATGGCTGTGGCGCATGTGCCGCCGCCTGCCACATGGGAGCAATTGGCATGGTGGACGGGAAGGCAAAGGTACTGCGTGAGGATTACTGTGACGGACTTGGGCGCTGTTTGCCTGTCTGTCCAACAGGGGCGATCAGCTTTGAGGAGCGAGAAATCGAAATAACCGTTGCAACGCCTCATACAGAAAACATACAACCTGAAACATTGGCCTGTGGGTGTCCCGGCACAAATTCAAAGACGCTCAAACGTGAAAATCCCCCCGAACCGGCGCAGGGACAAACAGATGCCGCCCAAACCCAACTGCAACAATGGCCGGTACAAATTAAACTTGTACCAATCAATGCACCCTATTTCCATAACGCCAATTTACTTGTTGCGGCGGACTGCGCCGCCTATGCCTATGGCAATTTCCATGCAGAGTACATGAAGAACAAGATTACCATCATCGGATGTCCAAAGCTAGATGAGGGCGACTATGCCGAAAAGCTGACCGCCATCATAGCGCAGAATGAAATCAAATCTGTAACGGCGGTTCGGATGGAAGTCCCTTGTTGTAGCGGGATTGAGAATGCAGTAAAAACAGCCCTGCAAAATTGCGGGAAGATGGTACCGTGGCAGATCGTAACCATCTCAACAGATGGTAGGATTATAAAAAATTAGGAGGACGAGAAAATGAAAATGTTTTGTTTCCAATGTGAGCAAACTGCTGGAGGAACAGGCTGCACAGTTGGCGGTGTATGCGGCAAAAATGCCGATACCGCCAATCTGCAAGACCTGCTCATCGGAGAAGTAATTGGCCTTGCAAGAGCCATTGAGGGCGGTGCCGCTACGCCAAGTGAGCGCACTTGTACAATCATCATTGACAGCCTGTTTACCACCATTACCAATGTAAACTACAACGATGCATCCATCCGCGTGCAGATGGAACGTGTCCAAGCAGAAAAGGAAAAGTTGGTTGACTGCACCTCGGCCTGTCCTTATGCGGCCTACGACATGATGCACTTGTGGGATGATAATGAGGATATTCGCGCATTGAAGTCGTTGTTATTGTTCGGGATGAAAGGCATGGCGGCGTATGCACACCATGCGTATGCTTTTGGCAAAACGGATCAAACGGTCAATGCCTTTTTCTGCAAGGGGTTAGCCGCCATCGGTGAAGAAAAAACGGCCGATGAATTGTTGGCGCTCGTCATGGAGCTGGGCAGCGTAAACCTAGCGTGTATGGAACTGCTCAATGACGCAAATACAGGGGCGTATGGGAACCCTGTCCCAACCAAAGTAAGTTGCAACATTGAACCCGGCCCGTTTATCGTTATCTCCGGTCACGATTTGCATGACCTGAAACTGCTCTTAGAGCAGACCGCAGACAAGGGTATCCATATCTACACGCACAGTGAAATGCTCCCGGCACATGGGTATCCCGAATTGAAAAAATATCCACACCTAAAGGGGAATTTCGGCACGGCGTGGCAAAACCAACAGACAGAGTTTGAGAACATTCCCGCACCTGTCTTATTCACCACAAACTGTATTCGTCCTGTGCAGGCAAGCTATGCGGATCGTGTATTTACCACTTCGGTTGTGGCATATCCGGGTATGGTGCATATTGGTGAAGATAAGGATTTCACGCCTGTGATTGAAAAAGCCCTAGAGCTTGGTGGCTACAAAGAACTACATAACATGTCCGGAATCAACGGCGGCGATACGCTGATGACTGGTTTTGCAAAGAATACGGTACTATCCGTGGCAGATACCGTGATTGATGCGGTAAAAGCCGATGCAATCAAGCACTTCTTCCTCGTGGGCGGATGCGATGGGTTAAAGCCTACCAGAAGCTATTACACCGAGTTTGTAAAGCGGACACCGAAAGATACGATTGTCCTCACACTGGCTTGTGGCAAATATCGATTCAACGATCTCGACTTAGGCGAGATTGGCGGTCTGCCCCGCCTGATGGATATGGGGCAATGCAATGATTCGCATAGTGCAATTCAAGTTGCCATTGCCCTCTCAAAAGCGTTTGACTGTTCCGTAAACGAACTGCCGTTGACCTTAGTGCTGTCTTGGTATGAGCAGAAAGCGGTCTGCGTCCTTCTGTCTCTGCTCGCCCTTGGTATCCAGAATATCCACATCGGTCCGAGTTTGCCGGCGTTTCTATCGCCTAACATATTAAACGTACTGGTAGAACGGTTCGGCCTTACGCCCATCTCCACACCAGAAGCGGATTTGAAAAATATATTGGGTTGATTTTACCGCAAGCTCATTGCTTACAACGTAAGTATGGGCTAGGAGCAGACAATCCGCTCCTGCTCTATAGCGTGGTGGGCGAGATACAGGCCAAATCCCACAAGGCAATGTTACAAGCCTTGTGGGATTTTTCGCTTTATTGGGTATTTATCCTTGACAAAGAGAAGGGCCGGGATACCTCTTACACCTGCCGCCACTTAACCCCCTGCGGTGTATCCTCCAACAAAACCCCCATATCCTTCAGCTCATCCCGAATCCGATCCGCCTCTGCCCAGTTTTTGTCCGTACGGGCCTGTTGGCGGGCCGCAATCAAACCCTCTACCTTCGTGTCCAAACACACTTCCTCACCGCCATAGGCATATAACAACCCAAGCACATCCGCAAGCTCTCGAATGGCAGCAAGGCACCCTTCTGCAAATGGCTTTGAGGGCGTTTTATCGGCGGCAGTGGCAGAGTTCACCTCCCGCACCAGTTCAAAGATAACGGCCACGCCATCGGCGGTATTGAAATCGTCATCCATAACTTGGATGAAACGGTCTTTGTACTGAGCAAGGCCGTCTAAGATCGTCTGCTCTTCCTCGGCAAGAGCGGTGTGTTCGGCGTTTTTAGCCAAAAATTCCAAATTCTCCACCGCTGTATACAGCCGCTCCAGCCCGGCCTTGGCCTGCATCAAAATCTCACCGGAATAGTTTAATGGGCTTCTGTAATGGCTCATGAGCATGAACATACGAATGGTGTCGTACCCATACGCCGCCGCCGCATCCCGGACGGTGAAGAAATTGCCGAGACTTTTCGACATTTTCTTGTTGTCAATGGACAAAAACCCATTGTGCATCCAGTAATTGGCAAACTTACAGTCATTTAACGCCTCCGACTGGGCCACCTCGTTCTCGTGGTGGGGGAAGGTCAAATCCTGTCCGCCGGCGTGAATGTCAATGGTCTTGCCCAGATACCGGTTCACCATGACGGAACACTCAATATGCCAACCGGGCCGCCCATCCCCCCAAGGCGAGGGCCAAGATGGCTCACCGGGCTTCGCCGACTTCCAGAGGGCAAAGTCCATGGGGCTTTCTTTCCCAGAGTTCACATCTACCCTGGCTCCGGCAAGCAGGTCATCTAACTGTTGACCGGAGAGGTTGCCATAGGGTTCAAACTTAGCCGTGCGAAAATACACGTCCCCATGTACTTCATAGGCGAATCCTTTGTCAATCAGGGTCTGTACTGCCGCAATAATCCCATCCATCTGCTCTGTGGCTTTGGGGTGGAAGGTGGCCTTTTGGACGCCCAACCCTTCTGCGTCCGTGTAATATTCTGCAATGAACCGCTCAGAAATTTCCGCCATAGTAGACCCTTCCCGGTTGGCCCGGTCGATGATCTTGTCATCTACATCAGTAAAATTTTGCACAAAGGTCACATCATAGCCCCGGTATTCTAAATACCGCCGCAACACATCGAACAGAATCGTGGGACGGGCGTTGCCCACATGGATAAAGTCGTAGACCGTAGGCCCGCAGACATATAGTTTCACTTTCCCCGGCTCGATGGGGATAAATGCTTCTTTTTGCCCTGTGTGGGTGTTATATAGCTTCATGGTCGCTCTCCTCTGTTTTCTAATTCTTTTATCTTACCACGACTAGACATCGGCAATCAATGCTTTTATCACTTCTCCGGCCAAAATCAGTCCCGCCACACCGGGCACAAAGGCACTAGAGGCGGGTATTTGACGGCGGTTGGTGCATGTTCGGGCCACATCGGCCGGACAGATACAGTTTTGCCGACAGGCCTTCGCCAAGTCCTCCACTGGCTTTTTTGCGGGTTCGTTGGAGTAGACCACCCGGAGATGTTCTATCCCCCGCTTTCGCAACTCTCGCCGCATAACCCGGGCCAAGGGGTCGCTTTCCGTGTCGAAAATGTCTGTTACCACAAAGGCGGTGGGGTCTAGCTTATTGGCCGTGCCCATGGCGCAGATGATGGGGGTGTCCGCCCCATAGGCACGGACAGCTAGCTCTAGCTTTGCCGTCACCGTATCAATGGCGTCTACCACATAATCATATTGGGCCAAGTCGAACTGCTCTGCCACCTCCGGGCCGTAGAATACCCGGTGGGGGTGTACTTTGGCGTTGGGGTTGATTTCCAAAATCCGCTCTGCCATGGTGTCCGCTTTAAAAGCCCCTACGGTCTTGTGGGTGGCAATAATCTGGCGGTTTAGGTTGGTGAGGCAAATTTGGTCGTCGTCAAACAGGCTCAACTCTCCCACCCCGGAACGAGCCAAAGCCTCCGCCGTGTGTCCGCCTACGCCGCCGAGGCCGAAGATGGCCACATGGCTCTCTGCCAGTCGCTCCATGGCTCCTTGGCCGATTAAAGCGCGGGTGCGGGAAAATTGGTCTTGTTTCATCTGGGGTTCTCCTATTTTGGAATGATATGATCTGTCTTACAAAAAGAAAAGGTGCCGATGGCAATCTCTCTGCCGCCGGAGTCTGTAATGGTTGCTTCACTCACTGCAATGGTTTGTCCCGCTTTTCGCACCCGTGCCTCACAGAAAACCGGGCCGGGGCCTGCCGTGCGGAGATATTCCATGGTGTTGTGGATGGTCACATACACCTGACCTGAACTACACACCGCCATGGCCGCCACAGCGTCCGCCAAGGTAGACAACGCCCCGCCGTGGATGTTACCGAGCAGGTTCTGAGTGGCTGGGATGTTTTCCATTTGGCCCTTGGCGGTACCGTCGCCGATTTCTGTGATTTGGATGCCATTCCTGCCGAGGAATTGCGCCGGGCAGTTGACACGGCGGAGGAGTTCTGTTTTGTTTATCATGGATGAATCCCTACTTTCTTCCTTTAAGTGTATCATTTTTTAGGGGTTAAGGCAACCTGCTTTTTGTTTGGCTGGGGTTATTCCACGTTCCATTTTCTCGCCGGATGTAGTAAAATGGAAACACCAAAGGAGGTGCCTCATGGAAAAATTACCGCATCAGACCCATCTGTTGGGGGATACGCTGGTGGACAAAAGCCATCCCCGCATTATGCTTCGGGGTAAGTTGGACAGCTTGCAAGCCCAAGTGGTACTCACCCAGTGCGACTTAGAGGCAATGGGGGCGAACCCGGAACTTTTGGCGGATTTGCAAGACCTGTTGGGATTTTTACGAGAGATTGCCCGGTGTGAGGTGTTAGAGGAGCCCTTGCGACAAGGGAAACTATTCGGCCTTAGTTTTGCCGAGGTGCAAGACCTGTCTCACAACTCGGCCCGTTATTTCAGTGTGGGTGCTATGACGTTGCCGACATCCGGCCTCGGTCGTGCGTATGCGCTGCTCAACTGTCTCCGTACCGCCGTCCGGGAGACGGAAGTAATTGCGGTGGCTGCGTTTGGGGCGGAGCGGCAGGACTTGATAGCGGGGTTGAACCGGCTTTCCAGCGGGGTGCATGTGCTGATGTGTCAGTGTGTGTAATTGTTGATTTGTTTTGGGTTTTCTGGTATACTGACCGCAACAAAACATGCTCGAATAAGGAAATCGACACATGGAAAAAATTTTAGTGATAGAAGATGATATTTACATCAGCGAAATGCTTTGTGAGCTATTAAAACAACATAACTATGCACCGATTGCCGCTTATTCTGGTACGGAAGCGCTGTTGCTCCTGCCGCAGGGCGGCTTTTCTCTTGTTTTGCTTGATCTGATGCTTCCCGGCAAGACCGGGGAAGAGGTTTTGGCAGAAATCCGTGGGGGCTTATCTGTTCCGGTTATCGTCCTGACCGCTCGGACAGATAAAGAAACCACAACCCAATTGTTGCGCTCCGGTGCGGACGACTATATTGCGAAACCGTTTGACAATAATGAATTGCTCGCCAGAATTGATGTGCAACTCCGCCGGGCAGCGCCTCCAAAATCGGAAATGGCGCAGCTTCGGCACAAGGATATGGTTCTTGACCTAGATGGTTTTGATGCCCTTGTAGACGGCAAAAAGGCAGGGCTTTCCAAACGTGAATTTGAAATTTTGCGGCTGATGATGTCGCACCCCAATAAGGTATTCACCAAAAACAATCTGTATGAGAGTGTCTGGGGCGGTGAGTTTTGGGGTGACGACAACACCATCAACGTGCATATCAGCAAATTGCGAGGCAAACTTCACGCCTTATCCCCTGATACGGAGTATATTCAAACTGTTTGGGGCATCGGGTTTAAAATGAGCGAATAAAGTTTAAGACTTTTTTAAGATTTAATTTAGAGATAAGCAAGACTTCCCAGTTAGAATAAATGCAACTCAAACAGAAGGGGAGCAAACTATGACAGTATTACAGACAAAAAATCTAACCAAGTCCTACGGCGGCAAAGTTGCCGTGGATAACGTGAGCCTGAAGATTGAACAGGGTGACATTTTTGGTCTCATCGGGCAAAACGGTGCGGGGAAAACTACCTTTATGCGGATGATTACATCCATGTCCCGGCCGGACAGTGGGCAAATTGAGCTATTTGGCGCAACCACACCCGCAAAGCTGACCGCCGCCAGAACCCGCACAGGTTCGGTTATCGAGACGCCCGCTTTGTTCCAAAATCTGACGGCAGAGCAGAACTTGGAATACTACCGCCTGCAACGGGGTATCACGGAGAAGAACAGAGTCCAAGAAGTGTTGGGAATCGTCCAGCTCACAGACACGGGCAAGAAGAAATTCAAAAATTTCTCGCTGGGCATGAAACAGCGGCTGGGCCTTGCCGTGGCCATCCTCGGTCATCCTGATTTCCTGATTTTAGACGAGCCCACCAACGGCCTAGACCCCACAGGCATTGTAGAGATGCGTGACCTGATCAAACGTCTCAGCCAAGAGGGCATCACCATGCTTATCTCCAGCCACATTTTGACAGAGCTGGCGCAAGTGGCAAACAAATACGCCATCATTCACCACGGGCGATTGATTAAAACGCTAACGGAAGCAGAACTGCACGAAGAGTGCAAACGCGCACTGGCCATCACCGTAGACGATACCGCAAAGGCCGCCACCGTGCTGGAAACGACACTGAATATCACCAACTATAAGCAGGTGTCGCAAAATGAGCTACGGGTCTATACCTACTTAGACGACCCGGCAGAAGTTAGCTTCCAACTCAGCCAAGCGGGCGTTCGCGTCGCATCCATTCAAGTTGTCGGCGACAGCTTAGAAGACTACTATACCAAGATGATCGGGGGTACAAAATCATGATGAATATAATTCGTGCAGATTTTTATAGAATTTCAAAAAGTTGGGTCACTTACGCACCCTTTGCGGCACTTGCGCTCTTTCATGTAGCCATGATGGTTTATGGGTCGATTTCCGTCACAGGCGAATACACGAGCGGCACAATGTATGTGGGGCAATTGTTGGATTTGGCACATTTCCTGTTCGCGCTTCCCTTGATTCCCTTTGTCTTTTGTGTTTCCGTGCCGAGTTTTTCCGATGGCACGATGAAAAATGATATCTCTTGGGGCATGTCACGGACAAAGTTGTATGTGTCCAAGCTACTCATTATGGTAATACTCTCCATTCTGCTGTACGTGTTCTATATCGGTGCCGGTATGGGGGTGGCGACTATCGTCTTCGGTTTTGGTGATGCGGTACCGGGGTATTGGATGAACTTGCTCCAAGCGATGGGCGCACAGATGGTCGGCGTACTGGCGCTTTGCTCTGTGATGATATTCCTGTCCTTTCTCTTGAAGAAGCCTTATGTGCTGACAGAAGCACTTGCTGGCATATTAATGATACCCACGCTCATCAACTGGATTTCATCCTTATTCAATGTCGATGCCTCTAGGGTACTCTATTTTGATCTGCTATCGAATATCCAAGGGTTCGCTTCCTTCCACCTGTTAGATAGCCGCACGATACTGATCGGCTTTGGGGTCATTGCGGTCTGGTTGTTGGCAACGTCAATTGCTGGCATTACCCTGCTGCGGAAGGCGGAGGTTAAATAAGATGAAGAATTTTTTGTTGGGTGAACTGCTTGGCCTTGTAGCCGGAGGGCTGGTGTGGGTGGCACTGTGGGCGTTAGATATTGGCAGTAACACAGTCCACATAGCGGATGCAGATGTTAGCGCACGCATAATTGTGGCACTTGTTACCGGGGTAGTGTTATCGTTTGTAGGTTCCGGCATACGGAAAAGAACGTTGAGAAAACGAAAGGCGGAGATGAGATGATGATGTGGTGGATAGCCTGTGGCCTCTTGGCCATAGGCTTTGCCATTTTGCTAATCCGGTTGATGCGGATCAAAAACGATATCCGGCAATTGGGCGAACACCTGTCAGAGATTGCATATATCGATACCAATGCCCGGCTGGTCACCCGCACCTTTGACCGGTCTGTTTCGTCCTTGATCCAGAGTATCAACGCCATGCTGAAAAAGAACCGCCGTGACCATTTCGAGGCGCAGCGCACCGAGACCGAACTCAAACGTGCCATTACGAACATTTCTCACGATTTGCGCACCCCCCTTACCGCGGCACGAGGTTATCTGCAAATGCTGGAAGCCTCTGATCTTGACCCGGCGACAAGGGCGCAGTATACAGGAATCATCCGGGGGCGTTTAGACAACCTCGGGGTGCTTATGAGTGATTTGTTTGAGTTTGCCCGGATTATCGAGGGGAATACAACCCTTGATATCCAGCAAGTCAATATCGCAAACACCCTGCGGGATGCACTTTCTGAGGCCCACAGGGAGTTAGAGTACAAAGGCTTCCGGGTAGATATAGATATCCCGGACACGCCAGTTGTCTGCCAGTGCGACCCGGATGCGCTCCGGCGTGTGTTGCAGAATTTGCTCAAAAATGTTTGCATCCACGGCAAGGCGTATCTGTGTGTTCGATTGACGGGGAATCAGATTGAGATTGCCAATCAAGCGGATGATCTCGACAAAATTGATGTGGCGCACATGTTTGAACGGTTTTATACGTCTGATACATCCCGCAGCAATAAAAACACCGGTTTAGGCCTTGCCATTGCAAAGGAATTGACAGCGCAAATGGACGGGAAACTGACGGCGAGTAAGGAAGATAATATGCTGACGATGCGAATTGTCTTGCCGCAGAAAATATGATACACTAGATAGTGTGGACATGAGATGAAACGTCCGCACCATTGAGAACCCACCAACCAAAGGAGACAACCCCATTGCGATATATCAAACCACCGGGTACAGATGCCGCATTTCACTTCTCCGTGGAGACATATTTCACAGAGCACCGCCCCTTAGACGAGCCCCTGTTTATGATTTGGCAGGCAGATAACACCGCCATGCTCGGCTCATATCAAGTGGCACAAGCGGAAATTTCCATTCCTTATGCAAAAGAGGCGGGCATCCACGTTGTGCGGCGGCAGAGTGGCGGCGGGACGATTTTTACGGATATGGGCACGCTGTTATACACCCTCATTCTGCCCCAAACTGGGGAGGACACGCGAGAAATTTTACGAGAAACTTTCGCCGGGCCTATGGTGCGGGCATTAAATAAGCTGGGCATTCCCGCCAAACTAGAGGGGCGCAACGATCTGTTGGTGGACGGCAAAAAAGTATGCGGTATCGCCCAATTTGTGCGAAACGGGCGGGTGTGTACCCACGGTTCGCTCCTGTTTGACACGGACTTGGACATGTTGGCCCGTGTGTTGCAAGTGGATCCAGAGAAGATCCAATCCAAAGCCATCGCCTCTGTCCGCAGTCGGGTAACGAACATGCGAGAGCATATGCCCCGCCCGGTTTCTACGGGGGAGTTTTGGGCCTTGCTGGAAGAACAGTTGGCGGAAGAGTGGCCGGGCATGAAACCTTGCACCTTGACCGAGGCAGACCGGCGAGCGATTGAGGGCATCTATGCCGAGAAATTCGGCAACCCGGCGTGGACAGAAGGCCGTACACCCCGGTTTACTTTCCGCAACAGCTGCCGCTTTCCCGCAGGGAAGGTGGAGGTGTTCTTAGACATCGCCAAGGGGACGATCACGGAATGCTCTATCTGCGGCGATTTTCTGGGCACGATACCCATCCGTGGGCTGGAAGAGGCATTGGAAAACGTGGCATTTCAGCCGGAATCGGTGGCAGCGGCCCTAGCGGATATTGACGCAACACCTTATCTGGGAGAGATTACCAAAGACCAACTTCTCTCCTGCTTATTTGAATAGGGGAGGGTGGTTATTATGTTACAAAAACCCCCATGGCTCCGTGTGCGACACACCCATGACCCCAACTTAGACGTGGTGGAAGAACTGCTCCGTGCCCGCAACCTCAACACCGTCTGCCGAGAGGCCAACTGCCCCAATTATGTGGAGTGTTTTTCTAAAAAGACGGCGACTTTCATGATTTTAGGCACGAATTGCACCCGCAACTGTCAATTTTGTAACGTCACCTTTGACGCACCCCAGCCCATAGACCCGGACGAGCCGCAACGGGTGGCGGAAGCGGTGGCGGCGTTGGGGCTACAGTACGTGGTCATTACCTCCGTCACCCGTGACGATTTGCCAGATGGCGGTGCCGGTCAGTTTGCGGCGGTCATTCGGGCACTGCGGAAGGAAGCGTCACAGACCGCAGTAGAGGTGCTGATTCCAGATTTTCAGGGGAATATAGAGGCTCTGTGGCAAGTCACGGACGCAAAGCCTGACGTGATCAGCCATAACATGGAGACCGTGGCGGCCCTCTACGATGCCGTGCGGCCTCAGGCGGATTATCGGCAGTCGTTAGATGTACTCAAAAATATCAAGGCATCAGACCCCGCCATCCGTTCAAAAACCGGTATCATGCTGGGTCTCGGCGAGACGGAAGCACAAGTCCTCGCCCTGTTTGACGACCTGCGGGCAGTGGGGTGTGAGTTTCTGACCATCGGCCAATATCTGGCTCCCACCCGCACCCATTATCCGGTGCAGAGTTATATCACACCGGAACAGTTTGACAGATACGGCGACATTGCCCGTGCCAAGGGATTCGCCTTCGTCGCCTCCGCCCCCTTAGTCCGCAGTTCTTACCACGCAGGAGAAGCGTTGGGACGGTGAAATCCGGTCTTGACAAATACATCCGTTTGGGGTAAACTGTTGTTTGTCTCATGGACGATTAGCTCAGTTGGTAGAGCATCCGCTTGACGTGCGGGAGGTCAGCAGTTCAAGTCTGTTATCGTCCACCAGAATACCTCGAAAGTGTTGTGTTTTCAATGCTTTCGGGGTTTTGTTTTTCGATCTACACGAAATCTACACGAATTTTTCGGACTGTGCAATGTTTTCAAACCCTGTGATACCAACGTGTTGACAACAAGAAACGAACCAACAGTTTATTTTGTCGGGTCGTTTTTCTGCGTTTTTAGGTGTTTTTCATTGTTGGTATATTAGGTTTCATATTTTGATTTATCGTCTGTTAAACCGCAGAACTCTGCGTCTCATGTACATATAAATATCAATGTACATGCAAACAAAAAACGAACCCAATTATTTTTCGGATTCGTTTTCATTATCATCGGTTTGTTGTTCAATAGGTGAATCAATTTGTATTCCCATCAATACATCAACGCTGACATTCAAAACAACTGCAATGCGATACAATGTATCAACTGAAAAGGTGTTTGCGACCTTTTCGCTTTCAATTTGTCGTATAAAATCATACGACAAGTCAACGAGTTCAGCAAGTTGTTCTCCAGTCATTTTTCGTTGTTTGCGATGTTGTTTTATGTTTTTACGGATCGTGTTGTAAATATCATGGTCAAATTCGATTACATTCATGTGAGCGAACACCTCACATAATTGTATCGAATTACAAAGCAATCCGCCGTGAGCGAATAACTCACGAAAATTTGACACTTTCATTGCCATGTCGTATAATGTAAAAACACATCGAATCAAGGGAGATCACACAATGAGAAAGACAAAAAGAGCAATCACAGTTTTCATCGCAATTTTAATGATCGTCGGATTGATTACGCCAGCGGCATTTGCGAACGATGATTACACAAGCGCAGCTACATTTGACATTGAATTGTTTTCACGGCACAATTTCAATGATGTTCGTGATGGTCAATGGTATTCAAGCGCAATACAATTTGTGTTTGAGAATGGAATCATGCAGGGTGTCAATCAAAATCAGTTCAACACACAAGGGAATTTGACACGGGCAGAAGTTACGGCGTTGATTTTTAGATTACATCATGGCAGACGTGCAAACAATAATGATAACAGGCAAAATCATTTTACAGACGTTAGAAATGACGGATGGTATTCAGCATATATCACATGGGCAAATGCAAACAATATTGATAACGGCGTAGGTGGAAATCAATTTGCGACAAATAGACACGCAACACGCCAAGAGTTCGCAACGATGATGTTCAATTTTGCACGATTCAGAGGTGACGATACCAGAGTTGATAATAATTTCAATTTCAATCAATTCACAGACGCAAATCAAATTGATATTAGGTCGGAATCGGCAATGCGTTGGGTTGTTTACAATGGAATCATTCAAGGACGAACGACAACGACATTATCACCAAATGGAACATTGACACGTGCTGAATCAGCAATGATTTTCATGCGGTTTATGAATTTAGACGGCGGTGGAAATCAAGGAAACGGTGGCAACAATAACAATCAAGGCGGAAACAATAATCAGGGCGGAAACGATAATCAGGGCAACAATAACAACAATCAAGAAAACAACAATAATCAAAATCAGCCGAACAATAATTTGACACCTGCACAAGCCGAGGTCGAATTTGTACGTTTGTTAAATCAGCACAGGGCAAGATATGGATTGCGGGCGGTTCAAATGCATACAGGTTTACAGGATGTCGCAAGAGCGCACAGTCAAGATATGGTGACACGCAATTTTTGGGGTCATAGATGTCCAAGTGGATTTGATTATATCAATCGTGTTGAAGATAATGTTGCTTTAAATGCTGAACTTCGTGCATATCTTGATCCACATGGAGTTCGCCCTGTGCAATCAACATTTGTTGCAGTGGAGGCATTATCTCGTGTAAGTATTGAATTTACAAATCCTGCACGTTCACTTGGCAATCTATTAAATTCAAATGCTCATCGTAATGTTCTTATGCACCCAAATGCGTATTTTATTGGAGTTGGTAATGTTGATGGTCATTGGACAATTAAAATTGTGCGTCCAATGAGTGGAACACCCCATTTCGTAACAGGCGCACCTCCTGCGAGAACTCATGAATTTAATCCGCAGTAAATGACAGCACAGTAAACACACAACACGAAACGGATTCATCAATTTAAGGTGAGTCCGTTTTTTATTTGATCGCATGATAACGAGATCACAGGCACAGACGGTCACACGACACAGAAGTGTATAGTAATAATCATCATCACAG
>WRBE01000048.1 GCA_009779845.1 Oscillospiraceae bacterium
GACTGTTTGACCCATTGGCCGTGGGTCTTGGGCTGGGACGTTCGTAATCGTCAACTCGAAGCTATTCGATCCACCGACGATACCGGCCGCATTGCCCCATACTGCTACAAAGTGCAGTGCTTCTGCGGGCATGTTAAATGCCAGCTCTTCTGCGGATAGGAAGTAGTCAAACTCACTTACATCATCGCCTGCTTCTGGCGCATTCGCATACGTCGTCCAGCCGAGGAATTGCATTCCCGCTGGTGCCGTGCCCTCGGTTAGCGTAATGGCTGTGCCAAACTCACGCATACCACTGACTGTTTGACCCATTGGCCGTGGGTCTTGCGCTGGGACGTTGCTTATTTGGAGGCTAAAGCTGTTCGGAATACCGACAAGTCCAGCCTCGTTACCCCATACTGCCGTCACTGTCAAAGTTCCGTTCGGCATCGTTGTAGGCGGAGCTACCAACAGACCTGTAACAGGATATCCTATCTCCAAGTCACCCGGCTCTGTCGTCCAACCTAGGAATGTCCACTCTGGGCCTGCATTGCCTTGGGTTAGATTCAGTGCTTCACCCACTACACGCACGCCGTTCTCAGTTTGACCATCGGGTCTCTCTGTAAATGCGGGCAAGTTCGCCACTGTCAGCGCATGTTCTGCCACTACGGTAATTACCACGATGGCAAGTCTTGTGTCATCGTCGAAACTTCCCTCTGTCACCGTTGCAGGGTTACTGCTCCAGCGATAGCCGGAATCAACCGTTGCGGCAACTGCGCCGCCTTCCCGACCGTCTGTGAGGAGTACTTGCCAATTGCCGGTTTCTCCAACGGCGGTCAATGCATTATCACCTATTGTAACTGAATTTGCCGTGTTGTCCCCTCGGACAATTGCGATTTTCTTATAATATGGGTCATCTCCACTACGCGGAACCAATTGGATGTCCCGCCAGGTCATTTCGCCCTCTTCTACATCAACCTGCACAACCTTCGGTGCATAGTCGTAATGCGTAAC
Organism: Oscillospiraceae bacterium; assembly: GCA_009779845.1. GTDB lineage: Bacteria > Bacillota > Clostridia > Oscillospirales > Oscillospiraceae > WRAB01. The sequence continues at coordinate 991 of WRBE01000048.1, forward strand.
AATAATCGTATGTCTATCTGGTGCTAAATTCAATATTTCATAATAGCCAAGGACATCGGTTGTAACGCTTCTTGTTGTACCATCCGGAAACACAATCGTCACATGCGCATCTTCTATCCGTGCGCCCTCTGTTCCGAATACAAAGCCTTGGATGCCGCCTAGGTCGTCTTCCAACTCAATCGGCTCTAAGTCCAACTCTTTTTGCGCCAGACGGCCTCGGTTTTCCGTAAAGCTGGCCGCATTTACTACGGCAGTCGCTGGGCGATAACCTGTTGCCCAAGCAATCAATTGACCCATCGGCGCCTCAAGGTTGCCTCTTGTCGCCCACATGGTCGCTTCTTGGGCAATCGCCGCTTCGTTAAACCGCAGGGTTACATCGCCCATGGGGTTTTCCGGCCCTGTTACGGTTACTTCCAAATCAAAGGCGAGCGTCCATGTCATAAACACATCTGCAATCGCACCTGTATCCAACTCTTCTCTTGTTTCCGTCCCGTCTTCTTCTATTATGAGTACATATAAGAGAATCGGGTTATGGTGAGAACCAACTGCAACGTAGCCCGAGATAAATGCACTGACGTAGTATCTGCCCGGTGACAATGCTTCTGTGCCTACAGTCGTATAGAACCCTGTCTCATCTGTTGTTGCGGTTCTGACAATCTCTCCGTCTAGCGCACCCGCTCTGACATGCACTGTTGCGTCTTCAACGGGATCTCCGATTCCATAGGGCAAAGACGGACTGTCCGCTACGGAAAAGACGTGGCCGTGGATAAATCCGGTGGGCGGCGGCAAGCGGTGCAAGACAATCGTAATGTCGCCGCTGTTGGGGTCACTGATGGTATATTCTCCGGTTGCAAAGCCCGGAGCCTCAGCGGTGACGATCTGATCCAGTGCTGCTCTGACAGTAAACGCACCCACACCCGGTCGCATTGCCACATCGGTGGCAAAACCGTCAATCAAAGCGGTGGCATCAATCCGTCTGCGAACCGTTTCAACAATGTCGCCCCCATTCATCAAGACAAACTCTTCGTAAACATATAGATTCCGCACAGGGCCGAGACGCTGTAAGGTAATCGGGAACACACCCGCTTGGGTTCTGGTACCGCCGCCATCCGGGCCGAATGCCTCGCTCAGACAATCTTCCGTGATCAGATAGACATCGGAAGGTGCAAATGTCCCCTCTAAGCAGAACACTTGGAATTCCGTTTCTTCCGTTGCGCCAACCACATGGAATGCTTGGTTATTGCGTTGTGCTGTGTCTGTACCGCCTGTGGCTGCCAGTGTAGTCGTGTTCCGTGTCCACGTTGGGGCTACACGGGGGTCGTCTGCAACTAAGTTCCGCTGGGCAATATTCAAAATGCGTGCAATCGTATACCCGTCATCCGTGTCGGGTGCATTTACCCGCTCTACCGTTTCAATGGCAAAGTCAGGCAGGCGGATGTCTTCTAAGTTGATATCAAGGACAAATCTGCCGCCCCGCATGTAATAGCTTCCATCCTCGTTCCGGCGGAAATCAAGCGGGTTTATCATACGGGAATCTAAGGTAAATCCGGGTGCGGAAGCCTCTAACTCTTGTCTGACAAGTACGTCTGGCAACGGCAACAAGGGGAAGTTATTACCAACGCGGGTGACATCTTCACCGTCACGGGTCATCCAAGAATTGGCAAGGATGGGCCCACGGTTGGTTTCGTCGTTCGCCGTGTCGTCTTCCGGCATTTCGCCGCGCACATATACATATACTTCAATCGGTACACGGGTCATTGGTACGCGCACTTCTCCGCTTGCGATTTCTTCTGCGGTCAGGACATGCGCAACCGGCGCATACCCTGTTGCAGATACATAGATGGTTGTTGCGCCTGGGACAGCATGTAATACTTCCCCGATGAAGATGCCGGGTACGCTCACTGTCACGCCGCCCATAGCAGAGTCAAAGGTTGCCCATTCGATAACAAATTCTTCATCCCGATTTTCCGGGTTTAGTGTGTCCACGTCTACACCGACCACAGTGAAGCGCTCCGGGATTTCTCCCACGCTGAAGCCGACAACATGGTCTGTGCTGATGAGACCTACCGACATGGGGGCAGTTGTAGCTCTCGCTGCAAACCCTTCCCCTGCCTGTCCAGTGCCCAAGGGCCAAGTGCGGAATACACCGGCACCGTTGTCTCTGGTCGTTCCTAATGGACGATATGGATTAAAGAAGCGGGCCGTCAACGGATTGCGCACTTCGACAAAACTCGCTGCGGTGACATTGTCTCTCGGTGTGTCCATAAATGGCTCAATTTGATTAAAGAACTGCGCTTGCTGCACACCGCCTGTTTGCCAGGTGAAATACGGGAACGTTCTTTGATCTTCCCAAGAAACTCCCTCAATACCAATTCTCCAAGGGCCGGAGTTGATGCCGGGAAGTAACCCGGATGTAATCAACTCTGTCGTGACAGGGTTGATGCCGTTTCTTCCACCTTGCCATCTTACATCGTTATCTCCCGGCGGCATCGTTGATGTGTCAACAAACACGTTGCGGAATGTAAAGCCCGCAACCGGACGTTGCCGTTCTGTGTTATTGTTCGTCCCGGCCGCACTTACGCCAACAGCGACGCCACCAGTTGCAGGTGTGCGGCTTCCGCTGGAGACAAACGCATTTTGGATTGTAATATTTCCGCTGGTACGACGGCCAACCAAACCGGAACCGCCTCTTGCTGCTGTTGTGTGAACCGTACCAATATTATAGACATCTTGTAAGAAAGATGCGGCTCTAGTGAGTCCCAACAGACCGCCTGTGTTAAAGCCAGTCGAGTTAACATAGCCTTGGTTGAAGCTACGCTCAATCCGGAACCCGGCGGCAGTGCTTCTGCCGACCAATCCGCCGGTGCCGCCACGGGCATGGGTAGCCGTGCCGCGCACTTCACCGATATTTCCGCTGTCGCGCACAATCATGTCTCTGCGGTTACTGCGCCCGACAAGTCCACCGGCACCGCTTCTCGTGTTCACGGTTTCTATCATGCCGTAATTCATCGCACCCGTAATATGTGTGTTTCTGCTATCTGCGTGCCCGATGATTCCGCCAGCGTTCCGGTTTGCGCGGACAACACCGGTGTTTATTGCGTTTGTAATTCTGTTTACCGCACTGGCACGGTCACGAATATAACCCACGATACCGCCAGCGTTGTAACGCGGCGTATTTTCGTTGTTTATGCCGCCGTGATTTTCTACATTAATCAATTCCATTCTGCGGTTTGCCGCCGAGCCGCCATGCTGTACACGCCCGATAATCCCACCGACCGCATTGCCGATGCGTGTCACACCGCCGCCAAATCGGTTGACGTTACCATGGTTTTCTGCATCTGTGATGGTAATTCTATTGTTCGCCCAGCCGACAATCCCGCCGAGCACTGCGGTATGGCTGCCTGTGCCGCCGGGTCTGCTCTGGATTGCACCGTAATTTTCTGCACCTCGAATGGTTGTGATACCATCCGCTCTACCGATGATGCCACCCAAGTTACCGCCGCCAACGACTTGGTTTGTGCCAACAGATGGGCTGGCGGGAAATGGTGTCCCCGCAGGTACCGTCGTGGCTACCGCCATGCTATCGCCCAACCTGATAAAACCGTGATTTTCTACATTTTCCAATACAGTGGTCGCACCTGCCCGGCCAATAAACCCGGCGATACGGTGGTTGGCTCTGGATGCGCTGATATTCACATAGTTATCGGCGTTGCGAATGGTGGTTGAACCGGAGTTCGTCCGGGCAATAAAGCCGCCGCCGTAGTTTGTCGTACGGAGAAAACGGTTCAAGCCCTGTCCGCCTATCGCATTCGGCACATAGCCAACATCCGTGTTCTCAATCAATACATTACCGCTCTCTTGGAACGCCAACACACCGCCAACACGGAAGGCGTTGTTATCTGCATTATATCTGCCGCTACCCCGGGCCGAGATATTTACACGGTTTCTCGCTTCACCCGGCGATGTTGTAATATGCATGGTACCTGCACTGCTACCGACAAGGCCGCCGATACTGTGCGTCCGCCCTGCTGCCGTTACCATATCTAAGGCTTCCACATGGACATCACGCATGGTCAGCCCGGCTCCGGCATTGACATGCCCGACCATACCACCCATCCGTGTCGTGGCGGCATTCGCCGTGACACGCATCGTACTGGCCGCTGTACCATTTGCTTGCAACCGCACATTTTCTATGACCACACCGCCTGATACAACACGGCCAACCAGCATCCCTGCGTGAAGGTTTGCGCTTGCTGCTCCGGTGCCGCCCCAAAATCCAGCATTGTCATCGGTTGGGTTCGTCACCCCTGTGTGGGTACCGGTCTGAACGGTTAGATTTTGAATACGCGCACCGCTTCCTGCGGCACGAATCAAACCAACACTGGTATTGTGGGCAACATTGCCCACAATGTCTAGGCCGGCTTGACGGCGGAGACGAAACCCAGTAATGGTGTGTCCATTTCCATCGAAAATCCCTGTAAAGGGTTGTCCATCGACAAAACCACGCCCCTGTGTGGGTGTCTGCGCCCCCATTGCAAAGGTGATTCCCGCCCCGCTAAAGTTCAGGCGGTAGTTTGCATTGTTTGGGCCAAGACCGCCCTGCAAAAACGATTGCAGTTGCGCCACAGTGGTAATCTCAATCCACACCAACGCATCATCCGCAGGTATCATTCCCTCGGACAAGGCCGCTATCTCGGCCTCGACCTCCGCAGCAGAAGCAACTGCTTCCGGCACGTCATAGGCCGGTGCGTTGTATCCTGTGTCTTCTTCCGCCACTGCGAAGGCCCCGGCTGGAACCATGGTAAGTAGCATTAGAATTGCCAGAACCAAACTGGCCATCTTTTCCATTTTCTTTCTTGCGTGATTTTTCATATCTCCATTCCCTTTCTGCGCATTTACTTACATATATTATATAAACAAGCAATGGGAGCCCGCATTCCACAAAAATCCCTTCAACGAAGGGACGCATTTTGTTTCGGCAAGCTTCGAATTTTTCGTGCTTCCAACTCTTTGCGATTGCTACTTCTTTATTCTTTACTTAGATAATATCATATATATTTTTCTTTGTCAACATCGAAATCAACCTTTAGTCTTGGTTTGATATTGATATGGCGGAAGCGGTGGGATTCGAACCCACGAGCCCTTGCGGACTACCGCATTTCGAGTGCGGCTCGTTATGACCACTTCGATACGCTTCCGTGTCAAATCATCTGGTTTTTCATCGACTAAAGTCATAGTAGCAAACTTTTTGTCGAAAATCAAGAGCCAATACAAAAAAACAATTGACAACAGGCGCGTTTGCCCCTATAATGTTATAGCGACTATTGAGCGAGGGGCGGCCGAGGTATGCGATTGAATTTGAATTCAATTTTAGGACAGCCTGGCACAAAACTGCCTTTTACACTGGAGTTTTCCTTGCCAGAGGCAGAAGCGTACACGGTACAAAACCCGGTTCATGCCACAGGTGTTGTGGCAAACATCGCCGGAGCTTTGACCCTCACAGGTGAAGCCGAGATTTCTATGACCTGTACCTGTGATCGTTGCATCTCTACCTTTCCCAACACATTTACCCTGCCTGTCGTTGCGCATTTGGCAGAAGGGCTGATGGACGATGGAAACCCGGAGCTATTCCCCATTGAGGGCGGTTCCATTGACCTCACAGAGATATTTACCACCGCTTTTTTCTTAGACCTCGACAGCAGATTTCTCTGTGATGAGGACTGTGCAGGTCTCTGTAGTGCTTGCGGTGTAAATTTGAACAACGGGCCTTGTGCCTGTAAAAAAGAAGTGGATCCTCGACTGGCTGCTCTGCAGCAGTTGTTAGATACAAATTAAACGAGCTGAGAGTAGCAATACCAAGGAGGTGTCAGTATGGCAGTCCCAAAGAGTAAGGTGTCCAAAGCAAGACGAGACAAACGGCGCAGTTCCCACTGGAAGCTTTCCACGCCCAATATTATCGCTTGCCCGAAATGCGATGCATATCGCTTGCCCCACAGGGCTTGCAGAGCCTGCGGTGTATACAAAGACCGGGAAGTGATCGCTGTAAAAGCAGCGGACTAATGAACAAATGTTGTGGAAGTAGAGGAGGCGCCTTGCCTCCTCTACTTTGCTAGGGGGCGTGTTGTTTGACCCAAGTTTTAAATATCAATCCTGGCTCTCCCGCTGACGGTCATGTCCAAGTGGGAGAGGCACTGGTGGCCATCAACGGCAACCCCATCGGGGACGTGTTAGATTATCGGTTTTATAGCTACGACAAAGACTTGCTGCTCACCCTCCGGGACGAGACGGACGGTTGGAAGTTGACGTTTGTCCATAAAGAGGAAGGGGAGGATTTGGGCCTCACCTTCCAAAACGCTTTGATGGACACGCCTCGGGCCTGTGCCAATCGGTGTATCTTTTGTTTTATGGATCAGCTGCCGCAAGGGATGCGAAGTACGCTATATTTCAAAGATGATGATGTGCGCCTGTCACTGCTCACGGGCAATTACGTGTCCCTCACCAATGTGACAGAGGCCGAGTTAGAGCGCATTATCCGCCTGCGGATGAGTCCCATCAACATCTCTGTCCACGCCACAGACCCGGACGTGCGTACCAGAATGCTGGGCAATCCGAACGCTGGGCAGTGTATGGAACTGTTACGGCGACTGCAAGATGCGGACATCACCATGAACGCACAAATCGTGCTCTGTCCCGGTATCAATGACGGGGCCATCCTCTCTCGTACTATGGCAGACCTGAGTACCTTACAGCCGCAACTGCAAAGCGTGTCCATTGTCCCGGTGGGTCTCACACGGCACCGGGCGGGACGTTATCCGCTGACACCTGTTGACCCGGCATTGGCCCGTGTGACTATTCGTCAAGTAGAAGAATGTGCCGCATGTTGTCTGCACGAGTACGGAACCCGCCTGTTTTTCTTAGCGGACGAGTTTTATCTCCTTGCCGACCGCCCTTTGCCGGAAGAAGCCGATTATGAGGGATATCCCCAGCTGGAAAACGGCGTGGGGCTGATGCGTTCCTTCCGGACAGAGTTTTTGGATGCGTTGGCGGAAGTCCAGCGGCCCCAAGCGGACATGGCTTCCTGCAAGATATCTATCGCCACCGGAGCCTTGGCCGCACCATTTCTACAGGATTTACTGGCGACAGCATCGGAAAAATGTGGTACACTAGATGTAACTGTCCACAGTATCCGCAACGATTTCTTCGGTGAATCTATCACCGTAGCGGGGCTCGTAACCGGCGAGGATATTCTGGCCCAGCTAATGGACCAGCCTTTAGGCAGCAAACTGCTCATCCCCCAGTCCATGCTACGGCGGGGCGAAGATGTATTTTTAGACAACATGACCGTAGACGACTTGAGCGCAAAACTGGGTGTCCCGGTTGTGCCCGTGGAAGTAGACGGGTACGCTTTTTTAGAAGCGTTATTAACTTGAGAATTGTGAGGTGATAACCCATGGCGAAACCATTGGTGGCCATCGTGGGCCGTCCCAACGTGGGCAAAAGTCATTTATTTAATCGGCTGGTGGGCAAACGGCTCTCTATCGTAGAGGACACGCCGGGGGTCACCCGTGATCGGCTTTACGCTGAGAGTGACTGGAACGGCAGAAGCTTCGACCTCGTCGATACTGGCGGGATTGAGCCGACGACGGATGATGAAATCCTGCTGTTTATGCGGGAACAGGCAGAGATTGCCATCTCTATGGCGGATGTGATTGTGCTGGTCACCGACATCCATTCCGGGGTGACGGCGGCAGATCAGGACGTGGCACAATTGCTTCTGCGCTCTCAAAAACCTGTGATTTTGGTTGTAAACAAGATGGACAGCATTGGGGATGTTGACCCGGATTTTTATGAGTTTTACAAGCTGGGCCTCGGTGACCCCATCCCGGTTTCCGCTGTCCACGGCCACGGCACCGGGGATCTGCTGGATGCCTGTGTGGCCCACTTCCCGCCCCCGGACGCAGAGGACGAGCCGGATGATACCATCCATGTGGCCATCATCGGCAAACCAAACGTGGGGAAGAGTTCTCTCACGAATCTGATTCTGGGCGAAAAGCGAGTCATCGTCAGCGAAGTGGCGGGCACCACCCGAGACGCTGTGGACTCACCCTTAGAAAATGAATACGGCAAATATAACTTCATCGACACGGCGGGCCTACGGAAAAAAAGTAGGGTCTATGACCGGATCGAAAAATTCTCTGTCTTACGGGCCAAAATGGCCATCGAGCGGGCCAATGTGTGCCTAATTATGATTGATGCCAGAGAAGGGGTCACTGAGCAAGACACCAAAGTTGCTGGCCTCGCCCATGAGGCAGGAAAGGCTTGCATTATATTGGTCAACAAGTGGGACTTGGTGGACAAAGAAACCGGTACCATGGAAAAAATGCGAAAAGCGGTCTTAAATGATTTGGTGTTTATGAGTTATGCCCCTGTGCTGTTCATCTCCGCTATGACCGGCCAGCGGGTGGAGCGGATTTTTGAACTCATCAACTTCGTCTATGCCCAAAACTGTATGCGGATTAGCACCGGCAACCTCAACAACATTCTGGCCGATGCTACCATGCGGGTTCAGCCGCCCACAGATAGGGGCAAGCGATTAAAAATCTATTACATGACCCAGACCGGGGTCTGTCCACCGAATTTCGTGGTGTTTGTCAACAGTAAGGAGTTGTTCCACTTCTCCTACCAACGGTATTTAGAAAACCAGATTCGGGCCGTGTTCGGGCTAGAGGGTACACCCATTCGCATGGTTGTCAGGCAAAAAGGAGACATGTAGTTATGGAAATCTTGCTCCTACTCGCAATCGCCGCCGGGTCTTATCTCCTTGGCGGACTAAACGGTGCCATTATTACCTCCCGTTTGGTGTATCGGGATGATATCCGCAACCACGGTAGCGGGAATGCGGGGTTGACCAATTTCTATCGCACCTATGGCTCTCACGCCATATTTTTGCTGATTTTAATTGATGTATTAAAAACCGCCGTGCCTGTCATTGTCAGCGGGATGCTGGTTTCCGACACCTTCACCTTCGCCAGTGTGGAAGAGCGGGTGCTGGTGGGCCGTACCTTTGGCGGTCTGTTCGCCATGGTGGGCCACGCTTATCCCTGTCTGTACAAGTTTAAGGGCGGCAAAGGCGTTCTCGCCGGCGGGACGGCGGTGTTGTTTATGGATATCCGTGTGGGGCTTATCGTCTGGGGCGTGTTCTTCGTGGCGGTGGTGCTGACGAAATATGTGTCTTTGGGGTCAATTTTGGCAGGGATTGCACTGCCCTTTACCTTTCTCCTGTTTGGTTCTAACCCTTGGGCAGTGGTGCTCTCTGCTCTTTACGGCTTGCTTTTAATCTACCGCCACCGGGAGAATATTGTACGGCTGTTCTGCGGAGAAGAACGCAAGCTCTCCTTCGGCAAACAGCGCAAAGCGGCCCTAGAACAAGAACAACAAGCCAAAGCAAACGAGGAGGAACAGACAAAATGAACATCACGATTCTCGGCAGCGGCGGCTGGGGTACGGCCTTAGGGCTGCTACTCTTAGAAAACGGCCACCACGTCACCCTCTGGTCGGCCTTTGCGGCAGAGTCTGACCGCCTACAACAAACCCGTGAAAACCCTTACCTCCCCGGTGTCACCCTGCCGGAGAGTCTAGTTTGTACAGCCGATCTATCCTCTGTCAAAACAGCGGATATGGTGGTTCTCGCCACCCCCTCCTTTGCCGTGCGAGAGACCGCAGAAAAAATCAAAGGACTTCTTCGCCCGGAAGCCCCTGTGGTTATCGTATCCAAAGGTATTGAACGAGATACCCTGAAAACCTTCACCGACGTGGTGCAAGATGTGCTTGGCCCCAGTGCCAAAATCGCCGCCCTCTCCGGCCCGTCTCACGCAGAAGAGGTGTCGCGGGGTATCCCCACCGCCTGTGTGGCCGCCGCTAACGACCTAGCGGTTGCCGAGCTTGTACAGGACGCGTTCATGAGCCAGCGGTTCCGGGTCTATACCAGCACCGATGTCATCGGCGTTGAATTGGGTGCGGCCTTGAAAAACGTCGTCGCCATGGGTGCCGGTGTGTCGGACGGTTTAGGCTACGGCGACAACACCATCGCAGCACTCATGACCCGTGGCCTCTCTGAGATGGCGGCCCTCGCCACTGCCATGGGCGGCCAGCGGGAGACGTTGTCAGGTCTCGCCGGGCTAGGCGACCTCATCGTCACCTGCACCTCCCCCCACTCCCGAAACCGTCGGGCAGGGGTGCTCATCGGCAAGGGCTTGGATGTCCAAACCGCCATGGAGCAAGCCGGTGGTGTGGTAGAGGGTTATTACGCCGTGGCTGCCGCCATGCAACTGGCCAAACAAACCGGAGTCGATATGCCGGTAAGCCGGGAGCTCTATCAAGTTCTCTACGAGGGTAAGGCGCTTACCAACGTCCTCCACGACTTAATGACCCGCTCTAAGCGGGCCGAGGGCGTTTCGGAGTCTCCCCAATAATCGTCAAAATGTTGCTCAGTGTTCACAAACTGTTTTATGTGAATTCATAATCTGGACATAATCTTGCGCTATACTAAGAGCATCCAACAGGATACACATTCTCCTTCAATTGCACACCGGGGCACCGCTGGGAAGTGGTGCCCCACCCCCCTACATTGAACTCGTCCGCACTCTGGGCGTTTGATATATCCAGTTTGGGTTCCCTGCCGGTGGTTTTAGCCGGCAGGGAATTTTTGTTGTTTTGGTTCGGCGCAAACGCCGATTTTTTCTTGGTGGTTCCCGCCAACTGGTCATGTCCTGCCGGACGGGCCTTCTTTGCGGTTTCGCAAAGAAGCAAAAGAAACACAGGGGCTACGCCCCTATGTACCCGCAAAGGTCAAGGGCAGAGTGACGACGGTTTCGCATCTTATACCCCGCACTGGTGCCAAAACCCTCTGGCCGGATGTAATAGTACTTGAAACCCCAATGGTCAAGGGCGGTGGTGCCGCCCTTGTAGATTCCGAGGCAACCGTACTTCTGGTAGGTGACTCCTGTCGCCAGCACGGACTACCCCTTTAAAACGGTCTCTACATTGAACCTTGCTCTTTGCGGGTACATAGGGGCGTAGCCCCTGTGTTGATTTTTTGTTTCTTTTTTAGTTCAACGACAAAAAGAAAGCCCATCCGGCAGAACGAAAGCCCTCGGCAAACGCCGAACCAAAACGCCCAGCCTCTACAATACCTGCAACACAATCGCACACTCTATCCGCTTCTTAAACATCTCACACCCAACAGCATCAATCCCCCCTACGCTGCCAGATACATGATAGGCATTGGCCGCACACCCGCCGCCGCAGAATAGGCGGGCCCAACAGTCCTCGCAGGCTGGACGCTGATAGACCGTACAGGCGGCTAGTTCGTCCCGCACCGTCGTGTTGGTGACACCTTGCCAGACATCCCCCATGGAATAGATTGCGTCTCCCACAAACTGATGACAGGGGAACAGTTCCCCCCAAGGAGTCACCGCCAAGTACTCGGTGCCAGAACCACAGCCCACCAACCGCTTATGAGCACAGGGGCCATGGTCTAGGTTTAAAGTATAGTGATAAAATGTAAACGCCCGCTCTGTTCCCCGTCTCGTTGCCATCTCGTTGACGAGACGTTCGTACTGCTCAAAAATTTGCGGTAAATCCTCCGCCCGGATGGCAAAGGGGTCGTCACTAGGCCCTACCACGGACTCCATGGAAAGTTCTTTGAGGCCAAGGTCAGCCATGTGGAGAATGTCCTCCACAAAGTCTAAGTTGCGCCGGGTATATGTCCCGCGGATGTAGTAATTGCCCCGTGTCCGCCGCCGTACCAATTCTTGAAATTTCGGCACCACCACATCATAACTTCCTTGCCCGCCAGAAGTCTTGCGGAAATAGTCATGCACCTCTTGGCGTCCATCTAGGCTGAGAACTACGTTTTCCATCTCTCGATTGGTAAAATCGATTACCTCATCGTCTATGAGCATCCCGTTGGTGGTCAGGGTAAAGCGGAACCGTTTGCCATAGGCCGCCTCTTGACTGCGTCCATAGGCCACCAATTCTTTCACCACAGCCCAGTTAAGTAGCGGCTCTCCGCCGAAAAAGTCCACCTCTAGGTTCTGCCGCTCCCCGGAATTTTGGAGCAAGAAATCCAAGGCCTGCTTCCCCACTGCAAGGGGCATCAACGCACGGTCACCGTGATACTGTCCCTCTCGGGCAAAACAATAGGCACAGGTCAGGTTACACGTATGGGCCACATGGAAACATAGGGCCTTCACCTCTCCCCTGCGCTTCACTTGCCCCGCTAAGTCTCGGTACGGGTCGTCAGGGGTGAACAGTTGCCCTGCCGCTTTTAGGGCCGCAATCTCCTCCAGCACAGCGGACAGCTCTGCCCGTTCTATTTCTGGGTACCCGGCGGCCAATTCTCTAAGCAGGGCATCTGATGGCAGCGATTCATATCTGGCAATAGCATCATAGGCCAAATCGTCTACCACATGGACAGCACCGCTGTTTGTGTCGATGACCACATTCCGCCCGGCTAGTTTATATTGATGTATCATAGCATCTCCTAAAAAAGAGAACGGGCGCACCGTGTGCGCCCGCAAATCTCGAATTGGCTTACTTTTGGCTCTCACACGGCTGGTTGATCACGCCGCAAGAGGTTTTGCAAGCGGACTGGCAAGAGGTGGGACATTCGCCGCAACCGCCAGTTTTCACGCTTTCCTGTAGGTTGCCGGGGGTGATGGTTTGGATTCTCGTCATGGTGTTTCCCTCGCTTTGTAATTTCTACTCACTATTTTAGCGGATTTTGACAGACTTGTCAACGATCTCTATTTGCCCCACCGGTGCCGGGAAGGTGCTTTTCACTGCCACACCCCGGTTTGTGAGGGTCTGTATACATGCAATTATCTCTTCTGTTACCTCCATACCCGGTGTAATCAGGGGAATCCCCGGCGGGTAGGCCCAGAGGTAGGTCCGGGAAATCTCGCCAATACTATCGGCAAGTGCCATCTGTCGGCCCGATAACCGCAATGCCTCCCCGGCGGGGATAATTTGCGGCCCCATAGGCGGGAGCGGAATAGGCTGCTTCTGCGGAGCAGGGGTGCAGGTTTTGTCCAGCGCAGTGAGGGCTTTGTGCAAACAAGCCAAATCCTCATCTGTGGTGGCAAGGCCAGTCATGGCAATGGCGTGACTGTCTAACGCCATCTCTAACTCAATGTTATAACGCTCTCGCAATGCAACCATCAAAGCCGTTCCGGTCAAGCTAGCACCGCTTGTGAGAATGGTCAGCTTGCTGGGGTCATGGGCATGGATATGTTGCGGGTCTTGGGCGGGGGTGAGTAGCGTTAGGTATTGCATCCCCCCTGCTCTCTCGTAATATGCCTCTAACCGTTGCCGCCACTGTCCGAGCAGTGTCTCTCCTTCGGTCTCTAACAACCCTATACAGCCGTCAATGGAAGCTAAAAGCGGATACGAGGGACTGGAACTCTGAAACACCCCCAAGGCATGTTGTAGCCGCTCTGGAGCAATCCGTCCACCCTGTCGGTGCAGTACCGCCGTTTGGGTCAAGCTCGGCAGAGTTTTGTGGAAACTTTGTACCACCAAGTCCGCCCCTTGGGCCACAGCACCGGGGGGAAAGTGAGTACCAAGCCCCAAGTGCGCCCCGTGGGCCTCGTCTACAAATAATGGGATGTCCCGCTGGTGTAGCAGTTCTCCAATGGCTCTAATATCACTGCATACCCCTTCATATGTGGGGGAGGTAATCACCGCAAGGCGGATATCCGGATGGCGATGAAGGGCCGCTTCCACCGTCTCCGGCGATATGCTGCCGCAAAGCCCTGTATCCGCCACCATGGGCGGCTCTAAATAGATTGGGCACAGGCCCAACAGCTCTATCCCGTGATAGACAGCTTTGTGACAGTTGCGGGCCAGCAGAATTTTCTCTCCCCGTCCCACAGCGGCGTATATCCCTGCCAATAGCCCGCCGGTACTTCCGTCTACCAGAAAATAAGTCCCTTCACTCCCCCACAGCGCCGCCCCGCGGGCTTGGGCGTCTCGAAGCACACCCTCTGGCCCATGGAGGTTGTCAAAGCCGTCAATCTCTGTGATATCCAACTGCCACGGCAACCCCGACGAATGGAGGTCTCGCCGCTTATGCCCCGGCATATGGAAGGGCACCGCATTCTGGCGGCTGTAGGTCTGAAGCTTATCGTATAGGGCCTTGTGTCTCATCGTTATGTCCTCCATTTGGATAGGGAAATCCCCCGCAAGGCGCACCAGCAGGGGATTTTTTTGCCTTTTGGATTGGAGCTTATGGAGCCAGTTGCATCCAGTTCACACCACCGGCTGGGCTTCTTGTCAGGTAGTGGCTATTCGTTGCCGCCAATACCGCCGGGAAATACCAAGCAACAGCCGCTACATCCGGGAAGGGTCGCGCAGCTCCTATGTTCACCACTGCGTTCAACGCAATACGGTTGTCTATCCGGCCTAACATACGATTTACAGCGGTTGCAACCTCTGCGCGGGTGATGTCGGCCAGCGGACGGAAGTTTCTGTTGTTGTCACCGGCCATCAAACCCTCACGATATACCGTGTACACGTATCTTGCTGCCCAATTGCTTATGAGCCCAGCATCAAAGAAGGGCTTAATGCCTGTTGTGTGCATTTCATCGCCGGCCCTTGCAAGAATGGCCGCAAATTCTTGTCTCGTGATGAACTCACTCGGTCTAAAGTTACCGCCATGCCCTTGTACCAAATTTGCATTATAGGCCCAAGCGATGTAGAATCGTGCCCAGTGGGTCTCTATGTCGCCAAAGGGAAGGCTTGTCATGCCACTAGGCAGGGTGCCGGCTTCAAATCCATCAATATGGGTTCTGGCAAGGATTACCGCAACCTCTGCACGAGTGATACTCGCCGACGGGCGGAAATTACCCTGCGCATCGCCGACCATGTAGGCCCCATGGAATTCCACACACGCACACGTTGCATCGCACGCTTCACAGGCGCAAACCGTCATCCCGCAACAATCTGGCAACGGGACGTCCTCCTCAGTCACTGTTACGGTGACTGCCGCCGTGTGGTTGCCGTCTACGGTTACCACGGTAATCGTGGCGGTACCAGGTGCCACTGCGGTCACCTGTCCGGCTTCTGTAACGGTTGCAACAGCCGGGTTATCGGATGTCCATGTGACACTTGGATTGGTTGCACTCGCTGGGGCAACTGTTGCGGTCAACCCAAGGGTTTGCGCAACAGCCAAGTTGTGTGTTGCTTCTCCGGCAATGGTTACGCCCATTACCGGTATCAAGGCTAGTTCTGTCACTATTATAGTCGCTGTTGCCGTGCGGTTGCCGTCTACGGTTCTCACGGTAACCGTAGTGGCACCGGGTGCCACTGCGGTCACCTGTCCGGTTGCTGAAACGGTTGCAATAGCTGGATTAGCGGATGTCCATGTGACATTTTGATTGGTTGCATTCGCCGGAGCAACTATTGGGGTCAACCCGAGGGTTTGTCCAATAATCAAATTGCGTGCTGCTTCCCCGGCAATGGTTACGCTCGTTACCGGTATCGGGGGTGGCGGTGTTGTTGGTTCCGTCACTGTTACGGTGACTGTTGCCGTGCGGTTACCGTCTACGGTCCTCACGGTAATTGCAGCAGTACCGGGTGCCACTGCAGTAATCTGTCCGATTGCTGAAACAGTTGCAACAGCCGGATTGCCGGATTGCCATGTGACACTTGGATTGGTTGCATTCACCGGAGCAACTGTTGCGGCCAACCCGAGGGCTTGTCCGACAGTCACGTTGCGTGTTGCGCCCCCGGCAATGGTTACGCCCGTTACCGGTATTGGTGCCACGTTACCTGGGGTACCATACACCCATATCGCAGGGCGTAGCCCATGTTGTGAAAAAGACTGCGAAGTCCCAATACTACCGTTACCTTGCACTAGCGTAGCCGACTGCGTAGCGGAGCTACCGGGAGAGCGTAGCCACCAGCTCCCGCCGCTTGGCGTCCGGCGCGCTTCTGCACTTCCAAAATAATGGTTTGCCTCTGATATGGAAAGGACAAACAGTGCTTGTTGTGGCGTTGTCGCCCGAGCACCGGCTGTGGTGCGACCGGCGGCTTGGTTTTCCGCAGCGTTAAAGTTCCCAAATGTAGCACGTACATCCGTTCCTGCACCGTTTGGCACCAATGCATTTGCCGCAATCTCTGGTGCGAGTGCTACATTGTTTAATACCTGGCGCAGGTTAGACTGTGGAAAGGGCGTCCAAGAGAGCCCCCCGCTCATCGTATTATACTGCGTCGAGATCATTACTTCTTCGGCGATAATCAGACGGTTGCCATTGGCGTCCTCGTATAGCACACGCCAAACCGTTCTGCTGCCCGCTAAGTCCGCCGGGTTTGCACCTGAGTCCGTAAATGTCCCGCCTACGGCCGGGAAGTTAATCCCAGCCGAGGCCGCTTGGATGTCGTACGACTCCACCCCTTGGGCGCCTGCAACGTTCGTAAACACTCCGCCCAATAACATTGCGGCAACAAGTACCATGGATATACATCTTGTCACCCTATGTCTGAATCTGTTTGTTCTCATTGATTCTCCTGCTTTCTTTTTTTGTTCAGCCAGCTTGCTTACGGAAGAATCTGTTTCCAGTCAATTGTGCCTGCATCATCTCTGGTCAGGAAATGGTCGTTCGCCGCCGCTACCACAGACGGGAAGTACCAAGCGGCTGTTCTCATATCTGGGAAGTGGCGTATATTATACAAGCTGGCTACATAGGCTTCACCCCACGCCTCACGGCCATCGATCCGGCCCAAGAGACGGTTGACGGTTGTCGCAGTTTCTGCACGCGTAATGTCTCTGAGCGGCTGGAAGCGACCACGGTCATCACCTTGCATCAATCCTCTGCGGTATACTGTGTATACATATCTTACGGCCCAGTTGCTGGCGTCCCCAGCATCAATGAAGCCCGCAGCCCCTGCCTGATAGACAGTATCCATCCGTGCAATCATGGCTGCAAGTTCTTGTCTTGTAATAGGCTCATTCGGTCTAAAGCGGCCTTGATACCCTTGTACCAAGTCTGCATCATAGGCCCATGCTACATAGAAGTAGAACCAATTGTTGGGGCCAACGTCAGAAAAAGCAGTAAAGCTAGTCATGCCGGGAGGCAATCTGCGTACATCTTCCTCAAAGTCTAATAGCTGGGTTCTCGCAAGAATTGTTGCGACTTGGGCACGGGTGATTTGCGAAGTCGGCAGGAAGTTACCATACTCGTCACCGAACATGTAGCGCGGGTGAAGCTCAGGATGGCAGTCACAGGGGTAATTCCCGCAAATGTCACAACAATTGCAGGGATAGGTACCACAAGTGTCACAGCAATCGCAGGGGTAAGTGCCGCAAGTGCATCCCGGGTCACAAGTGCATCCCGGGCCACAATTACAGGGGCCACAGGTGCAGTCGTTGCAAGTACATCCCGGGCCGGGGCGGCATTCATCACCCACACAATTACAGGGGTCACAGGTGCAACCTTCATAATTGCAACCTGCGCTATTCACCCACAACGCAGGACGAACCCCACCGTGTGTTGTGCTGGGAATCTGGGTGGAGATCGCAACAGGACGGTATTGTACCAGTACGCCCTCAGATTGTGCGCCGGTACCACCGGGGGACCGGAGCCACCAGTACGCCGGCACAAGGTTCGGGACATAGTTGGCGTTAAACGCCATCCGGCTCCCATCATTTGCAAAGTACTGATTTACTTCTGAAACAGAAAGTAAAAATAGCCCCGTTGACGCATTTGCAGCCGGAATCAAAGCCCCGGGAGAGGTGCGGCCAGCAGCTTGATTTTCGTTCGGGTTAAAGTTGCCAGTTGTGGAACGTACATCGTGCCCTACACCAATCGGTGTCCGTGCGTTTTCCGCAATCTCTGGTGCCAGCGGCCAGTTGTTCAATATATTGCGGATGGGAGATAGTGCCAGCGGCACCCAAAAGCGATTGGTGTTGTATTGCGAAAAAACGTGTACAAACTCGGTAATAATCAGGCGGTTACCAGCGGCGTCCTTATGTAGCACACGCCAAGGCATACCGCTTGAATCTATAAAGATATCGCCTGCATCGGTATCTTCGAAATCTGTTAAGACTGAGACCGTCCGGACATCATCTAGTTCTACTGTGCTTAGTTCTACTGTTGGGCCTGTGACCAGTGCGTTTGCATCGGCGGATGACCATATAAGAATGCCACCCATTAACATTACAGCAACAAGCACCATGGATATGGCCCTCATCATGCTGTGTCCGGCTCTACTTGTTCTCATCATCTGTTTACCTACTTTCTTTTATTATATAGTAATCGCAAGTGATAGTAATACAGGGTGGCCAAGTCGGACACCCTGTATTGTATTTTCTCCAAACCAGTTTGATAGACGGTTGCTTATCGTAACGGCAACTTCTTCCAATCAATCACGCCGTCATCGTCTCTGGTTACGTAATGGTCATTCGCCGCCGCTACCACAGATGGGAAGTACCAAGTGCCTGCGCTCACATCTGGGAACTGGCGGGCATTATACAAGCTCGCTACCTCAGTTGCCTCGAACGCTTCACGGCTGTCTATCCGCTCTAAGATGCGGTTCATGGCGGTGGCGGTCTCTACACGAGTGATGTCCCGCAGTGGGTGGAGGTATCCGTTCTGGTCACCACGCATTAACCCCAAACGGTACACTGTGTATACATATCTTCCCGCCCAGTTGCTGGCATCCCCAGCATCAGGGAACGGTGTGGTGTTTGCAGGATAGACTGTCCCAAGCCGTGCAATCATGGCTGCAAGCTCTTGTCTTGTAATCGGCTCGTTCGGTCTAAAGCTGCCTCGATACCCTTGTACCAAGTCTGCATCATAGGCCCATGCCACATAGAAGAAGAACCAGTTGTTGGGGCCAACATCAGAAAAAGCAGTAAAGCTAGTCATGCCGGGAGGCAATCTGCGTACATTTTCCTCAAAGTCTAATAGCTGGGTTCTCGCAAGAATTGCTGCGACCTGGGCACGAGTGATTTGTGCAGTTGGCAGGAAGTTGCCACTCTCGTCACCGAACATGTATGCCGGGTGGAACTCTGGCGGGCACTCACAAAACTCGTCGCACTCGCACACTTCACAGGTGCAGTCCGGACAGTCACAGGTTTCTTCTACATCATTACAGGCACAACCGAACTCATTGCACTCGCAATCGCCGAGTTCGCCACAATCGCAACTGCCACCGGGTTCGCCGCAGTCACAACCACCGGGCTCACCGCAGTCACAGCCGCCGGGTTCGCCACAGTCACAGCCACCGGGTTCGCCGCAGTCACAACCACCGGGCTCACCGCAGTCACAGCCGCCGGGTTCGCCGCAGTCACAGCCGCCGGGTTCGCCGCAGTCACAGCCACCGGGTTCGCCGCAGTCACAACC
>WRBE01000049.1 GCA_009779845.1 Oscillospiraceae bacterium
AACATTTCTCGCGCGGAGGTAGCGACAGCAGTGAACCGTATCCTAGGCCGCATCGACAGCCGCGCCGCATTGGAGGCGTTGGAGGAGTTAGACATAGCCGATGCGCGGAACTTCCCGGATGTGACAGACGATGCATGGTACTTTGCGTCCGTGCTAGGTGCTACGAATGACCACTATTTGACTAGGGGTGGTGAGAGCGTTAGTGGGAAGGCGATTGTGGGGCAGGAGAATTCGCTGGGGTCAATCGGGCCTTTGAGTACTTGCCCGACGACATGGATGCAGCAAATTAGAAACGGACTGATTGATCACCAATGGATGGTGAGATAAGCGGAAATAAAAATCATAGTTCTATGATTGTGTTAAATACTACTCTTTGTGGAGGGACGATTTTATGTTAAAAAGACGAATCAGCTGTTTCTTGTTGACCTTGGCGTTGCTTGTGGGTGCGTTTCCGCCTGTCGCAATGGCGGCGGACAACGATGCATACAAGCCGGCGATTACCAAGCAAATCCGCGACGGTGCGGACGATGGTATTGTAACGAGCCTTCATCAGGTTTATTCAAATACCGCATTTACACGGCATTTGAATTACCTTGTGGCACGTTATCCACTTACATACGCAACCGGCGGCTATGCATTTGATGCCGCAGGCGGCAGGCTTCCAGCCCTTGATGCCACTGCGGGAAGCGGTGCTGAGTGGAGCGAAAATGAAAGTGCTGACGGAGCGCTGTACCTTGGCGGCGGCCCGGGTGGGGCGGGCGTTGGTCGGACACGGTACCTCCGCTTCCCAACGGGAATGCTTGATGGTGCAACCCTGCCAAACGAAGACACGCTAACCATAAGTTTTTGGAGCAAACGGATGGCTCCTGCTGGAATGGCAAATGCATTTTTCCTAGGTACGGCCCCCGGTGAAGGCGGCGTACCGGCCACTGTGCCCAATAACTACGTGGTAGTCAATCCAGCCAAGCTGTATAATGCAGGTGCTGGCGGAGCCTTCCACAGTGGTACCCGGTATTTCTATACCTTGGCGGCAAGAATGACAAACACCGCCGCGGCAGTCGGTAGTGGCTTGACATCCCCTTGGACACGGGAGATCGGATTCCAAGGAGAAGCCGGCGCACGTCGTTATACCCAGCGCTGGACCCATTACGCTGTCGTACTTACGCCTACGGCCTTTGAATTTTTTGTAGACGGCAGACAAATCGGCACCACCCTGCGTGACGAGCCTCTTGTCCGCAACCCCGGAAACCTTCTGAATGCGTATATAGAGCGGGCATTTGCCCCGATGACGCAGGCGAAGCAGAGTACGTTAAGCGACTACGGCACGGGTTTGGAAATCCTGCTGGGTATGTCCAACTACGTGAATGACCCAAGTTTCCACGGATATTTCGGGGACGTGGAGTTCTACTCCGCCGCATTTAACGCCTTTGATATGCGCCTTTTGTATGAGGCGCAACGGGATCGCTTCTTCTCAGCACCCGAACCGGCTGAGGGCGGCCCGTTCCTGATGAGCTACACACTACCCCTCGGCTCTTCAAGCGGTAGCGGTTGGACAGGTGCCAACTACGGGGTCGCTGCGGCGAACGTCTATCACTACATGGGAATTTATGACAATAGCCTCCACATTGCGTACAGCATGGATGGCGTTGAATGGACTCCCCTAAACGACAACAGAGGTATCCTATACCGTAGAATGAATGCGGCATGGACTGGTGATGCGACAGGCACATGGAGCGAATATACCGATCCGTTTATCTATCAGCTTCAATGCGGCACATTTGTCATGGTGGCAACGGCCTTGAACCGCGAGCAGGTTCTGGCAAGCGGAAACATCATGGTGTCGGCTTCTACGGATTTACTAAATTGGTCGCTACTGCGCATATTGCCAACCAACGGCACGGCGGTAGCCAATCGTCCCCGGCAACCGCGTATCTCGCAAGCCGCAGATGGTACGGTTCATGTGTATTGGGTACGCAACACCAGCACGACCGACAGATACCAGGTTGCCGAAACCACAGCGGCAAACCTGATTTCCGGCAATGCGACTCTTGTTGGCACAGCGGCGACTGACGGCGGTGCGGCTTGGCGAAATGCATTTAACAGCGCAGATGTAGACACGACTCGGGCACCCGCCGGGGCGTTAATCGGCAACGCTGTAAATATCACCAACGCCAACCTTGAAGCCCTGAGAGACCGTTGGGCAACGCCGGAATTTGACTCGTTCACGATAGTGACCACTGCTGGCGCAGATTCCAGCTTTGATGACGTTGACGGCTTACCTACATACGGTACGATTTCCCTTACTGACGGGACACAGTATTTCTACGGTACCGGTCGTGACCGTGACCTTGCCTACGAAGAGCCCGGTTCCCGTTGGGTAGACTGGGTCAGAACGGCAGATGTAAATACGCCGGGTGTCTACGAAGTAGAAGGGTTTATCCGATATGACATATGGAACCCGCTGAACCTAAACGGTGCAGACCCCGCTATCACCAAATGCCATATGACTGGAAGATTTTTCCATATTGCTTCTGACAAAGACTTGGTGAACCCCGGTCGCGGAAATTATCAGTACCGGAGGATTTGGTTGACCGGCCCCGCCTACACGATAGGTGAGCTTAGAAGCATGGCTGACGAAGTTGCGTTTAGCACTAGGATTGACGAGCAAGGCAGAACCAGACCTGTAAGAGGCGATCGGTTGCCTCTCCGTCCGCCTTCTGGTGTGACGTGGGAGACAGGGCCGAACCAAGCAGATCACCCGTTCAAGCGTGTTGTCTACGATCCGATTTGGGGCAACAATCCATTTGATGTCGGCCCGGCTCCAGGTACTGGCGGCCCGACCGGTGCCGGTATGGATGACCCCAACGTAAACCTTTGGGCACCGGAAATGCGCTGGGTAGAGTTCGGTGACTGCGATTGTAGAGCGTTGGATATTTGCGGATATCATGACTGTGAAGGCAATACCCCAAGTGTTTCTTGCCGTCACAAAACCGCTGACCCCGTTCAGTGTGCCCATGATGGCCGGTGGGTGATTCACCACGGTGGTGCGCCCAACAGAACCAGCCAGTGGTCGATCCGTATGTGGACCATGTATAACCGCAACATCAACCCCATGGAAGGCGAATGGTCCCGGCCGCGATACTTGGCCGATGGCGACGGTAACACGTTTAACCTTGACGCCAATACCTTTGAGCATCGGGGCGACTGGTGGATTATGCATGTATCCACTTACGGTGTGCCGTCCAGCCCAAGAACGGCCAGAATGCACAATTTCCAAACCATGTATGGTCATGACGGAAACCCACTTCACCCGCTACCGGGCGGCCCCGCTGGCGTGCCGGGTGGGCTACAGGATACCCGTGAGAGAGGACATCTTCAATTCCCCGTTATGCCTGTATACAACTGGGAACAGCGGGCAAACAGAGTATTGGAAGGAACGACCATGCTTTGGGCAAACGGTCGGTTATGGCTCAATTATGCCGCCGCTTCCACCGATGCTTCCTACGTGATCGGGTTTGCATATACTGACGTGAACACGATTGACCTTGCCGACGGTGCCAATTGGGGCAGAATCGGCCACCCGATTATGCAGTTGAGTCCTGATACGTCCCAATACGGCCCAGGACACTCCATGTTCGTTGAGTCGGAGACCATTACCGCACCCAACGGACGGCAGTATTCCTTCCCGGTTCTGAGCTATCACGCACGGCAGACCAACATGTTCCGTAACGATCCGTTGCAAGAGCCCACACGTTTCCAGCGCATTGCGCCGGTATACTTCCATCGTGACGGTACGCCGTATCTAGGCCAGCCAGCCAACGACGGATGGGCCCCGGGACTTCCCCTCAGAGGAACTGTTATTGTTGCCGCCAGCGAAGGCGAGCGGCAAATGCTTGAAGGGCTTCACAGCTTTGACTTGCATAGGCCCGATGATGTTCGTGGGAATATTACCCTACCGAGATCCTCCGATGGCACCAACCTTTCGTGGCAATCGTCCCACCCGGACGTTGTCAGCCCCAGCGGCATTGTTACCCGCCCTGACCATGGGGAGGATAACTTGACCGTAACACTTACCGTGACCGGAACCCGGAGCGGTTACACGGCAGAGCGTGAAATAGAAGTTGTGGTGAAGCCAGAGCCACCAAACGCACCCCTTACACGGGCCGTTAGAGTACATGCCGAAGAGGTCACCTTTGAAGCGAGAGCGGGTTATACCGGTTATCGCTCCCATGCACGGGAAGCTGGTACGCGCAGCATTGGATTCATGTCAACTTCCGGTGCCACTGCCGATGAGTGGAATCCGCTTATGAGCCGTAATTTCTATGCGGTACAATGTAGCTTCGGCTTTGCCGGTACCGAATACCATGCGTTTACAGAGTCGATTGGTTCCGGGAACATGATTTCTCCGTTTATAACCAGTTCGCCCTATGGAGACATGTTCTACGTCATAGGTTCCGATGGTACGCCGGGTAACTTGGCGGTTTGGGAATCCCGCGATCTGTTCACGTTTGCGGATCAGCGTCTTGTCACTATCCCCGGTGCCGGTATAATTGAGGTTCCCAACGTCGTTTGGGACGAGACATCCGGCAGTTACACGGTTCGCTGGATGAGCGGCGACGATAGATTTTCGTCCAACACTCGTGATTTTGTAGCATTTACTGCGGCGGCACCTTACGCTGGCACATGGGTAACGGAAGAATACTCTACCGTACAATTGACCACCGCACAATTTGGCAAAGTTGTGGGAGTCGACGCAATAGGTCGGTCGGCAAGCCTTGCTTCCCTCACCATAGCAGGGGAGAATGTAGACCTTTCGATAAATCCGATGCGCATTGCTGTGGAGGCTACAACTATTACAGCTTCTGACGTAGCTTACGTACTGATGGATCACACAGCGACCGCTACGGTTACCGTTGCGGAGGACAATGGCAGCTATACCGTTACTATTGAGGTGTCATCTGCATATAGAACGAGAACGTACACGGTTCATGTTGACCGGATACGGCTTCCTCAAACTCCTATTGCCCATTATGACTTCGAAGGCGATGCGAATAACCGTATACCCAACAGTACGTTCGGTGCCATGACGCTGCTGGCAGCGACTGGGGCGAATGCCGCCACTCATCGTGCGTTCATAGAAAACCATGGGGCGGCGTCTCCCGCCAACGGTGAGAGCGGTAGCTATCTGCGGCTACAAAACAACACAACTCTGGCCAGCCACGGCGCAGGTCGGGCAAGGTTCCCGGATGGTTTGTTCGATGGAAGAGAGCAAGTCACGCTTGCGATGGATGTGTATACAACGTTGAACACCGGTTACTTCTTCACATTTGCGCTTCAACCTGTGGGCTCGACTACGTTCAACGCAACCACAGGCCGGTATTTCCTCAATCGTGTACGGGGCGGCGAAATGCGTAATGCGATAACGGTGTCCGGCTGGGGTGCCAACGAAAGCGGCATAAATACGCCGGGTTGGGGCATAAACACATGGAGCAGGCTTGTGCTGGTCTTTGATGGTACGACAATGGCGGTATATCTCAACGGCGAACTTGTCGGACAGCACAACGACATGAACTCGTCCATTGCCGGACTTGACAGCGCAGACGAAGGACTCTGGGCATACTTAGGCAGAGCGCCTATGGCTGGGGATCGTGCATTCGCTGGCGGATTTGACAATATCAAGGTTTGGGATTACGCCCTCAGCTCAGGCGAGGTTCTAGGCGAGTTCCGCGCAAACGCTACTCCTTAGGTTTCCCAAATTGTAAGTTATCTGCATTTGGGAGAGGGAAGTGCTTCCTCTCCCAAGTGTGCAACAAAGAAAGGGGCCGCTGTATACCGCATTTGTGCGGTATACAGCGGCCTCTTTTCGTATGTTTCCCAATCTCTCTACAACAAACAAACCACCCCATACGCCTGTGTCATAGCATCTTTTTTGTCATACAGGAACACACGGGTTTTACCGTCATGTTCAAAATGTTCTATTCTGATATTGCGGCAGTGGGACGTTGTGGTTTGCTTATACGTATGCTCCGCCGTCCGGTCACGGTGGGCGGGGATTTCGTCCGGTAACACACCCTTTGTGTGGAAGGTGAGACAATCTAATTTCACGTAATGCGCCGCAATGGCAGGGTCCGTGTGCTGGCACAAGAAGTGAAATAATAGGGTATAGGCATGTTTGGGTGAAACGCTCAAATTGGCCCCGCCGTTAAAGTCTGCTAATGCGGCAAAGAATCGGTAGGGGCTTGCAAAGACGTGTTCCATGGCATAGGTAACTGTGTTGAAACATGTGCCGTTGTTATAAAATTTATCTATGACCGCTTCGATTTGTTTCAGTTGTATCATGTCAGAAAAAGACATGGCATGGCTTTGAAACACTTCATAAGGTGGGTAATCATTGTATAGATAGCCATATGTTCGGCGATTTTCCCGGAGGGCTGTTCCTTTCAATAGCTTCAAAAACCCCAGCTGTAACATGTGAGGGCGGGCATGCAAACAGGCGTCAATGCCTTTGACAAAAGAGTCCATGGTCTCAAAGGGTAGTCCGGCGATTAAGTCCACATGAATATGGCAATTGCCGAACCCGGTGAGGGTTCGGATGTGGGCGAGGGACTGTTCTGTATTGGTACTGCGCCGAACCGCATCTAGGGTGGGGACGTGGATGGACTGGATGCCGATCTCAAACTGCACCCGGCGGGGCGGCATTTGTGAGACGACTTGTAATAATGCGGCATCAAACAAGTCCGCCGCCACTTCAAAGTGGAAGGTACAGTCTGTGTCTAGGGCCAGAATATAGCGCAGGATGTCTAATGCCCGGCGTCTGTTGGCATTAAAGGTACGGTCTACAAATTTGATACAGGCGGCACCGTGTTGTAGCAAGCGGTCGATATCAGAACGCACGCGGTCGAGGGGCAGCTCCTGCACACCGCAAAAGGTAGAGGTCAGGCAATAGGTACACGAAAAAGGGCAGCCCCGTGAACTCTCATAGTAAACAAGCTGATTTTGGATTGCACGCATGGGGCCCTCTGCAAAAGAGCGGAAATATTGCTCTGTATAAGGGGAGGGCAGAGCGTCAAAACCAGAAGAGGGGTCGGAGTGAATCACCCCGCCATCCGGCACGTTCCCGGTCATGAGTTGTTTGACCAGCTTGGCGAAGGTCACTTCACCGGCACCCTGTATGATAAAATCAGCAAAGGGGTAGGCACGGCAATCCGCCTCAAAAGATACCTCCGGCCCGCCTAGGACGATGATACAGGCAGGGAGCAGTTTTTTGAGCAAGGTGGCCGTTTTGACAACGTGCTCTATGTTCCAGATATAGCAAGAAAACCCCACCACATCCGGGCGGCGCAGATAAATATCCGCTACAATATCGCCCACACGGTTGTTAATCGTATGTTCCTGCACCTCCACCAAAACACCGGGGACATGGGTGTCGCAATAGGCTTTGAGGCACCACGGGGCCAAGGTTTTGTGGATGTGCTTTGCACTCAGTGCTGTGAGTAGAATGTTCATAACACGGCCTCCCGCAACCGGTGCAGGGCCTGTTCCAGCACACTTTTCGGACATGCCAGATTCATCCGCTGGAACCCAACGCCTTCGGCACCGAAGGTGCTACCATCGTTGAGCCATAGCTTTGCTTTGTCACTAATCAGGCGATTCAACTCGTCTGTGGACAGCCCCAGCCCTCTGCAATCCAGCCATGCCAAATAGGTGGCTTCCGGCTGGATGAGTTTGATTTGTGGGATATGTTCAGCTAAAAAATCTTTCAGAAACGAGAAGTTTCCGGCTAAGTAGTCCATGAGCTGGTTGAGCCAACTACGGCCATATTCATAGGCACTTTGACAGGCCACTAGCCCCATGGTGTTCAACTCGCCATAGCCTACTCGTTTGAGTTCTTGTTGGAATGCGGCTTTCATGTCCGGGTTTGGGATGAACAGGTTGGAAGTTTGCAAGCCCGCCAGATTAAAGGTTTTGCTGGGCGCGGTGCAGATAACGGTTTGCATGGCGCATTCCGGAACGGCGGAGATGAGCATGCGGTGTTTATAGGGCTTGTACGCAAAATCGCAGTGGATTTCATCGGATAAAATCTTGCAATTATGCCGCACACAAATCTCACCCATGCGTTGCAACTCCTCCAAACTCCACACCCGACCCACGGGATTGTGAGGGCTACAAAAGAGGAAGAGTTTCACGTCATTGTCCACGATCTTGCGCTCAAAATCTGCAAAATCAATCTGATACTTACCATCCTGCAAGACCAAGGGGTTGGTTACAACCCGGCGGTCGTTGGCGAGGATGCAGCTACGAAACGGGGGATAGACCGGCGGCTGAATCAGCACCCGGTCTCCCGGTTGGGTAAAGGCCCGGATGGCGGTGGAGATGGCGAACACCACCCCCGGCGTCTTGACCAGCCAGTCCGGTTGGATATGAAACCCAAAGCCGTCAGAGTACCAATTTCGCAGGGCATTGAAATAGTCGCCCTTGACCTCAGAGTACCCGAAAATGCCGTGTTGGGCCGTTTTGATTAAGGCGTCTTGTACCTCATGGGGTACACAAAAGTCCATGTCCGCCACCCAGAGGGGCAGTGCGTCTATGGGCTTGCCGTGTTCTTTGGCAAAGTCGTATTTGACGGAGTTGGTGTGTTGTCGGTTTATGATTTGGTCAAAGTCGTATTTCATCAGCATTCACCTCTAACATGGAGTATATACTGAATGGAAACAAATGTCCAATTTGTCAAAAACATAGTTGAACCACAGGGCTTGGGTTTGCCCTGTGGTATATAGTCTGGTAATTTGAATTCGGCGATTTTATGATTCCAAGCGGCTCGCCTTGGATTCTTTCGTAAGCCTTTTAAATAGAAGGACTAGGCCCACGCCAAGGAATCCGAATGCGGCGGATATAACAAGGTATCCATTGTGTCCCCACCCGTTGCCAAAAAGGCGGAACGCCAGCGTATGCACCATTGGAGAGAACACATCAGGCAGGTAACCGATGAGCGATACAAGACCAATGGCAAGCCCCATTGTTTTATTGCTCACGTTGCAGTCGCCTAAGATGGACCAATATGTACCCCTTATAGTCCAAAGGAATGTAATGCAGACAAGTATAAAGACAAAGGTCAGATTGATCGGTATCGTTGTGGGCCAAAAGGCGAGTGCGATCAGCAAAGCAGAGCCTATCGCCAAAGCACCAGTGACCACATTGGCACGCCCCAGCTTGTCGGCCAAAAAGCCGCCCAATATGCCGCCAACCAGGCGCATCCACTGTGCAATGACCATGACGGTGGCTGCTGTCACGGCACTTACGCCGAAATTGTTTTGCATAAAACCACTCATGGTGCGAAATGTCCAAAACACAAAATAACCCATAAAGATAATGCCGCCCACCAGAAAGATAAGCCTGTTTGAACATAGCTCTTTTAAGCCGGACAGACCAAACTTATCCCCCCTGTCTAATTTAGACGCTTTATCATCTTTGATAAAAATTGCGACAAGAATAGAGACGGCTAAGAGGAAGAAGGAATACATATAAATGACAGATGACAATGCCTGTCTGGAAGGGTCACCGCCGCCCGCTTCTATCACATTGCTGAAGATAAATAGCGCAACCATGGCCAGCGTGGCTTCTATAACGCCACGTCCCCCATCCCACATGCCGAAGAACCGACCTTCCTCTCCTCTGCGGGACAAGAGCTTGACTAATTTCAAATGTGCGCTCCAAAAAGTGAAGATAGAGAAAATGCCCCAGATGATATAAATGATAATGACATTGGCATAAGACGGGATTTGCGCAAACCAAAGCCCCATAGCGCCTGTCATAAATAGAGATATGGTCAAAAGCCACTTCGCAGAAAATCGATCACTTAGATATCCGCTTGGAAAGTATCCAATGACAGTGACAACCCCCATGACAGAGAATATGGCATTCAGTTGGGACACGTCCATGTTGAATACATCTAAGATGGTCACTTCATACCCATGCCTCAGATAGATCAGCGGGAATATGCTGCCTGCTGCGACAACAACTAAGATCAATTGAAAATACCGTGCGAATTTGCCCTTGCCATTTACTTGCGTTGTATTAGAATCCATAAATATTGTTCTCCTTACTGCCCTTTCTTTAAGAGCGCAAACCAAGGATAGCATATAAAACATGACAACAGTATGTCCTATTTAAATAAAATTTTTCGACACTGCCAGCAAAAGAGACAGATACTATACAAACACCTTCCCAACAACCAACTTTGCCGAAGAAAACGCAAACTGCAAGTTATACCCCCCGGTGTCCCCGTCCACATCCAACACCTCGCCAGCGAAGTAGAGGCCGGGGAGATGCCGGGCGGACAGGGTTTGTAAATCTACCCCGTCTAAGCAAACCCCGCCTGCTGTGGCCATGGCGGTCTGAAAGCTGCCTGTGCCGCTGACCGTATAGGCATCCGCCGTGAGCAGAGCCGCCAGTTGTCCCATCTCTGAGCCGCCCAACCGGGCGGCTTTGGTGTGGGTGGCGATATCGGCCCGTTCGCAGACTGCGTCTAAGAACCGACGGGGCAGGAGGGTTTCACTCTCCAGCAGGGTGCCAATTTGTTTGGGCGACCCCTTAGCGGCAGTCAAAAGTCTCTGCCGGAGGGCGTTTTGATTGGTGTTTGGCAGGTAGTTGATGCAAATCTCTGTCCCTTGGGCCAGATACCGGGCGTTATTCAAGACCACAGGCCCAGAAAAACTGCGATGGGTCAAGAGCAAACTATCCCGGGCCACAATCGGTTTTGCACCCCCTCGAATCTCGAAACCACAGTCGGGGAAAGCTATTCCAGAGAGAGCGGTGTAGGGATAGTCATAGACATGCACCGGGACAAGTGCCGGACGGAGAGGGGAGAGGGGGATGTCCAACGCCGCCAGACAGTCAAAAAATCCGCCGTCAGAGCCGGTGTGAGAAAATGATGCCCCACCGGTAGACACCAAGACATTTTCGGTGTAGAATGTATGGGCCGAGGTCTTTAGTTCATAGCGGCCCTTGGTTGCCTCTGATGGCGAGAGTGCGGTGACGGGGGCATGATAGCGAAACTCCACCCCGTTTTTCCCGGCCAAGGTAAGGAAGAGGGTCAGGACATCCTTTGCGTCCAGCGAGGCGGGGAACACCTTCCCGTCAGGCCGTGTGATAAGGGGCAGACCTTGTGCCTCCAGATACGCCATCAAGGCCCGGTTACTAAATGGAAACAACACAGACCGAAGGCGTTTCCCGTTGGGGCCGTAGCAGTGCAGAAATTCTTTGATATCCCGGCTGTTGGTCAAGTTGCCTTGGCCGCTACCTGCCAGCAGCAGTTTTTGGCCCGGTTTGGCGGTTTTTTCCAGCACCAACACCCGGTGACCGGGCGGCACATTGGCGGCGGCGAAAAGCCCGGCGGCTCCGGCACCGATGATGATTAGATCGTAAATCATAGTAATACCTCAAAGGGGAATTTATGAGACAATTTTTGAAAAAACATAAAGCACTGCACATTTGGCTGGGGGTAGCTACGGGGCTGCTTGTGCTGTTTTTGCTTTTACGATATGTACGGCCTGTCATGAATTTTTGGGTATTTTCCGTGGCCTTGTCCTTTCGGCAGGGGATGGGCCGTGTAACCGGTCTGGTGCGGTTTTCTGTAGCAGAGCTGATTGTGCTACTCTTACTACTCACGATGCTGGGGTTACTCATTCGAGAGATTGTCCGCATCCGGCGAAAAAAGCAGAGTTTGGGTGCGGGGTTGTATCGGATGGTTGCGGGATGTTTGGCCATTGTTGTTACCGTTATCAGTAGCTTTAGCCTGCTATACGGCGCTAATTTCTACGCCGATAACTTCCAAGAGCGTACGGGCATCTTCGCTCAAGATGCCACGGTAGAGGACTTAGAGCGGGTAACCGTTCGGTTTGCAGAGGGTCTTAACAACACCGCCCATCTGGTCGTTCGGGACGAGGCAGGTGTTGTGGCGGTTCCCATCCAACAGATGTTTAACGAGAGCATAGACGTATTTCGGCCCCTGGAGGATGTGTTCCCCTTCCTCACCATGCGGGACAGGCTGCCGAAACCGCTTGCCATCTCGCCCTTCATGGCCTTGACAGACTATGTGGGGTTTTACTTCCCATTCACCGGGGAGGCGAATATTAACACCCTCATGCCCCTGAGCCAAATGCCCTCTACCATCCTCCACGAATTTGCCCACCAGCGGGGGATTTCTTCGGAAAATGAGGCCAACTTTGTGGCCATTTTGGCAGGAGTGAAAAGTGACAATCCCACCTTTGCCTACTCGGCGTACCTCATGGGGTACAATTATCTGGCAAATGCCCTCAACCGTGTGGCCCCGGAGCGGTTTCAAGCCATTCATGCTACACTTCCAAACTACGTTCATGCGGATTTAGACGATATCCGCGCCTATCACGCCCGGAGAAATCCCGTTGCCCAACGAGTGACGAATATCATGAACGACCACATGCTGCGAAGCTATGGGGAGGCCAGCGGGGTGCAGAGTTATGGGGAAGTGGTTGATTTGTTGATTGCTTATTTTTGATAGAGGCTTGTCGCTTTTCATTATAGCACATCTTTTGATCTTTTGGTCAAATTTTGGTATGCGAACCGCAAGAGATTGGAGGCAGACCGTATGAAATCATACCGAAAAGAATTAACGCTACACACCAAAACCCGCCGTGCCTATGTCAATATCACACCCCAAGTAGAGGCGGCACTTGCCGAGAGCAAAGTCCGTGAAGGGCTATGCCTAGTCAACGCCATGAATATATCGGCAAGCGTATTCATCAACGATGACGAGAGCGGTCTGCATCGTGATTTAGAGCGTTGGCTGGAAAAACTGGCACCGGAAAAGCCCCATAGCCAATATGACCACAACGGCTATGAGGACAACGCAGACGCCCACTTAAAACGCAGCGTCATGGGGCGTGAAGTTGTGGTTGCGATTACAAATGGGAAACTAGATTTTGGTACATGGGAACAGATATTTTATGGTGAGTTTGATGGTATGCGTGATAAGCGGGTGTTGGTTAAGGTAATAGGGGAGTAAGCGCTAGAGCAGTGGCTTCTATTATTTGCAGACAAGTAGAAGGAGGAAAGCTTATTCGGCCGGGGAAAGGCATTTTAGGGATTGCTGTAGTTGGTATAGTGTTTTTTTCGATTATAGGTGTAATGGCGTTCTCCACCTCGGACGAGCGACCACTATGGGGCGTCCTTGTGCTGGTAGCTATGTTTGGAATATATGGCATGCTGCTAGCATACTACGCAAATCAGAGAATTGTCTTAAAAAGTGACCATGTAACATATACAACATGGTTGCGTAGAACACACGTAATCCCTTATAGCAGCATTACAAGCTATGTAACAACAGATGTGAAAATTACGATATTCGCGGACAACCGGAAATATAGGATTGATTTTGCCGGGTTAAATTGCGTTTCATGCGAAAAAGAATAATGATTGGTAAAAGACACGTGAGTACGTGGGAGTAAAGCGCACAAAAAAGCCGCATCTAAATCCCGCAAGGCAATCATAACTAGCCTTGCGGGGTTTTATCCTGTGGCAATCTATGGTATAATGACCCCAACACATCAAAACAACCGCCGTCAGGAGGCCCCGTTGCATGTTTATAGAACAAGAGATTTCCCGGGAAACCGTGTATCATGGCAAAATCGTCAACGTCCGCCGGGATATTGCTCAGGTGCATAACGGCACACAGGTAGGCCGAGAGGTGGTAGAGCATCCCGGCGGGGTCTGCATCGTGCCGGTAGAGGCAGACGGTACGTGTTGGTGTGTGCGACAGTTTCGCTACCCGTTTATGGAATCTCTGTTGGAATTGCCCGCAGGTAAGCTGGAGTACGGCGAGGATCCGTTGGAGTGTGCCATCCGTGAACTCTCGGAGGAAACCGGCCTCACGGCGGGGCAGGTGATTGATCTAGGCCCCCTATACCCGTCCCCCGGGTATCTCAATGAGGTCATCCACCTCTATCTGGCCACAGACCTGACCCAAGGGGATGCCCACCCGGATGAAAACGAGTTTTTGTCTGTGGAACGGCATAGTATAGAGGAATTGCTCATCATGGCGGCAGAGAACAAGCTCCCTGATGCGAAAACCCTTGTGGGCCTGTTCAAAGCCAAGGCGTATCTACAGCGATAACTAAAGGAGGTGACCTTTTGCCCAGACCAGAAGGAAATCGGCAAATTGCGTCCAACCGGAAAGCTTTCCATGACTACTTCGTGGAAGAGAAATTTGAAGCGGGCATTGTGCTCCACGGCACAGAGGTCAAAAGCCTCCGTCAAGGTACAGTGAATCTTAAAGAGAGTTTTTGTGTCGTGAAAAACGGCGAACTCTTCGCCCAAGGGATGCACATCTCGCCTTATGAGAAGGGGAATATCTTCAACCGTGACCCTCTGCGGCCCAAAAAATTGCTCATGCACAAGCGGGAAATCGCCCGCCTATATGGCAAAGTCAAGCAAGACGGCTATGCCATTATTCCGCTGGCCCTGTATTTTAAGGGTTCTCTCGTCAAGGTGGAGATCGGTCTCTGTAAGGGGAAAAAACTCCACGACAAACGGGCCAGTGAAGCGTCCAAAGACGCCCGGCGAGAAATTGACCGGACGATAAAATCACATATTAGATAAAGGAGAACAACATCATGGCAGAAAACCCAATCGTTACGTTTGAAATGGAGGACGGCAATGTAGTCATCGCCGAACTCTACCCGGAAATTGCACCCAACACGGTACACAACTTCATCTCTTTGGTGCAAGATGGTTTTTATGACGGCCTCATCTTCCATCGTGTCATCCCCGGCTTTATGATTCAGGGCGGCTGCCCCGAGGGGGTGGGTTACGGCAACCCCGGCTATTCCATCGGGGGCGAGTTTGACGCAAACGGCTTTGAAAATGACTTAGAACACGATGCCGGTGTCCTCTCTATGGCTCGTAGCCAGCACCCGGACTCTGCCGGTAGCCAGTTTTTTATCATGCACGAAGCCTCACCCCATTTAGACGGCCAATACGCCGCCTTCGGCAAGGTTATTGATGGTCAAGACGTGGTAGACCAAATTGCCACCACCCCCAGAAACCGCGCTGACAAGCCCGACACGCCCCAAGTCATGAAAAAAGTCACTGTCGATACCAAAGGCATCGACTATCCCCAACCCAAAACCCAATAAACCAACAAAAATTCCCGGCTGGTAAAACAGCCGGGTCTGTGTTATAATGGGATTATCAGTTCTATCCTACCGTTCTTGACTTTGCTTTCAGTGTTTCCCACAGGAAACGCTCCCGATTTTAGGGGGATGCAATGGTTTCGACGGGGGTGTGGCACTGGGAGTAGCGGGCGGATGCGCCTACCATCCTTAAAATGGGCATCTTTATAAATTAAAGAACACTGATAGAACACAACTGGTAGCCGCTTAAGGCCGCTACCCATCCGGTCTGGCATTACCACGGGCCAGACAACGGGTGTCATTTGAGTGGTGAACGTGCGTGCGGTAAGCTTTGCCCGCACCATGCATGATGAAGCTACCAAACCCGGGAGCCTGACGGCTCGGCGCCCGGGCAAGGGAATCTAAAACGACCGTCTGCGCCCGGAGAATCTTCCAAGAAAACACCTTCGGACGGGGGTTCAACTCCCCCCATCTCCACCAGTGAGGGTGTTGTTAGGGGATTTGAGATTGTAGTACAATCTCGAGTCACTTGACAACACCCACTTTCTTTTTACGCAGTGGCATAGCTTACCGCCACGCCCTTTCTTGTGGAATATGAATTTCCGTTTGCGGAATCTTCTTCAAGTCCGGCACATTTATTGCACCAACGCAGTTGTAGAAGATTTCAACTTTTTGTATCTCAGCAGCAGGGCTAGGATAATCTCACCAGGCTCTACAATCTGAATCATCTCACGCATCACCTCAATTGGTCTTTCCGTCTGGTGTATGCGTTTGGAGTGCGATGGCATAGACTGCCGGAACACGCCAGGCAAGACTGGTGCATCACGACCAAGTGGCATAGCACCATTTGATCCCCACACGACAAACTCTGCCTGCTGTCGGAAACGTCCACGTTGTGGTCGGCTGTTGATTTTATCCCAGGCAAGAACGCCACGCCAAGTCCAGCCTGCCCATTGGAGTGCATCCGTCATGGCGGGCAGTCGCCGCCAGTCGATGAACATACAAATAGGCGCACCAGGCTTAACATAAAAAAACAGCACAGAGATTGATTTCTCTGTGCTGTAGCTAGTTTCGACTATTACGCAATGGGGCTTTTCTGTGCCTTGAGTTTGGAAATGCTTATACTGCGAATCTTTCTCCTTACATCATCACAAAGTAATTCCAGTTCCATAAAACGAATAGCATTAGAGCTAAAAAAGTAGTATTTGCAAAATGAAGAATTTTGCGCCTCTTTGTGATCTTATCTTTTTTCAAAAGCATCAATGAAACGAAAAACACAACAACTGATATAAGGAGAAGTATGTAGTTTATCCAAACATGTGGTGTTACCGTAGCGGTTTGCATAAACTGAAAATCTGCAAATAATCGTACGGCTAATATACTCCCACTTATGATGAACAGCACGCCACAGGCCAATAAACCGTCGCTTAAACAGTTGAAGCGGTTAAACTTTTTGTCCTTGCTGCATAAAAATTTAATAAAAACAACGATCGATGTTATCAATAGATAGAGTATGCTAATTACATATATCCCCCCAAAGATTAACAGCGTAAGTGTGCTTTGCCCAAAAGTCTGCAATGTTGCGTCGCTATGAAAACTTGTCGACATACTAACAGGCTGTCCGCCTTCCATTCTAAAATAAATTTCATAGAAATGGCGGGAAAGAGCGCGTGACCCCGATGTGTCGGTATCCGCGGAAATATTCCTAAACAAATGGGGCGCAATCTGCCTATAAGTTAGGACTAAGCCGCCTATGTTAAGCGTAATTATGTTTTCATCAATCGCACTTACGTGTAGGGGAGGCCGGGCTAAAAAGCCAAATGCTTCCGTTATATCTCCTTCACCGCGATTAAGTAACATAAACGTGCCTGCTACATTAGTAGCACTGGGTAAGTTTTCTGTGAGGGGAGTAAGATTGTCCCTGTTGTCGCCAATCAGCAAATCTATTATTTTTTCGTTAAGCAATGCCCCGCCCCCTGCAGAATTGGTAAGCAAAATAACGCCGAATTGATGTGACGGAACAATCACAAATTCTGTATTAAAGCCAGGGGTTCCTCCTCCATGACCAATCGTGGGGTAAATGCCGTCATAAGACATAAACCCATGATGAGTACCCCTTAATATTCCGGTGCGGGAATAGCTCGGACTGAGCATTAAATTCAAAGTATCACGGCTATGAAACAGTGTGCTTTGCTCGTTTGGGGGCGGCATTAGGGCTATTGCAAATTGAGCCAAGTCTTCTGCTGTTCCCCGCAATGCTCCGGCAGGATATATGGGAATATAAACCCAGGGTCTTTCTACAAATCCCCTTTGCCCATTTGGCTGGTGTCCTCTTGCCTTGGTTTGCATAAAAGCATCATCACCGAACCAATTGGGCTGATTTCTTGTATTTGTCATTCCAAGCGGGTTAAGAATGTTGTTTTGCTCAAAATCCGCAAACTCTAGCCCACTAACATGGCTTACAATATACGCCGCTAAAGCAGTACCAAAATTTGAATACGCTGTCGCTGTGCCTGGTGTATAAATCTGTTTTGGTTGTGAAGCCAATAATTCTTCGCGTAATGTATTCATGTTTGCAACTGTTGATGAATCTATGAATAGATTAAATGAAAATTCCCCAAAGCCGGCAGAATGATTGAGCAAATCACGCATAGTAAAAGTTTTTTCAAAGTTAAACAGACGGGCAGATTCTGCGGAAAGATATGCATGAATATCGTTGTCCAAATTTATTAAACCTTGCTCTACCAACTGCATCACAGATGTCCATACAAATAATTTTCCGGTAGATCCAAACTCGAAAACAGTAGTGGATGGGTCGATGGGTGTCTGTCGGCTTGTATCGGTATGGCCATAGCCCCGCATAAAAATAATTTCACCTTCATGTACGATAGCAACTGCAAGTCCCGGTGTAAATTCGTGCATATATGTTGTGACAAGCTCATCAATGCGGCTTTCTAGTTCTGACAGGGGTATGCCTGTTGGTGTTGTGGCTTCTGTGGCAGAGGCCGATAAGGGAAGTGCAAGTAAAATTACGAGAGCTAATACAAGTGATAATCGTTTTTTCATGGATTTATTCTCCTACTTTTTTATTGGTGTTGCTCAGATGTGTTTGTATTTTCCTCAAATTATCGTTAGCGTTTGCAGTCTGCGTTAAGTCAACGACTACTGCGCCGATTAGTATGATGAGATAAATTGCTGTATAGTTTATAAATGCAACAAGATAAAAATTTTGAGGTAAGAGTTCAAAAAAACTGCGTATGAATGTAAATAACAAGGTTAGCCCACACGAAATGATGTAGTGTGATGGAATAGCACCCCAAAATAGATAATCCTTATCGCTAATAAAATCAGACTTCCACAGATATTGAAATAATGCAATGGGCAATATCGGGGCGACGAGGGCGACAAGGCTCCAAATTAACATTCCCATGCTTAAATAAGTAGTCCTGCCTGCGATCGTGCTGAAAATTGTTTCCAGAATGATGTGTACTGTAAAAAGAATACACATCAGCACAACTTTATTGCCCTCAAACAGATTTTCAAAAGAATATCGTTTTCTCATAGTGCAAGCTCCTCTGCCAACGCTTGTATTGCGGTCAATAATACATTTCGGTAAGAACGGTTGATAATGATTTTTTCACCATTCAACAGTTCTGCCGTCAAGCGAAACTCTAAACCATTTGACACAGACTTTACCTTGCAGATGTTTAGCAGTGCCATTTTGCTAATACGGACAAAATACTTGCTTGCTAGGGCTTCTTCAAGTTTGCTCAAAGATGTTGGCATGGTAAAAACTTCGTCTTTTGTGTAAACACAGCTTTTTCTGTCCACCCACTCAATATAGAACACATCATCAGTATCTACTTTGTGTGTATCATTGTCTTTTTCGCACAGCAAAATAGAGCTAGTATCTTCACAAAGTTGAAATATTTGATGGATTGTTGGCGTAAGCTCTCGATACCTGACTTCCACATAATCATCATGCAGACTCACGTCCTTTCGAGCGGTCAATTTCATAATTTCGCTCACCTCACTTTTCAAGTATACGAACAACATTTGTGGAATTCAATAGATTTTGTACGAATTACAATCCGAGTGTATTGAATTACAATTTAAGAAATATGAATTTGTAGATTTGCTGTTTATCGCTATGAGGTTAGTATATCAATAACTAAAAAAATAAAACAGTGCCAAATGTCACTGCTTTGTGTGGAAATATAAAAGTAGTACGTTACCAAAATCGCACAAACGTGCTGTAGAAAAGGCACTTTTTTACAGTATACTACAGCTAATCTCAATAAACAAGCGATTGCAATGGCTTATCTTCCGCCCAGGCAAGTGCTTATTTTGCGCGTTCAATCGGTATATTCCGATTCCGCAAACGCTCCAAAAAAATATGGATGCCAATTCCTTTCGTTGGTACTGTAAGCGGACGTTTTTTCTTGGATAAGAAAATATGCCAGGCACTTATCTCAAAGGAGCGGGTAGTTGCAGGCACATGGTGGAAGGCAACCCATTCGATATCATGAAATGCAAATTCTTTGCGATAAAATAAAGATCGATAGTGGATATGCTCACCTTGAATTGTGCATTTCCAAATAACAGCATTCACCATCATAGCTATATTTCCAATTGCCATAAGAGAGAACAGAATGAATATGCCTATAAAAATCAAGTCACCGTGAGGGCTCTCGTCAGTATGATCTAGCCAATTCAGAGCCATTCCAGTAACGATTGAACCAGACAATAAAGTACATAATGCCCAGCCAAGCACGCTGCGCTTCCTTTGATGCATAACAAAATAATCGTGATTCATCTTTTTCAATCCTACCAAAAATATAAATTAAGCCGTGTACACCTTGCCTATATAGACAGCGTACCAAACCTTTCTGCTATGAATTGTATCATAAAAACATTCAAAAGTCCACTTTTGGAAGGGGTGGGTGTGCGAAACATACACCCACCTTTGCGATGGGGTCTAGTGTTCCATATCCTCACGTATAATAGCGTTATCCTCAGAAATCGAGGGTGGCACTATTTCTCCTTTCTTTCGATTGTGTCATCGGGATTAGCCACCCGATTGATATAATAGATGTGGCACTGCGGAT
>WRBE01000050.1 GCA_009779845.1 Oscillospiraceae bacterium
AGGGGCGCAGCCCCTGTGTTGACTTTTTGCTTCTTTTTGTTCAACGACATACTACGAAACTTCCGTTTGCGGGTGCCCTTCCCGCAAATGGTTAGTTGAGTTAACACCCGTAGGGTGAAAAGAAGGCCCGTCCGGCAGGACATACACACTGGCGGGAACCGCCAAGCCAAAATCGGCGGAACGCCGAATAGGAAAGGTCAAGGGCCGGAACGCGCAAGGGCACACTCCCTACAAAGGGCAATCCATCCAATACAAAAAGGAACAAACTATGGAATTAATCCTAGCCAGCAACAACCAAAAAAAATTAAAAGAACTCCAACAAATCCTAACCACAATGGGCCACACAGTCCTCTCCCAACAAGAGGCGGGGCTAGATTTCATAGTGGAAGAAACCGGCAAAACCTTCCTAGCAAACGCCAGACTAAAAGCAGAAGCAGTGGTCAAAGCCACAGGCCGTGCGGCCATTGCAGACGACTCTGGGTTAGAGGTGGAAGCCCTAAACGGCGACCCCGGCGTGGACTCCGCCTACTACGGCGGCGAGGCGTGCAAAACAGATGCAGACAGAACCCGGTTTTTGCTCCAAAACATGGAGAGGGAATCCAACCGAAAGGCTCGGTTCGTGTCCGCCATCGTATGTGTATTCCCGGATGGGAGCAGTATTGAAGCCATGGGTGACGTAGCGGGGGAGATATTGACTGAGCCCCGCGGCGACGGCGGGTTCGGCTATGACCCGGTGTTTTATGTGCCGGAAACTGGCCTGACCTTCGCCGAAATGCCAGCAGAGATGAAACACAGCCTGTCCCACCGGGGACGAGCGTTACAAAAATTCAAAGAAAAGTGGGAAACAAACAATGTTATCAAGTAAACAACGTGCCCAATTGCGCGGCATCGCCAGTAAACGAGACACCACCCTGCACATCGGAAAAAGCGGCATCACAGAAACCGTGGTGAGACAACTGGAAGAAGCCTTGGTTGTCCATGAACTGGTAAAGGGAAAGGTGTTAGAAAATGCCCCAGTCTCCCCGCGGGAGGCTTGTGATGCCTTAGCGGCGGCGTGTCAGGCAGACTCGGTGCAGGTTATCGGGTCGAAATTTGTGGTTTACCGTCCCAACCCAAAGTTAGACAAGGATAAAAGAATCAAGCTTGTGAAAGAATGAGCAGAGGTACAGCTATGCGAATCGGCATATTTGGCGGCACCTTTAACCCGCCCCACAAGGGGCATTTACAGGCCGCAACGGTTGCGATAGAAGCATTGGGGTTGGACAAGTTATATGTCGTGCCCACAGGTGTACCGCCCCATAAATCCTTAGAGCCGGACACGCCTAGCGGCACGGCACGGTATCAGATGGCGGCGTTGCTATTTGCAGATGTGCCGCAGATGCAGATGCTGGATATAGAACTCACCCGCCAAGGCCCCAGCTATACCATAGACACGGTGCTTGCCATACAGAAACTGCACCCGGCGGCAGAACTGTTTCTTCTGTCGGGGACGGACATGTTCCTTAGCTTAGAGCACTGGCACCGGGCGGGAGAACTGCTCAACATTGTCACTCCTGTCGTGTTCGCCAGAGCGGACGGGCAAGGACAGGCGATTGCGGACTTTGCCGGGCATCTGCAAGAGCGGTACAGCGTAACGCCGATACAGATTGATCATGAAATTTTAGAAATATCCTCCACCGCCCTGCGGGAGATGTTGGCCCTGCGGGCTGGCCGGGCATGGCTTGCTGATTCGGTGTATGCAGAGATTATTGCCCGTGGATATTACAACGCAAAGCCAGACTTCGAGTGGCTTCGAGAACAGGCGCATGCCATGCTATCCCATAAGCGCATCCCCCATGTCCAGCGAACAGAGGAGGAAGCGGTGCGGCTGGCGCAACGTTGGGACGTAGAAGAATCGGCCGCCAGAGAGGCCGCCATACTGCATGACATCACGAAATCATTAGATATACAAGCGCAATTGCAACTTTGCGAGAAATATGATATACTGGCAGATAGTGCCACGAGAGAAAACGTGAAATTGCTTCACGCCAAGACCGGGGCGGCTATTGCAAAAGTAGAATTTGGGGCCGCACAAGCGGTATATGACGCAATCTGCTATCACACCACCGGACGGCAGGGGATGACAACCCTAGAGAAAATTATCTATTTGGCCGATTATATTGAACCCGGTCGAGATTTTCCTGAAGTACACGCCCTGCGAGAGCTGGCATATACAGATTTGGACAAGGCCATGCTGTATGGCTTGGAGCTATCCCTAAAAGAGCTCGCCCAAAAAGGACGCATACCCCACCCGGACACAGTAGAGGCCGTTAGGTGGTTAAAAACGGAGACAGAGTAGAGGAATAGAGGAATATAAGTTGAGAAGACGTTATCGCAAACATGAAACAACAAGCCGGACAGAGAAAATTGTCCGTATACTAGCCATTTTTCTGGCTGTAGGTGCCTTTTTAATGGTGTCGGCCTATGGGTTCGCCATTTGGTTTGTGGATCCGCCCACAGTGAGCCGCCCCACCGA
Source organism: Oscillospiraceae bacterium (assembly GCA_009779845.1). Taxonomy (GTDB): domain Bacteria; phylum Bacillota; class Clostridia; order Oscillospirales; family Oscillospiraceae; genus WRAB01. Next base: position 2,516 of record WRBE01000050.1, read on the forward strand.
GCCGCCGAGCAGAATCAAGGCGGATGCAAGCGTTGCCGGACAAGAGTTCTATAGCGACATGGAGCCGGAAGCGCTTCTCGTGCCCCAGTCCCAGGAAGAGCGGATATACACCTTCCTCGTGGCTGGAGAGGATGACGGGTTTGGCGGCCCTGACGTGATTATGGTGGTGGTGTTTAATGCTACAGAGGGGTCTTTAGACGTCCTCAGTATTCCCCGTGACACCATGGTAAATGTACCTTGGGGGCTTAGAAAAATTAACTCCATCCAGCACATGCACCGATATCTGCCCCGGCAGTATGACCATTACATCTATGCCTTGGCAGAACATGTGGAGAACATTATCGGATTCCCCATTGACCATTGGGTAACGGTTGACTTACCGGGCTTTGTCACGTTGATTGATGCCCTTCCGGGCGGCGGGGTAGAGTTTAACGTACCCCAGCGGATGCTTTACCACGACCCGCACCAAGACCTCATGATTGATCTGCAGCCGGGGCTGCAACATCTCAATGGGCGGCAAGCCATGTATTTGGTTCGGTTCCGGAACTATATAGAAGGGGACATTCGGCGGGTTCAGGTACAGCATGAGTTTTTGAATGCGTTGTCCGACCAAGTGCTCCAAGCGCGGAACATTTTGATGGTAGACGATTTGGTTCGGGTGTTCCGAGACAATGTGGACACGAGCTTGACCGTCAGAAACCTAGCTTATTTGGCCTTGGAATTCTTACAAGTGGAGAGTGAAAATATCCGCTTCCACTCTGTGGATGGAACCGTTGCCAATATTTTCGATAATATCAACGGGGTGAGCTATGTAAGCCTATATGTCGAGCCATGGCTGGCCATGATTAACGAGTACCTAAACCCCCTCCCGTGGGATATCCGGGCGGAGGATTTGGAAATTTTAACCAGAGACCCCAGCACAGGGGCCTTATTCACCACCAACGGGGCACCGTTTTAATACCAACCATCAGAGGAGGAACACACATGCTGACACCGACCCAAGTGGCAAAATTTGCTGTGGAAGCACTGGAAGAAAAGAGCGCAAGAGATGTCAAAGTACTCAAAACAGAGGACTTGACTGTGCTTGCCAATTATTTCATCATCAGCACCGCCACCAGTACAACCCATATTAAGACCCTAGCAGATGCCTTAGAAAAGTATCTGGAGGACAGAGGGGAAGTGACCCACAGAAAAGAGGGGTACCGGGCCGGGGGCTGGGTGCTGTTAGACTACGGCTGTGTGGTTATCCATTTGTTTTTAGATGAGATTCGAGAGTTTTATAACCTAGAACGCCTCTGGGGCGATGCTGAGGTTGTGACACTATGAGATACGACTTTTTAGCAATAGAGCAAAAGTGGCAGGCCCAATGGCTGACAGAAAAGCCCTACGCCGCCACGACAGGGGACAGTCGAGATAAGTTTTATGCGTTGGTGGAGTTCCCCTATCCGTCGGGGCATGGACTTCATGTGGGGCACTCGCGCCCGTATACGGCCATGGATATTGTGTCCAGAAAGCGTAGAATGCAGGGGTATAATGTCCTCTATCCCATGGGATATGATGCCTTTGGGTTGCCTACGGAAAACTACGCCATCAAACATAAAATCCACCCAGCCAAGGTGACGGAAGAGAACATAGAAAAATTTCGCGCCCAACTCATGCGGCTGGGATTTTCCTTTGACTGGGACAGGGAAGTGGACACCACAGACCCCCACTTTTATAAGTGGACCCAGTGGATTTTCCTGCAAATGTTCAAACACGGCCTCGCCTACCGGGCGGAGATGCCGGTGAACTGGTGTACCAGTTGTAAGTGCGTGCTCGCCAACGAAGAGGTGGTAGACGGCACTTGTGAACGGTGTGACAGCGAAGTGGTGCAAAAGAATAAGAGCCAGTGGATGCTCAAAATCACCGCCTATGCCCAGCGGTTACTGGACGACTTAGACGGTGTCAACTATCCCGACCGGGTATTGGCCCAGCAAAAAAACTGGATTGGCCGCTCCGAGGGGGCTGATATTGACTTTGCCACCACAGAAGGGGACACCCTGCGGGTCTTTACTACCCGGGCGGACACTCTGTTTGGGGCGACCTATATGGTGGTCTCGCCGGAGCATCCTCTGTTAGCAAAATGGATGCCGAAGCTAAAAAATGCCGCAGAAATCAAAGAATACCAAACCCAGGCCGCCAAGAAAAGCGACTTTGAGCGAACCGAGATGGCAAAAGACAAAACCGGTGTGCGCCTAGACGGTGTACAGGCCATCAACCCCGCCACTGGAGATGAGATTCCCATTTTTATCTCCGACTATGTACTGACCACCTACGGCACCGGGGCCATTATGGCTGTGCCGGGCCATGATGAGCGGGACTGGGCCTTCGCCAAGAAGTTCGGCCTGCCCATTGTAGAGGTTATCCAAGGCGGCAACGTAGACGAGGCGGCCTATACGGATACGAATGCCGGGATGTTGATTAACTCCGGGTTTTTAGACGGCCTGACGGTAACAGATGCCAAGGCCCGTATGGCAAAATGGTTGGAAGAAAAAAATCTTGGTGAGACACGGGTGAACTTCAAGCTCCGTGACTGGGTATTCAGCCGCCAACGGTACTGGGGTGAGCCGATTCCGATTGTTTGCTGTGAGAAATGCGGCCATGTGGCCCTGCCGGAGAGTGAACTGCCCTTACTATTGCCGGAAGTAGAGAACTACGAGACCACCGACACCGGTGAGTCGCCCTTGGCCGCTATGACCGACTGGATTAACACCACCTGCCCCACTTGCGGCGGCCCCGCCAAGCGGGAGACGGACACCATGCCTCAGTGGGCCGGGTCGTCTTGGTACTACTTGCGCTACTTAGACCCTAGCAATGACAAGGCCTTAGTCGGCAAAGAAGCCATGGACTACTGGCATCAAGTGGACTGGTACAACGGCGGTATGGAGCATACGACGTTGCATCTGCTCTACTCCCGGTTCTGGCATAAATTCTTATACGATATCAATATCGTACCCACAGTAGAGCCTTACGCCAAGCGCACCAGCCACGGCATGATTTTAGCCGAGAACGGTGAGAAAATGGCAAAGTCCAAGGGGAATGTCGTAAACCCCATGGATATTATCAGCGAATTCGGCGCAGACACCTTGCGGCTGTATATCATGTTCATCGGCGACTTTGAAAAGGCCGCCCCTTGGTCAGCCAAGGCGGTAAAAGGGTGCAAGCGGTTTTTAGACCGGGTGTGGAATCTGGCCTCTACCCGCCTAGACGGGGACGAAAGTTATTCTGCCGCCAATGAAGTGAGTTTGCATCAGACCATCAAGAAGGTGGGGGAAGACATTGACCAACTGAAATTCAACACCGCCATTGCGGCACTGATGTCTCTCACGAATACCTTCCACGACACAGCGCCCAATCGGGGCGACATCAAAACGTTGCTTACGCTATTGTCTCCTTTTGCGCCCCATATTGCAGAGGAGTTGTGGGAGATACAAGGTTTTACGGGTACAGCCATGGCCCAGAAGTGGCCCGCATTTGACCCAGCAAAACTGCAAGCGTCCGAGAAAGAAATCGCCGTGCAAGTGGGTGGAAAGCTCCGCGCCACCGTCGTTATCCCTATGGATGCGGAGGAGGCGGACGTGTTAGCCTTAGTCAAAGAAAACGAGAAAATGCAGCGGCAACTGGACGGTATGGAGATTGTCAAGATCATCTATGTAAAAAATAAATTGATGAACTTGATTTTAAGGCCAGTAGCATCTTGACATTTTGGCTAATTCCGAGTATAATATATATGGTAAAGCCATGTGCTATTTAAATGGCCCTTAGAACGTCAAGCCACAAGCCCTTGTGACTGGCGTATTTGGAGGGAGGGATAAACGTGTCGGAAGTCCGGATTAAAGATAATGAGTCTTTAGACAGTGCGCTGAAGCGATTTAAGCGTAACTGCGCCAAGGCCGGTGTGCTCTCGGATTTGAGAAAGAAAGAGTACTACCAAAGCCCCAGCGTAAAGCGCCGTAAGAAGTCTGAGGCTGCAAGGAAGAAAAAGAACAAGCGGTTCTAATTGTATAGGTCAAGCATCTCAGTGTCTCCACACCGGAGACACTGGGATTTTATTTGCTGCATTTTGTTATTTGAAGATTAGCTTGATTTATAGTTGACTAACCAGAAAAGCCGCTCATCTTTGCGGTTTATTTTTCACCTTGCTTCGTTGTCGTCCTTGCCGGGCGAAAGCCCGCCTGTGTCCTCCGCCTCACAAGGCAAAAAATAACTACGCAAATCTTGAGCCATTTTTCAGGTTAGTCAACTATAATAGGAGATAGGGTTTTATGCAGAGGTATAAAAAGAGTTTCAGTTTGTTACTGGCAGTCTGTATGTTGTTGGGGCTATTCTCGACTGCGGCGTTTGCTGTGGAAGGGGAAGCGGTGCCGGAAGCGTACATAATAGAGCCGTTGTCAGGTAACGAGATGGTGGTTGCAACTGGTACGTTTCCTGGTGAAGATGGTGCCGAGTGGCAGTTATGGAGCGATCGCCGGATAGATGTATTTGGCGGCACGCTCAACTGGAATGGCGGTGCAAACGGACGGCAGAACCCATGGTACGCCCATCGTCTTGCTAACAGGGGTTTCAGGATTACATTTCATGAACCGATTACAGCAGGGCCGAGCTTGCGGGGCTTGTTTGCAGATATAAGCGATTCTGCCGGGGTGACACTTATCGGTTTGGATCAGTTGGACACCAGTGCCGTAACAGACATGAGCTACATGTTTTATAGCACTTGGGCAGATGCAAATATATACAGTTTTGACACCCAAAATGTGACCAACATGCGCGGCATGTTTCAAGACGCTCTCGTGCATACGATACCATTAGGTCAAAACCTGCTATCTAACCTAAACACGGCTAATGTGACGGATATGCGCAGCATGTTTGAGCGTACACGCAATAGCACAATAAACGTTTCTGACTTTGATACCGGCAATGTGACACATATGAGTCGCATGTTTTACGGTGCTGATAGAGTAAGTGCTCTAGACCTATCTAATTTCGACACCAGAAATGTCACCGACATGGCTCAGATGTTTGCCGGTATGACAGGGTTGCGCCAGATTACATTGGGCGAACAGCTCACACTCCAAGGGGATGTCGGCCTGCCGGCACCAACGCCAACGAACACCTACACTGGCAGATGGCGGCAAGTAGGCACCGGTACACCGGAGAACCCCATCGGCAGATTTGTATTCACGCCGTGGGAATTCGCAAATCTCTTCACCGGCGGTTATATGGCGGGTACTTATGTGTGGCAGAGAGGCGAACGACACCATGAGCGGTTCATGCAAGGCTCCGTGAACGCAGCAGGCCAGTGGAGTTTCCGCCCGACAGCCCAGATTACTCGTGCAGAAGTGGCGGCAATCCTTGCCCGCACCTTGATAGACGAATTTGACGGCTCGACCCGAACCACGGCGGCCTTTTCTGATGTAGACGGACATTGGGCACACTCGTATATCGCATGGGCGGCGGATCATGGTACTGTAGTCGGCGATGCGGGCCGTTTCCGGCCCAATAACAATGTGACCCGGCAAGAGTTTGCGACCATGGTGTCCCGGGCGATTATCGGTCGTGAACACATCCCGGCAGGAGGCACCATTTCCTCTGGGGACGCTGATCGGATTCCGGCTTGGGCCGCAAACTATATCTATGCCGCATACCGTAACGTCTGGATGCGGGGCGATACAAACAATAACTTCAACCCTCAAAATAACCTGACCAGAGGGGAAGCCGCAACGGTAATCAGCCGTGCCTTAGGCCGGGGTCTCACCGCCCCAGAGAGCATTGCTCCGGTGAGAGGCGACATGATGAACTTTACAGACGTGACCAACCCCAGTAGCTGGTTCTACTACTACGTGGCGCAAGTGGCCAACACCCATTATTTCCGTATAGACAACAGAAAAGTGTGGACACGGGTCGTTCCGCCACCCATGCCGGAGCCGCCGCCCCCACCACCGCCCCCAGCGAGAGATCCGATCAATATCCAGCCGCTCCTCGGTGCAAACATCAACAATGTGCGGCATCTGTTGGGCACCCAGACCGGCACGATAACCGGTGGACTATGGGATCGGGGCTACTCCTTTGATACCAACATACAAGTGCAAGTGCAAGGTAGCACGATTCGTGCGATTATTGTATTGTATCCGGCGGGCCAAAACCAGACCCTGTTCCACTTTAATGGTCTCAACGGCTATTCCAACCGGACGAATGTAAGAAATCTTCTTGGCACCCCCGATATCGCAGTGGACAGCCCGGTTGCTGGAGATACATATTTTAACTTTAACGCCAATCGGATTACTTCTTTCACCTATGGTGGGCCAAATGGCAGGATTTCTAGCATTACGTATCAATTTAGTTTTTAACTCTCGTGTGAAGTACGACAGAGCGGTTGTGATTCATTTGAATTGCAACCGCTCTGTTTTGTTTGTTGAGAGGGTGATTTTGTACCCTTGCCTTTCGTAGGGGTTGCCGTATCTGGCGACCCGGTTTTTGGCCTTTTCTCGGTTTAGGGTGTTACTTGCTACCTTGTAGGGGACGTGCCCCTGCGCGTCCCGGCCCTTGACCTTTTCCTTTCGGCTTGCGCCGAGGGTTTTCTTGGCGCAGGCCGCCAAGTGGTCATGTCCTGCCGGACGGGCCATCTTTTTGTCGTTGAACAAAAAGAAGCAAAAAGTCAACACAGGGGCTGCGCCCCTGTGTACCCGCTAAGGGCAAGGGCAGAGTGACGACGGTTTTGCTCCTTATACCCCGCACTGGTGCCGATACTCTCTAGCCGGATGTAGTAGTGCTCTCAACCCCAATGGTCAAGGGCGGTTTTCGCCGCTGGATTGATGTACTATTGAAATGCGCTCAAAAAGGGGATGCATAGGGGCAAGAGAGTTAGGGCAAAAGCGTACAGGCCATCGTGTAGCATGATGGCCTGTATGTGTTTTCAACCCACAATTACTGCACGGGCGAAGTGGGTGGGGAGATGGAAATTTGGTGTCTCTGTTGGAATGGGGCAAAACGCTGCGTAGTGTTGGATGGTGGGGTCTTCGGAGATTTTATAGAAGTTGCAGAAAAAGGTGTCGCCTGCGTTCATGGGGCGAATCCCGTGTCGTTCTAGTAGCGGGAGCGGCACCAGCAATTCTGCCGTCCAACGGTCGGGTTCGATGGTGGCGTTCACATTGGTTAAGGCGTATTCCACGTCCGAGAGGAAGGTGCGGCCTTGTCTGCCGTGGCCGGTTTTGGCGTACATGGCACCGTTGGCGTTGATTTCAAAATTAAAATATAGGTCATCATTTGACGGTTGTTTGGTCTGTTTTAGCTCTAAATCGGGGAAGGCGAAAAACGCCTCTACTGCGCTGTCTTTGCAGACCATGTCCCGGTGGTTTTCAAATTCACGCTTGGGGTCTTTCTCGAAAGTGGTCATACGCAGAACCAGCCCTGCATCTTGCAGATAAGCCATTTGCCCCGTAGTATGAGGGCGGGCGAGGCATGTCCACAAATAGTGGTTGCATTGGAATGTGGGCGCACGGTCTAACTCGTCCATGGAACGGATGATGGGTACAGAATAAGTCATATAGTGTATCCTCACAAATAAAAATACGAGGCGGATGCTGCCACATCCGCCCCATGGTTCTTTGATATTTAGAAGCCTGTGGGCGTTTAGCCTAACAGCTTTTGTAGCTCATCTGCCACGAACTGGACCTTTGTACCAACAATAACTTGGACAGAGGTCTTGCTCGGACGGATGACGCCGGACACGCCAGCGGCCTTGATGGCCTTTTCGTTGACGCCGAGGTAATCCTTGACTTCAACCCGGAGGCGTGTGGCACAATAGTCTAGAGAGGTGACGTTACCCGCACCGCCGAGACCTTCTAAGATTTGAGCAGCAACAGCAGTGTAGTCGTTGTTTGCCAAAGATGCAGTTTGCTCGGCTTCTAGATCATCGTCATCTTCACGGCCTGGGGTTTTCAGGTTGAGCTTTGTGATTAAGAGATAGAAGATGCCGAAGTAGACGAAGAAGTAAACAACGCCAAGGGCTAATAACCACCACTGGCCGATTGCAAACTCAATCGGAATACTTAGAACATAGTCAATCAGACCAGCACTAAAGGCAAAGCCCGCAAACCATTGCATACTGGCTGCGATGAACATAGAAACAGCAGTTAGCACGGCATGAACCAGATAGAGGACAGGTGCTACGAACATGAAGGAGAACTCTACAGGCTCAGTTACACCGGTGAGGAAAGCGGCAAAAGCAGCGGCCAGCATGAGGCCGAAAACTGTTTTCTTTGCCTTGCTCTTGGCGGTAACATACATGGCCAAACACGCACCGGGGAGACCGAACATCATGACAGGGAAGAAGCCAGCCATGTACATACCGGTTGTACCAATTACGCCGTCACCGGCGCCCCAGAAGTTACCCAGATCGTTGATGCCAATGAAATCAAACCAGAAGATACTGTTTAGGGCGTGGTGCAGACCCAGTGGAATTAACAGACGGTTGAAGAACCCGTACAGTGCTGCACCGAACGGGCCAAGACCAACCATCCACTCACCGAAGGTCAACAGACCAGCATAGACGATGGGCCATACAAACAACAGAACGCCGGAAACGATTAGCATAAAGAAAGCGGTCGTGATTGGCACAGCTCTTCTTCCGGAGAAGAAAGCGAGTGCCGCAGGTAGTTCAACCTTGTGGAAGCGATTATAAGCAAATGCTGCCACAGCACCAGAGAGCAGACCGATGAAAGCGTTGCTGATATTACCAAATGCGGCGGCGTGCTCTGCACTCAATTCACCACGCAAACCTTCAGCAGAACCTGGGCTTAAAAGCGTAGTGATGACCAAGAACGCAACCAGACCGGAAAGGGCCGCAGCACCGTTTTGGTCTTTACTCATACCAAAGGCAACACCGACTGCGAACAAAATCGGAATCGCGCCAAGAATCGAGTCACCGGCTTGAACCAAGAAGTGTGCAAGCACATTGTTGCCACCCCAGCCAGTCGGGTCAATGGCGTAACCGACACCCAGCAGAATCGCTGCGGCCGGCAGAACGGAAACCGGCAACATGAGCGACTTGCCAAGCCGTTGCATGAGTGCGCCAAAACGTTGTAATGGTGTTTTTGTCATAATGTACATCCTCCCCATAATAACATTGCTTACTTTTTATTTTAACCCCCACACCCGTTGGCAGTCAGGTGCGGCGAGTTAATTACTTGAATAAACGAATGACCTCATCCCCGATATTGACGGTTTTCTGTGCCGTCAACGCTTCTACCTTCTCATACTCGTCACTGTTTAAGATGACCATGGGGGTCACAGTGTCGTAGCCAGCGGCAGAGATTGCCTCGCAGTCGAATTCGATGAGCAAGTCTCCAACCTGTACAACGGCCCCTTGTTCGATACAGGCCTTGAAGTGCTGGCCTTTGAGTTGAACGGTGTCGATTCCTACATGGATCAAGATTTCGGCCCCGTCCTCTGCGATGAGTGTCACGGCGTGACCGGTTTCAAACATTTGTACCACCGTACCGCTGACCGGTGCGGCCACACGGCCCTCCGCCGGTCGGATGGCGATCCCTTTACCCAGCAGTTCGCCTGCAAAGGATGGGTCACTTACCTGATGAATTGGAATCACCTCACCACGAATGGGGGCGAAGATAGGGGTGTAGGCTGGTGTGTGTTTACGTCGGTTAAATATCATAAAACGCTCCTACAGTTTGTTTGTCTTTGGGGCGAATCAACCGGATATGGATGGCAAGTCGGCTGATTTCTTCCCTCGATAGGGTAAATTGGTGGCTGTCAAACAATGCGCTTGCCACCGCTTTGGCGCAACTCATCTCTTGGGGGTATTGGGCGGATAATATCTCAAACAATCCATCGTCCCCATATTCCGCTAGGGCTTCACCTTTAATCACACATTGGGCCAGATAACGCAGATGCCTGTAGAACCGCTCTCGATAGTAATCGCCGGTATCTAACAGTGCAGAACCGTTTTTTTGTATGATGATGGCAATAATCTGATCCATTAGCTTTGTGGCATTTACCGTCTCGCTGATTGAGATGTTGTACTCTGCGTTCAACACATGCATGGCGATAGAGGCGGCTTCATCTTCCGGCATGTCTACGTCTAGCCGTTCTTTTATGATTTGCAGGGCGTACATGCCAATCTCAAACTCTTTGGGGTAGAACCGGCGGATTTCCGGCAGTAACACGTTTTGAAATTCCATTCCCTGCTGGTGCCGTGTCATGGCGAAACTGATATGGTCGGCCAAGGTGAAATATGCGGCCTCATTGAGCCGTTTTTGCAGATGAACCTTTGCATATTCAAAGATTTCGTCCGTCAGTGCAATGTAGGATTCCGGGAGAGAGCCGAATAACTCATTGAGCCGATCTAGGTTATTCTGGCTACTCATGACAAAGACCTTGGCAATCTTATCAGGCGGGATATTGGCACCCGGCTGGGTTTTGAAGCCAATCCCTTTACCGGTAACGATGACCTCTCTGTGATTGGAGTCCAACGCACGTACAACATTATTGTTAATAGGTTTCACTATTTTCATATTTAATTTTTACACTCCACAAACCACTGTCAATCAAAAAAACCAAATTCCACAATTATCCCATGTTCCCATGTACATTGTAAAACTTGGTTATGCCTGCCTGTGCAGTAACAGCCCAAGGTATTCATTTTTATTATCACAGCCAATTATATAGAGATATCCGAAAATGTCAATAGCTCGAACAAAAGAAATTCCCAGAACATGGGATATTAGGGAGGTTGCACATTATTCTATAGGATTATTTGTGGAAGATGCCGAAAGAATAGAGCCCTTTACTTTTTCACGCCAACCTAGTAGAATAGAGAAAAAATAGAACGGAGAAACCCGATATGAAACGACTATTATCCTGCACAGCATCGGATTTTGCTGGCATGTGTCCCCAGACGTTGAAAACAGCCATACAAGCTTCCGCCGGGCGGACGGTGGCCAGTGAATGTATTGTGGCCATGGAACCGTTAGTCCCCGGCCTGACTAACGCCGAGGTAGCCGCCGCCTTTGGTGCGGATATGATTTTGCTGAATCTATATGATGTTCTCAATCCGTCTATCCGTGGTCTGCCGGAATCGGCGGATGGGCCGCTTCAAACCTTGAAGCGCCTCATCGGGCGACCGGTGGGAATTAACCTAGAACCGGTAGGGGAGGGGGTGGCCCTAGAGGCCATTGACCGTCTGCCCGCGGGCCGTCTAGCGACAGCAGAGACTTTTGCCGCCGCTGAGGCACAGGGGGCGGACTATATCTGTCTCACCGGTAATCCCGGCACGGGGGTGACCAATGATGCCATCTTAGGTGCGATTCGTCTTTGCAAACAACATTTCACCGGCCTCATCATCGCCGGGAAGATGCACGGTGCCGGGGTGGCGGAAGAGACCTTTGACCTAGAAGCTTTTGCCGCATTTGCCGAGGCCGGGGCGGACATCATTTTAATGCCCGCCCCCGGTACGGTGCCCGGCGTGTCGGAAGAAGCATGTCGAGTGGCTGTCCGCCAAGTGCAACAAACCGGGGCATTGGCCCTGTCCGCTATCGGCACCAGTCAAGAGAGCGCCGACCGTGACACGGTGCGGGAGATTGCCATGGCCTCCAAGCGGGCCGGGTTTGATATCCAGCATATCGGAGACGGTGCCTCCGGCGGCGTGGCCGACCCGGAGAATATTTTGGCGTTGTCCGTGGCCATTCGAGGGAAGCGGCATACGGTATTTCGGATGGCGCAGAGCGTGTTACGGTAAAACAAACAAGGTAGGGTAGCGGGTTTGCATACAAAACGAGTAAGTATAGAAGAAGCGGTATCGTTGTTACGGCAGGGACAGGTTGTGGCCTTTCCCACGGAGACGGTTTACGGCCTAGGGGCAGACGCCACCTCGGACGAGGCGGTGGCTCGTATTTTTGCGGCCAAAGGCCGTCCAGCGGACAATCCGCTGATTGTCCATATTGGTCGGGTGGAACAACTGCCCCAAGTGGCAGCCGAGATATCCGAGACGGCAAGGGCGTTGATGGATGCCTTTTGGCCGGGGGCGTTGACGGTGATTTTGCCGAAACAAGCGGGTTTGTCCCAACTGGTGACAGCGGGATTGGATTCTGTGGGGGTGCGCTTGCCGTCTGACCCGGTGGCGCTCAAGTTGCTCCAAGCGGTTAATTTGCCCATTGCGGCCCCCAGCGCCAACGTGTCCGGGCGGCCCAGTCCGACCACGGCTGACCATGTGGCGGAGGATTTAGACGGCAAAGTGGCTGGGATTGTAGATGGTGACAAAGCCGAGATTGGCTTAGAGTCCACCGTCATTGACTGCACCGTAACGCCGCCCATCATTCTGCGCCCTGGCGGAGTGACCAGAGAGGAGATTGAGGCGGTAATCGGCCTCGTGGACACAGCACAGCCGGAAGTGGGCGAGACCAAAGCCCCCAAATCGCCGGGGATGAAATACACTCATTACGCCCCCAAAGCCCCCATGTCCATCGTCAAAGGCGACCCTGACTTTTTCCAGAGTGTAATCACAAACGCACAGGCGGCAGGGAAGCGGGTAGGGGTTCTAGTTACCCAAGAGAGCCGACATGCTTACCGGGCGGACGTGGTGCTGACTTGTGGCAACCGGCAAGATGCCTCCTCAATTGCACGAGAGCTCTATCACGTCCTGCGAGAATTTGATCGGCAGGATGTGGACGTGATTTATGGGGAAAGCTTTGATGAAGCTGGGTTGGGGGCTGCGATCATGAACCGTCTGCGAAAGGCCAGTGGGTACCAAGTGATTGAGCAAGAAAAGTAATCTTAATTTCCATATTGACAAATCCTCCCGGAAGAGATATAATAGTGATATCAAAAAGATATCACTATTATAAAGGAGGAGCAATTATGACAAACAATGAAAGAACCATCATCACAGAAGAGGTGTACGCCAAGGGACGTAGCGGGATGCCGGTGTTGATACTGACCACCTTACTTTACTTAGGAGCCATTGCCGGGTTGGTGCTTAGTATCATCCACGAACGCACGGCGCTGATTGTGATCACTGGTATCTACTTAGGACTGATTGGCTGGTTTCCGTACTTAGGGCTGGCAGTATTGCGGCCCAATGAGGCGTACGTTTTGACCTTGTTCGGGAAATATTACGGCACCCTGAAAGGCCCCGGATTTTTCTTTGTAAATCCATTTACTTCAGCGATTAACACCGCAGGTAATAAAGAGGGGATATCCGGTGCAGAGATTGTGGTCGGCGACACAAAAGTGTCGGCGGGAGAGGTATTTGCCAGTAAGAAAATTTCCCTCAAAACCCTGACCCTCAGCAACGACAAGCAAAAAATCAACGACAAGCTGGGTAATCCCATTGAGATTGGTATCGTGGTTATCTGGCGGGTGGTGAACACGGCCCAGGCCATGTTCAATGTGGATAACTATGCGGAATTTCTCTCCATCCAGTGCGACTCGGCGTTGCGTAATATCGTGCGCTTGTACCCCTACGACGTGGCGGACGGTGCCAACCTAGACGAGAAATCCCTCCGGGGCAGCAGTATTGAGATTGCGGAGAGTTTGCAAAATGAAATCCAAGACAAAGTAGGGATTGCGGGCCTTGAGATTATTGAGGCGAAGATCACAAGCCTAGCCTACGCCCCGGAGATTGCCGCCGCCATGCTACAACGCCAACAGGCCAGCGCCATTGTAGATGCCAAGCAACTGATCGTAGAGGCCGCCGTGGGTATGGTGGAAGCGGCCCTCGTGAAGCTATCCGAGAACCGAGTTGTCCACTTAGATGAAGAGCGGAAGGCCGCCATGGCGAGCAACCTCTTGGTTGTTCTTTGCGGCAACCGGGACGCACAGCCCATTGTCAACAGCGGCACCCTATATCAGTAACCATGGCCAAATCAGACGAAAAGAAAAAACAAGTGCCCCTGCGGATTTCCGACACCCTGTTTGCAGAACTCGCAATCTGGGCGAAGGATGACTTTCGCTCGGTGAATGGGCAGATTGAGTATCTGCTAACCGAGTGTGTTAAGTGGCGCAAACGCAAGGGGGAGGGGGAGACAGACTCGCAGTAGCGGGTCTGTTTTGTTTTCTGGTTCGGCGTTGCCGCCGATTTTGACTTGGCGGGTAACCGCCAGCTTGTTATGTCCTGCCGGACGGGCTTTCTTTTTGTCGTTGAACAAAAAGAAACAAAAAATCAACACAGGGGCTGCGCCCCTATGTACCCGCCAAGGTCAAGTGCAGAGTGACGACGGTTTTGCACCTTATACTCCGCACTGGTGCCAATACCCTCACGCCAGATGTAATAGTGCTCTCAGCCCCAATGGTCAAGGGCGGTGGTGCCGCCGGATTGATGTGCTATTGAAAGGCACTCAAACATGATATGCAAAAGGCCACTCCTTTTCGAGTGGCAGACTCTCCGTCACTTAGGAGAGCCGGGCGGTATGGTCTCTTGACTTTGACCCAGACCTAATTCCTCTTGACCCTATGCGCTCCATTTTTGAGCGCATTTCAACAGTACATCAAGCCAGCGGTGGCAACCGCCCTTCTAGGTTCCGAGGCACCCGGACTTCTGGTAGGGGAGTATTGTCGCCAGCACAGAGTATAACATGAAAACGGTCTCTACCTTCGCCCTTGCCCTTGGCGGGTACATAGGGGCGCAGCCCCTGTGTTGACTTTTTGCTTCTTTTTGTTCAACGACATACTACGAAACTTCCGTTTGCGGGTGCCCTTCCCGCAAATGGTTAGTTGAGTTAACACCCCTAGGGTGAAAAGAAGGCCCGTCCGGCAGGACAAAACAAGCTGGCGGTGCCCGCCAAGAAAACCCTCGGCGGAAACGCCGAAAGAAAAGAGAAAAAATCACTCAACAATCTCCCCCTCAACCAAGTGCACATGCCCACCAGGCACATCAATAGGCGGCCCAGTCACACCGGAAAACCGACGAACTTGGGAGCCGGACATTTGATGTATATGATGTTTCACAGCAGGCTCTCTCGGCTGGAAGCCGTCCCGGAGCCGCGCAAGGGCTAAGGTGTTACGAGCCTCTAAGCTTCGGATAAATTGGAATGTGTCTGTGTCCCCACCCGGCGAGAGATTTTCTGCCGCTGGGCCGGATAGAGGAAAATGGGGGTTTGTGTGAATTTTCATGAAAAATCTCCCATCTAAGAAATGAGTGAGTATGAGTTACGATAGTCACTGAATTTGCAAGTGGTGCGACTATGTATGTACCGGCACAGTTGTGTGCCGGAGAAGAGCAGGTTAGCGCAGGGTTTCTAAGCCGAGGATGATGTTTTCTAAGCCCTTTTCAATGTCTTCCAGACCCTCGCAGATTTCTTTTTCGCCTTGTTGCAAATCTTGTTCTGCTTGAGAGGCCAGTTTTAGCGCTTTTTCCATCTCGTGGATGGAATGCTTCAACTCGCCGCGGGCGCGCATGAGTTCTTTCATGCCTTTGCAGATGTCGGCGATGCCTTCTCTGAGCTCGCGAAGCCCTTTTTCGATCCGCTCCCAGTCTGGTTTCTTTTCACAACAGCTCATAAACGCACTCCGATTTCCTAGTGTCGCCTTGCGTTTGGCGCACAGTATTCTATGCTAAAAACGCAAAAAGGTGCCCCTGAATTTGCCTCTGATAAATCCTATACAGAGAGCCAAACTAAAATCGGAGGACGCAATCATGACACCAGCCACATGTTGGAGCCTGTTTGTCGAAACAGGAAACCCCATGTTTTATCTGCTCTACTGCGAGGCACGAGAGATTGAGCAGAGTAACGAAAAAACCGCCTAGGGACTTCCATCCGGGCGGTTTTTTCGGTATAATGGAGCAAAACGTGTGAGGGAGGCAACCTCAAATGGACTTATCCACACGGGGGCTTGTCCTCCGGGAAGTCAATTATAAGGAGTCGGACAAGATTCTTACCATACTCACCGAGGACGGGAAACTTACCGTCTCTGCCCGTGGGGCGAGAAGGAAGGTCAGTAAGTATACTGCGGCCAGTCAATTACTGGCCTTTTCTGAGTTGGACCTCTATCAACGCCACGGCCGCTGGTCCCTGCGAGAGGGACGGGTGGTAGAGATGTTTTCCGGCCTGCGGCAAGACATTCTGCTCCTCTCTGTGGGGGCGTATTTTGCAGAGTTGCTAGAGGCAGTCAGCGATGTGGATTATGCAGACCCCGGTCTGCTGGCCTTCGGGCTAAACGGACTCCATGTACTCAGCACCGGGAAGCGAGACCCTCGGCTAGTGAAGGCTGCCTTTGAGCTACGGCTCATGTGTCACGCAGGCTATGCCCCGGATGTGTCGGCATGTCCCCACTGTCAGGCGGAGGCTGGGCTTTGGCTTAGTCTTTCCGGCGGCCGTGTCTATTGCCGGACTTGCCGCCCGGAGCAGGGGGGAGAGCGTGTGTCGCTAGACCCCGGCAGTTACAGTGCCCTGCGGCATATTGTATCTGCCCCGGAGGGGCGGGTGTTTGCGTTTTCGCTAGGGGAAGAAGGAGCGCGGCACCTCATTGCCGCAGCGGAGGCGTATGTGCTGGCACAGTTAGAGCGAGGATTTCGGACTTTGGACTTTTTGGGGAAGGTGCTGTAGGGGAGTGATGATGTCATGTACGGGTCGAGTGGGCAGGTGAATAGTAAAGGAATGCAAAAGTTGAGCGACTTAGAAAGTGCGTAAACAAAAAAAGAGGCCACCCTACCAGTTTTGATAGGATGGCCTCTCTAGCTTGCCTTTTTATTTATGTTCGGAGCGTGTATATTATAGTAATTGCAATGGGTTGAACCTTGTTCGTGGTTTGCCTATAGTTTGCCGGGTTTTAAGTGGTCTTGGACGGCTTTTCGTGGTTTTTCAAAAACCACGAAAAGAAAATAGATCAGACAAAAAAGTGCGGTATATTCATCAAAACGATGAATATACCGCCTGTTCCTCTTGGTGGAGATATGCGGGATCGAACCGCAGACCTCTTGAATGCCATTCAAGCGCTCTCCCAGCTGAGCTATACCCCCATGGACAAGAGAAATTTTAACATGAACACGGCGGTTTGTCAAGGGGGTTGTCTAGCGGAAATCGAAATTATTGTAGGGATACAATAGACCTTGGACAGTAGGAGAGAAAAAGAGAGCAGTGAGAGGACACATCGGTTAAAATAGAGTTCCCCAACTTTATGAAACCGAAAGGAAGCGTCCTTCACTGCATGAAA
>WRBE01000051.1 GCA_009779845.1 Oscillospiraceae bacterium
CACAGCCGTGAGCAGGTCAGGCCAGAGGTCGTAGTCGTAGGAAAACGTCATTGTCCGCGGTGATACAATATCGGACGGGCCGTCCCAATGTTGCCGCTTCCGGATATTGCCGAAGGTGTCGTAGGTGTAGACGAAGGTCTCTTCAATATGCCCAAGTTGGGGATGCGGGTCATCACGCATGATCGTCTCGTGAACCAGTTGGTTTTGTGCATCGTACCGATAGGCATGGGTGATTTCGTTGGCACCGTCAACCCACCATGTGATTTGACCTATGTTATCATATCCATACTCAAATGGCAACCGCTCATTGCCAATCTGGTGCGTCATCCATCGCACCTGCATGGTGCTGGTCATGTCCTGCCGGGTGCGGTAGGCGTACAGGGTTTCCATCACAAGCCTGTCATTGTCCCTGTTATCGTCAGTTTCATTGATTAATCGCCGACTGCGTACCCGCTGTAAATTGTCGTATGTAAAGTCCAGCCGCCAGTCGTCCCCTGCGGCTAAACCCATGCGGGTGAGGTTCCCGGTGTCCTCGTCAAACTGGAATGTTGTATTCCGCTGGTGCTCCGGCGCAATGCCGGGGATGTAATAGCGGAACGCCGACAGCCGCCCGGCATCGTCATAGCTGTGGCTGCCGTGTTGTAGGATGGGGCGGTAATTGTTCTGGTCGTCGGGGTCGTCAGGGTCGTCGGGGTCGGGCGCGCCACGCTCGGTGAAGGTCACCAAGCGGCCCAAGGTGTCGTAAGTGTACTCATAGGTACGCCGTGGCTGTGTCGCACCCGGTGCGTACTCGTGGATGCTGTAGAGCTGCCCATCACCGGTGTAGCTGTAGGCGAACCGTGTGCCATCGCAGTGGCTGACCTCTGTCACACGGCGCAGGAAATCGTACGCATAGTGTACCCTGTGGCCGTTTCCATACGTGCGGCTGGTCAGAGTGTGGTCTACCGGGTGGTACTCGTAGGTCTTCAGCACATGCTCATTGCCCACACCACTGGTCAGGCCCTCATACTCTTCTGTCTCTGGGTTGAAGAAGCGAATTGTCCCCAAAGCAAAGTTGCCCAGCGATATCTCCGTCATTTGACCGAAGGCGTTGTACCGGAAGTTGTAGGTTTGATAAATCCGAGCACCGTTATAGAACCCATGCCGCCGGATGGCGGAAAGGTTCCCTTCTTGATAGAAATAGTGCGCCGCCACGAGGTCGCGTTGGAACGTCATCCTTGGCCGCCCGGTATGCCGATCGATGCGGGTCGCTGTTTCATTGCCTAGCCCGTCCCGAACCAGTGTTGGGATGCCATGCATCCGGTGGTGTTCCATGGCTGAACCGCCGTAGTCGTTGGTCTGGATAGTGCCATTGGCATCCGTGGTGGTGCTTACCAAGTTGCGGTCATTGGAAAACGTGGCATTGCTCACAAGCTGCATCCCGAGGGCTTCCCGCTGGTCATCGTTGCCCCCCGTGAGTGTAGACTGGGTGGCGTTACCGCTGTTGTCGTAGGTGATGCGCATCATGAGATTGTGGTTTGTGTCACAGTATGTTGGCCCACTGATGATGCGGGTTAGGTTGTTGGTGGTTGCATCGTAGGTGTAGTGGAACGTGCCGTGACCACGGGTCACTTGACGGAGCAGGTTGTTGTTGCCGTCAAAGGTCGAGTTTGGCATGTCCCGCAAGCCAGATTGCTGCACGCCGACAAGGTTCCCGTTCTCATCATGCCGGAAGGTCTGCGCCGCTTCTCGCACCAGTGAGATGTTGTCAAACCGTGCGGTGTTGGCATTGTGGTTGTAGTGTGCCATGACCCGGATGCTGGTCACCATCTGGCCAGACCGCCGGGGCACGATGGGCATGGAGCCAAACTGCCAGCCGTCGAAGTGATCCCCAGTGTGACGGCAAGTGCCCTCTTGAATATCGGAATTGAAGCGCATGTAGTGATGCTCGACCACGTTATCGGCATAGGTAATCCGCGCCACCAGCCCAAACCCCGGCTCCCAATTACTGCCGCTGTATGGCAGGGAGTCCGCCTGCGCCCAACCGGACAGTACGAAGGTCTCACTGCTGGGCAGGTGGATGGGGACATCTTGGAACACGAACGCCCGACGATCCGGATGCCCGTGGATGCTGAGGACGTGGGTTCTGCGGCCGGGGTGCCACCAGATGCCGCTGTTGCCCGGATGGTCGGCGGCGTGGAACTGTGTCCACCTACCGTAAGAGCGCACTTCATCCGATCCCCTAGCAACCATTTGCCCTATAAACTCGGCAAGCTCAAACCCGCCGTTTTGCACTAGGTTTGCGCTACTGGGGCCTGTGTTGGCTGTTGCACGCGCTTCTTCGTCGGTTACTGAATGCACCACTTCTAGCTGGAAATCGTCTGCGTGGATGGTGCCGGTGAAACCTTGGAACGCAATGGACATGTCATATGCCCTTCTGTCATTGGTCGTTCGGTAGGTGACACTGATTCGCTGCCAGCCACCGTTAGCCGCTGGATTGGTTATAATACTCAGCCGTGGCGAAGCGGCGACAATTCCATTTATCTCGATATCTGGACGTGAGAAGTGCACCATGACACCGTTGGTTATCGCACTAGCACGACTGGTGTTCACATAGGCGGAGAGCGTGTATGTCGTATTCGCCCGGAGATAAACTCGTTGCCGGAGTCCGCTATCTTGATCCACCGCTTGCAGACTATGTGATCCAGTGCGAGCGTAAGCCGCATTTGTAGAAACGGATAGACCGCGCCCCCAGCGGGTATCCCAATGGGTTGGGTCGCTACCTGCTTCAACCTGTTCAAACCCGGAGTTCCGCAGCAGGTTCACGGCAGGCACGCCGATGGTAGAGGCCTGTTCCACACGGTTTGTCCGCCGGTCGGTACCGGTTTGGCGAGTGAATCTGCTGGTAGATGCGGCGAGGACGTTTCGTCCGGTGTAGTCGGTGATGGAATAGTTCACCGTCCGGCCAAAGTGGTCGAACACGACGTGTTCTAATATATCATCCTCGGTAAATGGGGTGCCGTCCCGCCCGGTGTCCCGGTACAGGGTCGCACCCGGCATCCGGCCATTGCGCCAGAAGGTGGGGGTATATTCACGGCCCTCGATTGTGCTTGCAAACGACCGAATGCCAATGATTTGGTTGCAGCGGCTGCCCCACATGTACAGTACACCCCGGTGACTTTCTCTGTCGTAGACCTCAATGATGCGGCCTTGGGTGTCGTAGATATACTGGGCGCGGGTTCCGTCTGAGAGGTGCGCCACCCAGCTCAGGCGGTTGCCCTCGTGGTTGAAACGCGTGATGTTCCCGGCCCGGTCGGTGATGGCTGTAAGTTGGTTTGTCGCATCATTATACCCAAAGGTGGCCAGTATAATTTCAGTGCCATCGTTGTTTCGTTGGCGGATGTGATACAGCCTGCTGCTACCATTTCCATAGGGATGCCAACATGCGGGGTAGCGATAGCTTCGACTGGTACTATAAATCAATCGGATTTGGTTGTTGTTTCGGTCTCTGATCTCACTTAAGATTCCGCTACGGAAAATTTGTCGGTTATTTTGGTCATCCCGCATAATGAATGTGGGGTGATCATGTGCAGCGAAATCGGGATCCTCCTGCTGGACACGCCGGATACGAAGTCCGAGGCCGTCCTCGTCCCGGTAGTATCGGATGCGAAGTCTCTGCCCATCCACGTAGTGATCGGAATAGTCATCATCTCTGCGGAAATAATGCTCGGTTCCGGTGGCACTTAGGTGAACCAGAAATGCGGTTGTTTCGCCGCTGGAATCGGATAACTCCCGCTCTACAACTGTTTGTAGCACAGAAGGTTTCCAACCATGCCCGAACCGCATCCGCTCGAATACACGGGTATTTTGCGTTGCACCGTTTTCTACACCGCCTCTTTCTGCTGGGCCACGGTATGTAAATGGTTTATCCGCCCACTGGGAGTTATATACCATAGACAGTGCAAATGGCATGACAGTTGATGCATTGGAGGCAATCGGGTTCACCAAAGTAAGTTGCCCCATAAAGTCGCCCACATGGCCGGTGCCCGCACGGCCCAATGACTGGGTGGTGTAGGTGTGATGCCCTACGAGACCCACCGTGTTGCGGTATTGGACAATGAACACTGGGCGAGCGCGTTCGCCGCGTGCACTCACCGCAAAGGTCGCAGTGGCACGGCGATTGACCGGCGGACTGCTGTTTGTGCCTGCATAGTCCAGTGGCACAAAGGCAAGTCCATAGTTTTCTTTGCCGTCATACCAGTCTTGCGTAATTCCCGTGATGTTCCACCGACGCCACACCCCCTGTCTAGGTGGGATGGCGCTCACCGTTGCGTAATCCAGCATGATATTACTGTGGCTAGGACGGTTGTTGTTCCATGTAGTAGAGTTTAGCCATTCGCCGCTAGGGTTATTCTCTTCGCTTGTCACAGCATAAACGGGAATCCGCATATTCGGCTTCCCAACAGAACTATAGCCCACTTGCGCTAAGTGTATTTCCGCTTGCACCATAATACTGTTGCGTGGCAATGTGGGCAGGGTATTTACCCGCAGATACATAATTTGCCAACCATGGTTCCCTGTGCCACCGGAATATCCAAAAAACAAATCCACGCCTGTGGCAGAAGCAGCGTTTGGCTGTCCGCTCCGTATAAACCCTGTTGAAATGTTCCCTTCATTGCTCGAAGTGCGGTTCCATATAGTGAAAATCGGCGGGTCGATTGTGACCGGGAACGCGCGTTCTGCATCCCGCATCCAGTCCTCGTCCACGATGACCACAAAGAGGTAACGACCATCCTCTTGGGCGTTTTCGTAATCCCAATCCGCAATCTCTGGGAAGTAGGCGGCGTCTAACTCACTATCCCCATAAAACCGCCCAGCCGGAACCAGCTCATACCGTACTGCTGTGGAAAACTCATCATTGGCGTCCCACATGAACGGCGCAGGGATTAAGAACATCTCTTCGTCTGTAGCCCGGCTCACCAGTAAGATAGAGCCGTCCTCATTATGGACAGGCCGCAAGTCGCCGAGGTCTAGCTCGAAGAAAAATGTATGGCTGTCCAGCAGATGGTTGACGATGATATTTTCCTTAATATCGTGCCCGTGAATCACATACTCCAAGTCAACACCGGGCAAGACATCTCGGTAGATAATACGATTGGTCAAGTTCGGCAACTGCACTGCCGCTGCGATGCTGTTATCCTCCGGGTTCGGCTCCATGGGGACAATCTCTGCAAGTTGCTCTTCGGCCCCGATTAAGGAGAGGCCGACAGAGTATCCCTCATGCTCTAGCACGAAATCCGGTGTGTAGTCGCACCCGCTCTCTAAATTGAAGTGGATATCCAGCAACGAATCTTCCGTTGCGAATACGATATCTTCCACGCCGATGTCTACGTCCGCAAGTATCTCTTGCAGTTCCTCGGCATCCACATCTTCTGCTTGTTCCAAGCGCTCTTCTATGGTTTCCAGAAGTTCTTCGATTGCCGCTGGCGCAGGAGCATCATCCGCAGTGTCCAAGCGTAAGCTGTTGTCAATATCGACCCATTCTCCGTCCTCGTCTTGGAAATGCACATCGGTATCGTACATGACCGCAATGATACTGCCGTCACTCATGCGGAAATGCTTCACGTTAGACTCACGCAAATGCACCAATTCTCCCACAACATCCTCACCGGTGAGTTCTGTTGATTCTTCTTCCTCCTCCGGGTCATCGGAAAGCCCAAGGTCTAGCCCCAGCTCGTCCGGCCAGATGCTATCTTCTGCCGGATACTCCGGCCATAATATGTCTTCCGCATCTGTTTCCACACCCTCAATAGGCATGGGTTCCCGGTCTCTTTCTCTGCGTCTCCGTTCACTGGCTAGGGCATCCAAGCCGGGTTGGAATGTTTGGAACAGCATCAGGAATGCTAGGAATACGAGTATGATTCGTTTTGATTTATGTAACATGGATTATTCTCCCCCCATCGTATTGAGCACGGTGTTTCCGCGTGTCAAGATGTTGTGCCATGGTTGTCCCACAACAAGCGGCAGTTCGGCTAAGGCTGTGTTCAACGCAACAACACCCGTCAACGTAATCGCCGAAGCATCCACCATCGCATCATCCAGCACACGGAAGCGGAGCGTCGCAAGTGCGCCTGTTTCATAGCTGTTGGTGAGTGCGAAACTGGGCGATGTCCCAAACCCCAAAATAGTCCGCCCCGCTTGGACTGCCGGCAATATGGGCAAGTCCATAACCGTTCCTTCTGTAACCGATACCACGGCCCCAAACTCTGGGTGCGGCTCTGTTAGCGGTTCCAGCACCGCCGGGTCAAATTCCAATTCAAGTTGTAGACCCATGAGACCCGGATTCTCGTCCAGCCGAATCTGTATATCCATATACCCCTCCGGTGCGGTGGGTACGTCTGACATGGAAACTTGAGCGGTGGGATTATGCCAAGAGAAGGCAAACGGACTCAATCTCGACTGCGCAGCTACCGCTGTCGTTTCCGGCGGCGTGATGCGAACCGGGAACCCTAACACATACAGGTTCAACAACGATACATCGCCCAAGGTAATATACCCGTCATGGTTCACGTCACCGCGATACATCCACCTATCAAGCACCGGGAATTCCAATACGTAGAGGTTCAGCAACGACACGTCACCCAATGTTACGGCATCGTCATTGTTCACATCGCCCCACAGGATTGATGCCTCCACCAAAGCAGCCATTGCATCGTTCAATGCCGTTGTTGCAGCATCAATTTCTGATTGTGTTGCTGATGAATTGTTATAGACTTCCTGTGCCGCCGCCTGCGCCGCTGTAAAGACCGCCCAACTCTCCGGCGTGTAATTTGCCTCTGTACGTTGATCTGCGGCGTTGAGTGCTGTCTGCAATGCGGCTCTGTTGACAGTGATGGTAACCACGCCGACTGTGGAGTCTGCGTCAATATCCGTGTTGATTGTAACTGTAACACCGTCACTTCGCTCCCTCGTCGCTTGGGATGCGACCACATTGATTGGCCGAACTTCTGTAACAGTTCCCGGCACGGCGGAGCCGAGCACATGGAACAAAACCGTTGCCAACGGGCCTGTATCTGTGAAGTTTTCCATACTGACCGTTTCAAAGATTAAGGGGAACACCTGCCGGTCATTGTCTGCCGGGGACGGCACAACTTGGTCGACTGTCGGCGATGCTGGCATATTAAAGCCGCTGGGCCGCACGTCAATCACAGGTTGACCAAAGAGGGAATGTTGCCCACTCGGTGGTACCACCGGCGCCAATACGTTTGGGTCAAATTCCAAGTAAATACGCAAGCCGTTGATGCCGGGTTCCGGGTTCCCATCCAGCCTGACCTCCACGTTCGCATAACCGCCGACCATGGCGCTTGTGTTCTGTGCGCTCACTGCTAACACGTAGCGTGGTTCCCATCTGGCAAAGTAGATGGTTTCTTCTGCGTTCGGCACAACGTCATTGGATGTGATTCGTGTGCCGCCGGTTGGTTCTGGTACCGTAAACCACCCGATAAAGATGTTCCCATGCTTCCTTGGCGTGGGCAGTGTCCCTATCACACTGCCGGGTGCCCTATATATCGTGGATGTATACGAGGTCTCGAGGGTAGCACCGTCGTTATGGTTAAGCGTCAGGGGCACGAGGTTGTTCGGCACCCATCTGGCCCAGTACATCGTGTTGCTGTTCGGGACAGTGGTACCCGCTGTTCCTCCATTACTAGCGACTACCCGTTCGCCGCCTGTTGAACCGGATGTCGTAAACCACCCGTCAAATTCGTAGCCATCTCTCTCCGGTTCCGGCGGGAGTTCAACCATCGTGCTTCCGGCTCGTAGGGTTACTATCTCCTCACTGGGTGCTCCACCATTTGCATTGAATGTCAATGTCACAGTGTCACCCGGTCGCCATCTGGCCCAGTAGGTTGTGTGGTCGGCATTCGGAACCCTCGTACTCGACAACACCTGACTACCGCCGGTCTGCTCGGTGAACCAACCAACAAAGGTGTAGTCGGCACGAGTAGGCACTTGCAAACTTCCCAACTCAGCACCTGCGCGCCGTTGCCATGTGTTCTCCTCTAGGCCACTGCCGCCGTTTGCATTCCATGTGATAGTCGTGTACCACTGTGCAAATAATGTGCGGGTACCGGCACTGAGCACCCGGTCGTCTGACACCACGCGGGTGCCGCCTGTGGGCATGGTAAACCAACCAGCAAACGATCTACCGTCTCGGGTCGGGTGGTTGCGTGCCGGGTTTACAAGGTGCCCGGCTTCATCGAACGCTTGTGCGAATCGGTCGGTTTCTTGACCGTGGCTAATTTTCCGCATGGGGCTTTCGATCCCTTCACCCCAAGTGCCGCCGTTTGCATCGAAGGTTACCTCTAACGTGTCAGGCAGCCACAGGGCATGAAGCGTAATCGGCTCGGTTGCAGCCATGTTACGAGTGATGGGGAAGATAACCGGTTCCTCAACTTCATTGAAAGACTCCAGTGTTGTGGCATACCAAACTGAAGCACCCTCGCCGTCCGGCTCTGTTTGCCAACCGCCAAATATGTAGCCCGGACGAGTTGGCACTACATCGGGACGGTCCACATCGTTCACACATACACCGGCACGCACACGATGCCCTGTGGCATGTAATACTTGCGCCAATGTACTGGCCTGCTCTTCCGTAATGTGCCCTAGGAAAGAACCATCAGTGGCCGTCGGAACTGTGCTCGTCCGCCGTGTTATGGTGGCACCTTCGGCAACACTGGTTACCACAGTACCAGAACCCCCCGGCCATGTTGCACCTGGCCCTGCCGCAAACCGCACAGTCCGTGTGGGATACCAACGGGCGTAGACATGTAGCTGCATAGCCTCATCGGGTGCCGGATCGGGCACCTGCATGTGCGGCGATATGCGTCCGTTAGCTGATGCGTGAGCATCCGCATGTCCAACCGTGTCGAACCAGCCGCCAAATACCGCATTCGGCTGGGTTTGGTTGATTAAAAAATATCTGTTTGCAGTAGTCAGGTGGGCACTACCGCCACTCGGTTCTAGGCGTCCGTCACGCAGATTGCTGAATACATGTCCGGCCCGCGTAGGAACTGTTCCATCGGAACCAATCACTTGGTCGAATCTACGATCTGATCCATTGCCACGGCGCACATCATAGAATGTTGCGTTCACATCATTGCGCAGATGAGCGTCCGTGAGTGAGTCAAAGCGGCTGAACAAATATACCCCGTCTCTATTCTGGTTGAACCGTACACTCCGCACCGGTGCCCAATGGGCATGGAGGGTACGTGTACTTGTATCTGACACCGTGGTGGTGTTCAAAATCCGATTTCCACCCACCGCAGCATCAAACCATCCGGCAAAAGTCCAGCCTGTTCGCGTCGGGCGATTCAAGGCGGGCGTCACTAGGTCATCACTTACATCAAATGCCTGATTATATATGTCAGCCGCCAGACCGCGGTTAATGTGTCGCCGTGGCGAACCTATCGTACCCGCTGGCCAAGCACCACCGTTTGCATCGAATATGACCTCCTGCGTATTCCGTTCCCACTGGGCAAATATCCTACGCGACGTTGCGTTTGATACCGTGTCAGTACTCGGAATCTGGTGCCCACCGGTCGCAGCATCAAACCATCCGGTAAAAGTCCAGCCTGCTCGCATCGGTGGAGCCATCGCAGGGTTCACTAGGTAGTTGTTTACATCAAACGCCTGAGAATACCTATCGGTTGTCAAGCCACGGTTAATGTGTCGTCGTGGTGAGCCTACCGTACCCGCTGGCCAAGTACCACCGTTGGCATCGAATATGACCTCCTGTGTATTCCGTTCCCACTGGGCAAAAAGTGTCCGAGAGCCTGTGTTTGTCACCGTAGCAGTACTTAGAACCCGATTTCCACCCACCGCAGCATCAAACCATCCGGTAAAAGTCCAGCCTGTTCGCGTCGGGCGACTCCTTGAGGGTGTCACTAGGTCATCACTTGCGTTAAATGCCTGCGCATATATATCTGTTGTCAACCCACGGTTAATTCTTCTTGCCAGCGTGGTCTCTCCCAGTGAAAACGCACCGCCGTTGGCGTTGAACGTCACGTCCTGTGTATTCCGTGTCCACTGGGCAAATATCCTACGCGACGTTGCACTCGATACCGTATCCGTACTCAGAATCTGGTGCCCGCCGGTCGCAGCATCAAACCATCCGGTAAAAGTCCAGCCTGCCCGCATTGGCGGATTCATTGCAGGGTTCACTAGGTGGTTGCTTGCGTTAAATGCCTGAGAATACCTATCGGTTGCCAAGCCACGGTTAATGTGTCGTCGTGGTGAGCCTACCGTACCCGCTGGCCAAGTACCACCGTTGGCATCGAATATGACCTCCTGTGTATTCCGTGACCACTGGGCAAAAAGCGTCCGAGAGCCTGTGTTTGTCACCGTAGCAGTACTTAGAACCCGATTTCCACCCACCGCAGCATCAAACCATCCGGTAAAAGTCCAGCCTGCTCGCGTCGGGCGACTCCTTGAGGGTGTCACTAGGTTATCACTTGCGTTAAATGCCTGCGCATATGTATCTGTTGTCAACCCACGGTTAATTCTTCCTACCAGCGTGGTCTCTCCCAATGAAAACGCACCGCCGTTGGCGTTGAACGTCACATCCTGTGTATTCCGTATCCACCTAGCAAAATATGTAACATTTTCTCTTACGAGGGTAGACGCTGTTATCCGTTCGCCACCAGTGTTACGCGTTGTCCACCACCCGTTAAATTGGTAGCCTGGCCTTGTTAGCACAGGCGTTTGGTTACCAATGGCTGTTCTACTGCCGGATATTCCACCACTTCTCTCCCAAGCTTGTGGAGTAGTGGGGCCCCCGTTTGCGTGCCATGTTATGGTTCGAACGCTATCCGATAGGTTGGGAGTGACCATATTAGGGCGAGTAATAGTCCTCATACGCCCAAGAATCGTAAATGCCTCATCTATCGTAATTTCGCGACGCGGATGAAAATTGGAATTATGGTTGCCAATAATCCAGCCCGCAGTCCTCGCTGCTCCTATATAGGGACGTGCTTCAACAGAAATTCGATCGTCGTCACCAAAGATGCTATACGTAGTATCCCCCGGCAGTGGTCGATCGCGTAATCGCATTGCACGAACCGCCATAACTACAAACTCTTCTCGCGTAATAGTAGCATTTGGTCGGAAACTATTGTTCCCATTAGAAGTACCCCAACAACCTTGCCCCAATATGGACGTATATGGATGAAACCAGTCTATCAAGCGAACGTCTATAAATGTGGCGTTTGCATTGTTCGGAAAGTTTCCATTTTCCCGTGCTGGAGGACTCACGCCCTGTACTATTAGCCGAATGGCACTCCTTCTCCGAATGACCTCGTCTCCGGCTAAGGGACTTATCCCGACACTCGATCGTTCCCATGGAGATTCTTGAGACGGCTCAAGGCGGATCACAATGAGATCACAGCCAGAAACAGGTTCTCCTGTGATTGCGTCTATGGGCACACCATCATTCTCTTCTGCATCCTCATAAAACTCACCTGCCTCCGTTTGTGCCAAGGCTACACCCGGCAACAGTGCAAACAACATGAGACAGGCCAATAACATACTCATACACCACTTCGCACCTGTCCGTTTCATTCTCTGATCCCCCATGTTCATTTTTCTCCTCTCTTTATCTTTTAATTAAAGCTGAATATTTCAAAAAATCTTTTCTATGAATGCGTATGTTAAGCTATTCGAAAAAACCTAAATAAATATATCACCATGCTTTTTGCGGCGCAACCATAAATTTCCATATTTTTCCATTATCAGCGTTTTATCCAAATGTTCAGGGGAGTTTCGACAAAATATGCCTCGTTATTTGTGCAGGGTTCCAACAACATGTATATATATTTAGCTTGGAATAATATTGCGAAAGGGAGAAATATACCTCCCTGCTACGCTTCCAGACGATGGAGGCGCATCATATTTTACTTGGGAAAATTTTCATATCCCGCTTGACAAATGATATTAGCACATGTATAATCATAAGCACAATATATTGTGCGTTTTAGAAAGGAGGCCTATCCATGCAGTTCAGAGAGCGACTACGAGAAGAACGTGAGAGACTTTCGCTTACGCAAACAGAGTTGGCGGAACAATTAGGCGTCAGCCGAAATACGATAGTGAATTATGAGCGTGGTGCAAGCCACCCACGGGAACGGCGGATTTACTCCAAGTTAGCAGAGATTTTTGGAGTGGACGTCAATTACTTCCTCACAGATGACGAGGTATTTTTGACCGAAGCGGAGGCGCGGTATGGGCGGAAGGGTACACTGGAGGCGGAGGAACTATTAGAGCAAGCCGCCGCCCTCTTTGCCGGTGGAACGCTTTCAGAAACAGACCAGATTGCATTTCTACACGACATGCAACGGTTATTCCTTGACTCAAAAGACAAGGCGAGAAAGAAGTTTACGCCGAAGAAATATCGGGACACTTCTGACGACTAGGGGGGGCTTATGGAATATACCTACTTAGAAGCCGAGCGAGTTGCAATGGAATATGATACCCGCAACCCTTACGAGTTGCTGGAATGTATCGGAGCACATCTCGAAATCTCCTATGCGTACACTGCCGATGGGCTGAAAGGCTTTTCTGCCATTTTCAACCGTACGATGTATGCGCTGGTCAATGGGAAATTAAACGAGCATGAGCAACGGATTGTGGCCGGGCACGAGGAGGCGCACCTGATTCTGCATAAGGCTGAAATCCTACAATATCCGGGACAAACCATGCGGGATTTTGAATTATATAGCGAGACAAGCCGGTTGGAATACCAAGCCAACCATTTTTTAGCCGATTTTTTGGTTAGTGACGAGCAGGTTCTGGATGTGGCATCTGGCAAGCGGCTGGGATATTTTCATACTGCAAGCGCATTATATATGCCGCCGCCCTTGCTGGCATTCAAGCTCCACAGCATGATTGAGCGGGGTCTCAGCCTGTGGCGTTAAGAAGCGATTTTCTAAAGAGTTGAGGTAGTCCATATGGAGCATAGACATAAACTGCGGAACATTCTATGCCCTGTTTGCATCAGGGGAAAGTTACTCCATGTAGTAGCCAAAATGGATTTAATCGGTGTCAATACCTACCCGCCATCGCAAAGTCTGCGGGCGGAATTGTTCGTCAAGTGTCCGAAATGTAAGAACCAGATCGGGATATCAATCAAGCACTAACGAATGCCCCGCACTGGGGAATAACAAATACATACTTCGTCAAGCGCATCACCCACCCATCTGTGAATATGGGATTGCCCTTGCCCAAAGAGATGGCAAGGGGCCTGCGGTCGGAGCCTTACAAGTAGCTTTTTAGCTATGTGTAAGGCTCCTTTTTTGTTGCACTAAAGCACTCCTTCTGCCTTGCCAATCACACTGCGGCTCCGCCTTGTGTTCTTGGGGTATCAGTTGCCCTTTTTAGCTGAGAAGCGGAAAGGACAATATGATCGGTCATTGCAACGCAAGAGCCCGCGCCCCGCCTGCTCCGTTTGTTTTTTCGCATTTCAAAAAAACAAACGGAGGAAAGAATTATGTACAACTGGCGCAAACACAGGAATTATCGAAAAATTGAAAACACTGACAACTCTCATACCTACATCATTATTGTGGATGGCGAAAGCGTGGAGGTCAACGAAGATGTTTTCAAAGTATACGCCCACGGTTGCCACAAAATGGAATACATGGAGCGTGACCTAAAGCGATACCGTGAGATGCAAGACGAAAATGGTATGCCCGTTCTGGACGACAACGGCCAGCCCATCATACTGCCAGAACGAGAAGTGTCTTTGGAGCAACTCATTGACGAGGAGTGGGAGTTTGCTTCATCGGTCCAGTCGCCGGAAGAAATTGTGATGGAACGGGTTCAAAAGGACGAACTACACCGCTGTTTGGCATTACTTGATACAGGTGAACGGGCACTTATTGAGGCGCTGTTCTTTGATGGGATGACCGAGCGTGCATATTCTATGCAGTCAGGTATCGCTCAGAAGACCATAAATGACCGAAAACACAGGGTTCTTGAGACGCTAAAACGTTTTTTACAAAAAAATGAGAAATAGTCCGCTCAAAACCCGTTTTCAGCCGTACCCCTTATGAGAGGACTACATGTTCACCCTCTCATGGGTACCTTGACAAACACCGCCACCCCTCGGCGGTCATATGCGACCAACCGGGTACATTACCACCCGGCACCGCGCGCGAGGATCGCCCCGCCGAGCAATCGGCGGGCGTGGGAGCGCCCGGCTCCTTCTGTCGAACACCCGGTCACACTACAGTGGCCGGGCATGGCAGAAGACCGGCAGACACAAGGTGCTGTGTGATCATGATACTTCCCTGCATCTGTCTGATAAAGGGTCCGCGCTGAAGAGCAAGCGGAGGAAATGCGCGCCGTATTTGAGAAAGAATACGGCCCGATTCCATGTGTGGCAACCGCCACGGCTCGGTATGGTCAATGAAGTAGGAACAAACATTCTATATTTAACATGTATTCTTGTTGGCGGCTGGCTGATGAGGCGTAGGCGCGCTACATCACCGAGCCGCCAACTGATTCGGAGGACATTCGTGTGAACACCAAAGACACCGCAATTCATGTAAGTGAGATTACATATGAATTGCCGAAACATATATCCAAGCAAACAGGGACATTCCTATTCACCGCCTACGGCTGTGTGCTGTTTGAGCGTCCGGTCAGCGGCGGTCTCTACGTCTATACCGCAACCAACCTCAAAACAGGAAGGTCTCAAATCCTCAGTCGGCGCAAAGTGCGGATTGGCAGAGACAAATTTGCGGCCTTGGTTGCGAAAGTCAGAGCTTCCGCCATCTGCGGCAACGGTCGATTTCTCGTTGATAAAAATCCAAATGAAAAACCCGACAGGGCCGCTGTTATGGAGACAGCAAACCATATCTTTCGAGAGATTCTGCCACAGCACGGCTATACCGTGCGGGAGCGGCAGATTGAACTCATGCACCCTACCTCGTCGCCGCTGTGTTGGCCAAACGTGGGCGGTTAAACGACTTCTGGATGCGTGGACATTATCCCAGACAAAGCCGAGTGGAGTCCGCACACATGCCGGTGGTCATCTCCACTTCCAGTATCGCACTGCAAAAGGCGATTGTCACAGACTACATTCCAGCCTTGTCTGATATCCTTATGGAACACGGAATCATCCGCACACCACTGACAGCCGTGATTCGCAAGGGCAAGGAACACTTTATCTGCAGGCACCGCCTAAACCGCTATTGCAACAGCACAGATATGCGGACACAGACGCTCCTTGCCCCATATATGGGAAGGGATGCTCCCATTGACCTCACAGATGCCGACACGTTGACTCCCTACATGAAGCGGGCCATCTGTGTGGCGGGGAAATGTAACGAGAGTTGTCGGCATAGGAGCAACTGCCGCTATCAGGATTATCTGAAGATTGCGCGTAACCCCACCGTAGACTTTCAAGTCACCAACCACAACTACTTTCTTGCTGACACGGTACATCGCGCACAGGGTAAGCGTCCGCTTCTACCGCACTATCAGCTTGTCATTATGGACGAGGCCCACAAATTCTTGCAAGCTGCCCGCTCTATCTATGGATTAGAGCTAACGGATACGGAGCTACCCAACTTGGCACAGGAGATTCACGCCTACACCACAGATAAATCCAAGGACGGTGTGAATGTCCATAAACTAGCCAAAAAGCTGGTGGGCCAGAGCCGGAGGCTGTTTCGGCGGTTGCATGAGAACATCGCACCAGATATTGATGATGAGGCAGAGCGGTTTCCCGCTGTTATGGACAACCATGTCTTGCGCCATCTGAAAAACATCGCCGGGATTGCGGGTGACACCATACAAGCCAGCACTGACAACCATATTCAACCGCTTCACAAAGATCGCCGGTCAAAGGCGCTTTGGTGGTTGGATACCATTACAAGCCATGTGACCGGCTTGCGGAATCATAGCCGTCATATCTGTTGGTTGGAGAAACGAAAAGAGGGCAAGACCGAGACCACAGCCCTTTGCGCCATCCCGAAGGATTTACATGTGCGGCTACATCATGACCTCTGGCAGTCTGGTATCCCGATGATTCTCACATCCGGTACGCTGTCGGCATCGGGGGACTTCACTCGTGCGAAGAACACGCTGGGTTTAGATCGGCTACCGGCACATCGCCTATCTAGCACGAGTATGCCGTCACCCTTTGATTACAAGCGTAACACCCTATTGTATTTAAGTGAAGCAACACCATTCCCGGATAATACGGACAAGCAATATATCCGCGCGATCGCTGATGAAGTGGAACGGTTGGTGACTGCAAGCAATGGTCACGCCGCTGTGCTCTTTACGTCATACCGTGTGATGGATCAAGTCTACGCTCTGCTCCGAGGCCGGGAACTACCGTTTCCACTGTTTCGCTTAGAGCGTGGCGGCACTCACGCCATCGACCAGTTCAAGCAGAGCATGGGCGGCGTTCTTCTGGCCTCCGGCGCATTGTGGGAGGGCATTGACATCCCCGGTGATGCGTTGTCGTTGCTCATTATTGTCAAGCTACCCTTTGCCGTACCTGACCCTATCGGTGACTATGAGCGGTCGCTTTGCCGGGATATGAACGAATACAAAGCACAGGCAATTGTGCCGGATATGCTGGTCAAGCTCAAACAGGGTCATGGTCGGCTCATCCGCAAAGAGACTGACACCGGCGTTGTTGCTATTCTGGACTTGCGAATATGCGAGGGCGGGCCGTTCCGCAACAGTATGCTAAAAGCGTTGCCGGACTGTAGCGTTACAACAAGCGTGAAAGAGGTACAGAACTTTATGGAAAGAAAGAAACCACCCGAATATTTCAGCCACAGGAGGCTTGCACAACATGAATCAATATGAAGTAGAAACCAAGACTGTTTTCTTTCAGGGGCGGTCGGTTACGGTGACGAACCGGACACCGATTCTCTCTGCACAACAGCGTGAACAGCGGCGGCGGGAGATTGAATCTCAACTATATCCTGTCGTGAAAAAGTACGTAAAAACCGCCTAAATATATTGAGAAAAGACTTGAAAAACAAGCCATTCCAAAGTAAACTGTAACTGTTGGTGGCTCTGTTCTTCAAAGAGAAGGGAGCCAAATTATATGGACAACAGAATAACTGCCGTCTATGGACGGCAATCGGTGGATAAGAAGGACAGTATTTCCATCGAGAGCCAGTTAGAGTTTTGCCGTCATGAGTTGAGAGGAGGAAGCTTCCGGGAGTATACTGATAAAGGATTCTCAGGCAAGAACACCGACAGGCCGAAGTTCCAAGAACTAATACGAGACATACGGGCCGGGTTAGTCCAGCGGGTTGTCGTCTACAAACTCGACCGTATCAGCCGTTCTATCCTTGACTTTGCAAACATGATGGAGCTGTTTCAAGAGTACGATGTAGAATTCATTTCCTCAACAGAAAAGTTTGACACATCCACCCCGATGGGTCGAGCCATGCTCAACATCTGCATCGTGTTCGCCCAACTGGAGCGTGAGACCATTCAAAAGAGGGTGACCGATGCGTATCATTCTCGGAGCCGGAAGGGGTTCCGCATGGGCGGTCGCATCCCTTATGGGTTTGACACAGAGCCAATCGTGATGGATGGGGTCAAAACGAAACAGTTGGTGTCCAAGCCTGCTGATATCAAGCACATCAAGTTGCTGTATGAAATGTATGCCCAACCAGAGGTTTCCCTCGGTGATATCGCACGGCGGTTTACAGAGTTGGGTATTCAGATGTATAGCGGTGCTGTTTCTCGCCTGACACTGACCAAAATGCTCCGCAACCCTGTTTATGTGCAGGCGGACATGGATGTCTATGAGTTCTTCAAGAGCCAAGGAACCACGATTGTAAATGATGTGGCGGATTTCACCGGCGTACACGGATGCTATTTGTATCAGGGCCGGGGCATGGAGACACGGGCATTAGATACCCTCGCCGGAATGACGCTTGTGCTTGCACCTCATGAAGGTGTAATTCCATCAGACCTGTGGCTCACCTGTCGGCGGAAGAGTCTGGCAAACAAGGTGTATCAACCGGCACGCAAGGCTTCAAAAACATGGCTTGTTGGCAAAGTGAAGTGCGGAAACTGTGGGTATGCGCTTGTTGCTACAAACGCATACTTCGGTTGTAAGAAGCGGATGGACAGCAAAAGCTGTGAGGGTGCCGGTACTCTTAAAATATCCGATGCGGAAGCGCTGATATATCAGGAGATGGCACAAAAGCTACGGCAGTTTCACATACTACACAGCAGCGAAAAGGCCGTTGCTAATCCAAAGGTGACCGCTTTGAAGGTAGAATTTGCACAAGTGGAAGCCGAGATCGAGCAACTACTCGCGTCACTAATGGGTGCAAGCGATGTGCTTATCTCTTACGCCAATGTGAAGATTCAAGAGTTGGATACACGCAAGCAGGAGATATCCAACCAGTTAGCCGATTACGCTACTCAAGAGGTGTCACCAGAACAGTTGGTGCGTATATCCGAATTGCTGGATAACTGGGGTGATGCGGGTATTGAGGATAAGCGTGTGGTTGCAGATAGCTTGCTCAACAAGATTATGGTTGCAGATAGCCACATGGACATACAATGGAAAATCTGATGAGCAGATTGATCATCAGATGCCATGAGGGGCTATTCTTACCTCGTAAACTTTGAGGAACAAAAAGAAACAAAAAATCAACACAGGGGCTGCGCCCCTATGTACCCGCTAGGGTCAAGGGCAGAGTGACGACGGTTTTGCACCTTATACCCCGCACTGGTGCCAAAACCCTCACGCCAGATGTAATAGTACTCGAAACTCCAATGGTCAAGGGCGGTGGGGCCGCCGGATGGATGTGCTATTGGAATGTGCTCAAAAATGAAATGCGTAGGGTCAAGGGATATGATTCTCCCTTGACCCTGTTCTTTGTTTGAAACAACTCTAAACCGTTTTGGAGCCTTGTTCTTGCAATTTTCTCATGGCGGTCTGCATGGAATCTTTGACGTGCAGGGTTTGTACGAACAGGTGGTGGTACATGGTTTGGGTGTGTTCCATGACCTCGCATAATTCTCGAAAGGCGAAACTCAGATCATCGTAGGCACTTGGGGTTTGGGACTTTTGTTCTTCCATGGCATGTTCTCCTTTTCTATTATTAGGCCCCATCGCGGGCCGAAATAGAAAATGCAGTATGGGTGTTTACACCCATACTGCACGA
>WRBE01000052.1 GCA_009779845.1 Oscillospiraceae bacterium
ACGCTGTGAAAAAGGGTAAAAAAGTATGCCCTGACAGCATTAGCAAGATTGATGAAAAAGAGTTGGAACAGGCTTTTGTCCATGCGTTCCGCTTAATGTGTAGCGACAATAAAGACATCATAAGTGAGTTCTTACAGCGTGTGGAAACATCTTTGAACGAAAACAGTTATACAAAAGAGCTTGCAAAGGTTGACAAAAAGATTTCCTATCTCAAAACTCGACTTGATCGGCTTCTTGAATTACTCCTTGATAGCTCAATCGAAAAATCTGAATATGATCTAAAACGCATGGAGTTATTAGATGAGTTAGAAACAGCAGACCAAGAGCAAAAGGAACTTTTATCTGCCGTCAAAAACGATGCGCAGCTAAAAACGCGTCTTGCTGATTTTAAGGCAGTCTTAGAGCGAAACGAAGCTATGATCGAGTTTGACCCGGTGGTTTTTGAAAGTATGATTGAGAAAGTAATCATCGGTGAGGTTGACGAGCACGGCAATAAGAATCCTCGTAAAATCATCTTTGTCTTCAAGACGGGCTATATATCGGAAGCCGATACGCCACCACCTAAGAAGGCAGGTAGGCCGAGCAAAAGGAATAGTAAAGGCAGAGATGGTGCAGGTGATTTTGAAAAAAATTATACGTGTTCCCATGAAATAGGACACACTGTTGCCGTGTTTGTTGTGGTATGATGTGCTATTATTTGAATCGGAGGTGTCTATCAGATGAGTCAAACAAATTATGAATGGTTAGATGCGTACTGCCTGTCCCAAACTGGCGCAACCACAGACTATCAGCCGGACTGGGAGGCGACCCGCTATCTGGTGGGTGGGAAAATGTTTGCCATGCGTTGTGGCGATAAAGAAGGCAAGCCTATTATCACATTAAAGCTTGAGCCAGTTTTCGGCGATTTGCTGCGGCAACAATACGAGCATATTGTGCCGGGCTATTACATGAACAAAATGCACTGGAATTCGCTTTATCTGGAAGGTGACGTGCCTGACGATGTTGTGCAGACGATGATTCGAGAGTCGCATCGGCTAGTGTTGCAGTCGCTGAGTAAGAAAATGCAGAAGGAGATTGAGTTGGCGGGTGGGTGATGCCTTGTTTTTTGCAGGGGGCCCCTGCGCGTCTCGTGTCCTTGACCTTCTCCTGTCGGCGTTGCCGCCGATTCTATCTTGGCGGTTCCCGCCAGCGTGTATGTCCTGCCGGACGGGCCTTCTTTTTGTCGTTGAACAAAAAGAAGCAAAAAATCAACACAGGGGCTGCGCCCCTATGTACCCGCAAAGGTCAAGGGCAGAGTGACGACGGTTTCGCATCTTATACCCCGCACTGGTGTCAAAACCCTCACGCCAGATGTCATAGTACTCGAAACTCCAATGGTCAAGGGCGGTGGGGTCGCCAGAGTGATATGCTATTGAGCTGATCGTGAAAAAGCAACGGACACCGCTTTTTTGGTGTCCGTTGCTTGTTTTAACTACTATTTTGCGTACTCAATCGCCTTGGTTTCCCGTAGGAGGTGTACTTTGATCTGGCCGGGGTATTTTAGTTCCCCTTCAATTTTCTTGGCGATGTCACGAGCCAATAGAACCATTTGATCTTCGGTGACCTCTTCCGGTTTAACCACAACCCGCACCTCGCGGCCGGCTTGGATGGCGAAGGAACTTTCCACGCCGTGGAAGGAGTTGGTGACCTCTTCCAGTTTCTCTAATCGCTTGATGTAGTTCTCAATATTCTCTCGCCGGGCGCCGGGCCGGGCGGCAGAGATGGAGTCCGCCGCTTGGACGATGCAGGCGATGATGGTTCTAGGTTCCACGTCCCCGTGGTGGGCCTCAATAGCGTGAATGACGTCGGGGCTTTCTTTATACTTCTTGGCGAGTTCTACACCAATGGTAACGTGGCTGCCCTCGACCTCGTGATCAATGCTCTTGCCTAAGTCATGGAGCAAGCCTGCCCGTTTGGCAGTCGTGACATCAGCGCCGAGCTCGGCGGCCAACAGACCCGCAATATGGGATACCTCAATCGAGTGATTGAGCACATTTTGACCATAGCTCGTCCGGTACTTCTGCCGACCCAGCAGTTTCACAATCTCCGGGTGGAGACCGTGGATGCCGGTTTCAAAGGTGGCCCGCTCTCCTTCGGATTTGATGGTAGAGTCCACTTCCCGCCGGGCTTTGGCGATGGTTTCTTCAATGCGTGCTGGGTGGATGCGGCCGTCTAAGATTAATTTTTCTAAGGTAATCCGCGCCACCTCACGGCGGATGGGATCAAAGCTGGATAGAGTAATGGCCTCCGGCGTGTCATCGATGATGAGGTCTACTCCGGTGAGGGTCTCAATGGTGCGGATGTTCCGGCCTTCCCGCCCGATAATGCGGCCCTTCATCTCGTCAGAGGGCAGTGGCACCACAGACACCGCCGCCTCCGCCACATGGTCGGCGGCACAGCGTTGGATGGCGGTGGTGATGTATTCCCGGGCTTTTTGGTCGGCCTCTTCCTTGAACTGGTTCTCCAGATTTTTCAGGGTCTGGGCCAGCTCATGGGTAACCTCGGATTTTAGCGTGGAAATCAGATATTGCTTGGCCTCATCCACGGTGTAGTTCGAGATTTCTTCTAACTTTTTGAGTTGATTGTTTTTTAGAGTGTCCGTTTCGGCCAGTTTTTCGTCTACTTGGGCCAGCTTGACCGTTAAGTTCTCATTTTTCTGCTCTAAGGATTCAGCTTTCCGTTCAATGTTCTCTTCTTTTTGCTGTAGCCGCTGTTCTTGTTTGGATAGCTCACTGCGGCGGCTTTTGACCTCTTGCTCGTGTTCGGTACGATCTTTGAGGATTTCCTCTTTGGCTTCTAGCAGGGCTTCTCGCTTCTTGTTCTCGGCACTTTTGATGGCCTCGTTCATGATGCGTCGGGCTTCGTCCTCTGCACTGGAAATCTCTCGTTCGGATACCCGCTTTCTGTAGGCGACACCTAGGATAATTCCAATCACGGCAAACACGATCGCCGCGACAAAGGCCACAATTACGGCTTGTAAAGTCATGGTGTGTTCTACACCTCCGTTTCTCTTGTATTCAGTTTTGATTACACTTTGTTGGTCAAAGTGATAAAATCATACAGTATATTCTACCTCTACACTGGGGTTATGTCAAGTAAAAGATAACCCGAAACTGGCATGAATTGTCAGTCTCGGGAATTGGGGTTATTTTCCATGATAAAGAACGTGCTGTCATTCGTAAGCGAAAGCGTCTAAATTGGATAGAAAGCCTAGCCGTAGCACAAACTACGGCCCGGTGCGTGAACACCGGGCCGCTTGTTTTTTCTACAGTTCCGTCATCCACAGTCCATGCAAATTGCAATATGCATAAACTGCTTTCGGCCTGTCCTCTGCAAAGGCGAATCTCTGCATCGGCTCTTGGTTGACTTCTAAGCGCTTTTTCTGACCGCCGTTCTCGGTTTCCACATAGATAAAGCTGATGTGGTGCGCTTCTGTCATAGGATGAATGACACTGCCGATTTGGACGGTGAGGGTATCCCCGTCCAGCGTCACAGCGGGGAGGTGTTTCTCCGCGCTTGCCTCTACGGTGTTGGGAGCCAGCACCCCCATCTTTTCCCCGCAACAGATCAGCGGCGGGCCAGTGGCAATGACCAAGCTGGCTATGTTGTTACAGTGCGCACAAATGTAAAACTTATGACCTTGATACATACTTATTGCTCCTCTCTATTGTAGTTTTGGTTGCGATATAACCGATTCTGTCACCAACATATCAAATTAGAGCGTGAGTGTCAAGATATAATTTTCGGTCTAGCAAGGAGATACATAATCGGGCCAAAATAATGCTTGAAAATAGCCAAAAACTCATTGGCCGTTACATTGCCGTTGATCGACATCACGTCAAGCCGATTGCCGTGGAACATGCATAGATATCCGGTGGAAGTATAGCCGTTTCTGATATAAAATTCCTTCCGCCTTTTTCTTATCTCGCTGTCGCTTGCGCTTTCATCCTGCGCATCAAGGTTTAGTACAATGCGATTATTTGGGTACACTTTACGAAGGTGTTGCATAATCTGTGCGCCATATCCCTGAGAGCGAAGTTCACGCTGCGTTGCAAGATACCATAAGTAAGTCGTGTCCCCAAAAGAAATCGTATAGGTCAATCCGACAAACACATCCCCATCGTAGTAGGCATCAAATCTGACGGTGTCTTTTTTTGTCTGGTTGATGAGAAATGGGAGGGGTGCCTGCTCTTGCCGAGGGAAGGCGGAACTGTATAGCTCTTTGATATGGTGAAAGCCTTCTGTGTCATATTTAATTTTCTTTGTAACTGGTTTTGTGTGTAACATGACTTGGCTCTCCTGTAAATTCGATGAACGGTTTTGTGGTTTCGTTTAGGTGTCTTTTGTAGGGGCGATTATCAATCGTCCGGTTTTTAATCTTTGTCCTGTTGGGCGGGTTGTAGTTACCTCCTGTAGGGGACACGCCCCTGTGCGTCCCGTGTCCTTAGCCTTCTCCTGTCGCCGAGGGGTTTCTTGGCGGGCACCGCCAGCGTGTTGCTCTATTGTGATGCACTCATAACGATAAGGCGGCCTGTTTGCTTATTACATTCTCTCTGGTGCTGAAACACCCAAAATATTTAAGCAACATGCAATGACAGCGCGGGCGGTGTCTGCCAGTTTCAGGCGGGCACGGAGCACTTCGGGGGCTTCGCCTTTGATGCGGCAGTGGCTGTAGTAGCCGTGGAAGGCTGCCGCTAGTTCTACGGCAAACCGGTTGATCTTCGAGGGGTCGTAGTCTCTGGCGGCTGTGCGGATCTCTTCCGGTAGACGGGCGATGCGTTTGATGAGGGTTCTCTCATACTGGCCCGCCACTTGGGAGAAGTCCACTTCGGCGGCATGTTGTACTGCTTCGCCCTCTTCCGCTAGTGCTTTGACTAAGCTGCAAATCCGGGCGTGGGCGTACTGGATATAATAAACCGGGTTCTCGCTGTCTTGCCGCACAGCGAGGCCTAGGTCAAACTCAAGGTGGGTGTCGGGCTTGGTGCTGAAGAAAAACCGGGCGGCGTCACAGGATATCTCGTCTAACAAGTCCGCCAAGGTGATGGACTTCCCGGTGCGCTTGGATACCCGCACGGTCTCGCCGTCTCTGGTTAGGCGTACCATTTGCATGATGAGGAAATCCAACTTCTCCGGATCAATCCCCACAGCGGGCAGTACTTTCTTGAACCGGATGGCGTGACCGTGGTGGTCAGCCCCCCAGACATCAATAACCCGGTCAAACCCGCGTTTGATAAATTTATCTCGGTGATAGGCAATGTCTGCGGCAAAATAAGTGTAGTGTCCGTTCGCCCGGCGGAGCACATCGTCTTTCTCCGCTCCCATGTCCATGAGATTTAACCACAACGCACCGTCTTTTTCATAGGTATAGCCGCCATCAATGAGCAACTCCACCGTTTCTTGCAAGTAGCCGGAGTTGTGAAGATCGGATTCCAAAAACCACTGGTCAAAGGTAATGCCGTAGCGGGCCAAGTCTTGCTTCATCTTGTCGATGTTATAGGCCAAGCCAAACTCTCGCATATCCGTCCGGCGTTGTTCCGGGTTTATATCTACATACGCATCCCCGTGGGCATCATAAAACCGTTTGGCCAAGTCTCGCAGGTCGTCGCCGTGATAACCGTTTTCGGGGAATGTTACTGCGTCTTCTCCTTGGATAATCTGGAGGTATCTGGCCTCTAAGCTCAACGCAAACAGCTCTACCTGGTTCCCCGCATCGTTGACGTAGAATTCCCGCCAGACATCATACCCCGCCCGGTCTAATACCGAGGCCATGGTATCCCCTAA
This sequence comes from Oscillospiraceae bacterium, assembly GCA_009779845.1. Taxonomy (GTDB): domain Bacteria; phylum Bacillota; class Clostridia; order Oscillospirales; family Oscillospiraceae; genus WRAB01. The sequence continues at coordinate 5,821 of WRBE01000052.1, forward strand.
CACGCCGCCACGGGCGTTGCCGATGGTCATAGCCCCCGTGGGGTTGGCGGAGACGAACTCAACCATGACCCGCTGGCCTTGGCCCTCGTCAATGCGGCCATAGTCCGCACCCATGGTCTCTACGGTTTGCAGGACATCTCGATACCACCGCTCGGATAGACGGAAATTGAGAAATCCGGGGCCTGCAATTTCGGCCTCGGAGAAATAGCTATCTGTGAGGTCTAGTTCTGCCAAAACAGCCTCTGCAATCTTTCTGGGCGGTTGTCCCAACAGTTTCGCCGCCGCCATGGCCCAAGCGGAGGCGTAGTCGCCGTTTTTCTCGTCTCTGGGGATATCAATGGTGCCTTGCACCCCTTCGCCACCGGCGGGAAGTGTCCCTCCGGCTACTGTTTTGTTGTAGGCCGAGAGTACTAGGGTTGCAATCTCTTGCTTTGCGGCCGCTATCATGTTTGTCATATTTGCCGTCTCCTATATCTTTGGTGTGGGTGGGGTGCCGGACGGCTCCCGCACGTTGATGATAAAACTGTTTTCACTGACAATGGCACTGTCTACGTCTACGGCGTATTGAAGTTCCATATCGCCACCAGTGTCGTCCAATCGGTCAACCAGCCGCCGGGTGTCTACCCCCAATGAGGTGGAGCCGTAGGGCGTCTCATAGAGGAAGACATGCTTTTTCCCCTGCTCAAAGACCATCTGGGCGCTGGTCGTCCCCTCTCGTGTGAGAGTGACCCGCTGGGGGCTGACCCGGAAAGTGGTGCGTGTCCCCTCCATACCGGTCATCTCGCTCTCCATGTAGGAGAACGCTGTAAACTCCCCCTCGCGCCAGAGTTCGCCGCAGGTGACAAATTCAATGACCTCACTATCACCTGCACGTTGGGTGCCTTTGATGGATATGATTACGTTTTTCATGTATGGGAAAACCTCAATTATAGTTGTCTAATCAGTATACCCCGAAACGGCCCTGTTGTCAAAAGGATTCCAAGCGATAGTCAGGGCAACCAGTTTGTATGGAAGCCTTTGCCCTTGAACCTTGACTTTCGGGCAATCGTCAAGTATAATAAATAAATCATGTTTTTATCTAATATGTTTTGCGTAATAAGGAGCTTGAATGAAATTATGAAACATTATAGGAAATTTGTTTGTTTGCTTTTGGCCCTACCCATGTTCTTTTTGGGAGTCGCCAACGGCTATTGGGATGGTGAACCGGAGGTCATAGAAGAGACCATCGTTGCGGCACCAATACCTGCCAGTGCCCCTTCAACATCTGCCGTCACATTTTCACACCCGGGTGGATTATACACTGCAGGCTTTAACCTTGCGCTTTCTGCAAGTGCAGGGTTGGAGATTTGGTTTACCACAGACGGGTCGGATCCCCTACCGGGCGTGCGGGGAACGCAATACATAGCCCCAATTCGGTTGAGAGACCGTTCGACTCAACCGAATGTGTTGTCTGCGATTCCGTTTGCCGAAATTGGGGTAGACTGGCATCATCCCCTACCAAATGTCCCAGTGCTTACAACGCCTGTACGAAAAGCAACGATTATTCGAGCCCAAGCGTTCGATACAAGCGGCAACTCAGTCGGCGGTATTGCAACCCACAGTTTTTTCATCATGCAGGATATTCATACACGCTATGCAGGATTACCGATTGTCTCTCTGGTAACTCATTTTGATAATTTTTTTCATATTAACCATGGAATTTACATAAATGGGGTGTCTCCTCTGCACTGGGAGAACTGGATCCGGCGTGGCGGCGAATGGGAGCGTCCGGCAAGCATGGAAATTTTTGAAACAGATGGCTCTCTCGCACTTGCAACGGATATTGGGGTTCGTATTCACGGCGGTGCCTCGCGTACTTTTCCACAAAAGTCATTGCGCCTGTATGCGCGTTCCGATGGTGCGACCCGCTATGCCGTTGCGAGCAACACAGGCCCGGCACACAGGCAAGGGGTCACATATTTTAACGGTGTGTCAGATTTTAACCTTGACTTATTCCAAGGTGCGGCTGTGGATAGCCGTGGCAACTCTGTTGAAACATTTCGTCATCTCATTTTGCGAAATGGAGGACAAGATGGTTACGGGTCGTTTTTTCGCGATGCAATGCTACAGCAGCTGGCAGGTGGACTAAATGTTGCCACCCAAGCCTATCGCCCGGTGGTGGTGTTTCTAAACGGAGAATTTTGGGGGCTATATAATCTGCGTGAGCGGTATCATGATAGGTATTTCCGCAACCACTTTGGGATCCATCAAAACAATGTTTCCTTATTAGAGGTGGAAATGCGAAATAACCTTACTGTCAGCGAGGGAGCCTACTCGAATCGTGATGACTATCGTGAGTTGCTCGACACGATTAGAGATGGAGATTTAAGCGGCGGTGCGGACAATGCGCTGTATCGGTGGGTGCAAGTGCAAATGTGTGTCGATAGCTATATTGACCACTTTGCGGTGAGCATTTTTATGGGTGCTACTGATTGGCCGCACAATAATATGCGATTCTGGCGCTATGTGGATACTGGAGCCAATGATCCGAACCCAGATTCGCGCGTTACAGATGGCAGATGGCGGTGGACACTTTCTGATTTAGATTGTTCGACTGGCCGCATTAGTGGCGGATATACGTTTGGATGGAATAGCAATAATTTGGCCCATGTTTTGAGGCAAGATGGGCCGTTTAACCGCAAATTCCAATCACTCATGGAAAATGACGACTTCCGCGCCCGTTTCATCAATCGGATGATGGATTTAATGAACACACATTTATCGGAAGCACCTTTTCTAGCGGCAATTGATACAGCGGCGGCACGCATTGCCCATATCGTGCCAGAGCAAGCCGCACGCTGGTATCGCTTCACCAAACAGTCGTGGCAGACAGAAGTCGAATCACTACGCAATTTTGCGCGCCGCCGCGAAGGCGCAATGCATCAATTTATGCAAGCACAATTCAATTTAGACAACCTTGTCACGTTATTAACTCATGTAAACACTGGGTATGGTCGTGTTGCAGTCAACGGACTCATCATTGACCCTGCCGAAACCCAGGGCGTTGCCAATGCGGAGCTTTGGGCGGGTAGATACTTTGCTGGTATGACACAACGCATCCAGGCACTCCCCGCAAGAGGAGAGAGGTTGTATCATTTCTTGGTAAATGGTGAGATTGTCAGGGCAAATGCGGATAACACAATCTTCCTTACCCTGACACAAAATACACTTGTCATCCCGATCTTTTCACTTGAGCCGGAGCATATCCCCATCCCTTGTCCTTTAGCGGCGGCGATTGCAGAAGCCCGCCCAATCCGGTCGCATTGGGTTGGCCCCCAGCGTGGGCATACCCCGGCCAGTTGGGCTGTGTTTGAACTTGCACTGGCTGAGGCAGAGCGCACGTTGAGCAACCGAAATGCAACGCCAGCACAGATGAATGCTGCAACAACGCTCCTCCGTGATACTATGGCAGGGTTAGAGTTGGTAGAGGTCGGCTGTGGCGGGCCTGATTCTGAACGCCACCCGGCGTATATGTTCGGCGTTGGCAGAGGTGCAGGCGATTTTGCGCCACGGGCCAATATCTCCCGTGCGGAGGTTGCGGCGATTCTGGTGAGAACGCAGCTTTCAGGCTTTACTCCGGTCAGCACATTGCCCCCCGGTATGGATAACTTTGATGCTGTCTTTACCGATGTGAACACAAGCCACTGGTTCTACTACTACGTTGCGTGGGCCTATGACGCAGGGTTGGTGCAAGGTGACGATCGTGGCAGATTTAGGCCCAACGATCCAATCACCCGAGAGCAGTTCGCCATTATGCTGGCAAGAACCACCAGCGGTGACATAGATAGCTGGAACCTCTCCCTTCCGGTCCCTGACGCAGATGCTGTCAGTGATTGGGCCACACGTTACGTGGGGTTAATATACCACCTCCGCTGGATGATGGGCGATGATCGCGGCAACTTCAATCCCCGGAGCCAGATTACCCGTGCCGAGGTTGCAACGGCAGTGAACCGGATATTAGGCCGTGTGGCTTGCAGAGACACGCTTGCCGCCGCAACCGTAGAGTATCGCTCCCTTGCCCGCCAGTTCCCGGACGTGCCGGAAACTGCATGGTATTTCCCGGCGGTTTTTGGAGCGGGGAACGACCATAGCCTGATTAGAAATGGAGCTGGGGCAGTTACGTGGAAACGTATCGTTCCATAACAACACCCTTGACCAAACAGAATGGCCCGGCGCAAATGCGCCGGGCCATTCTGTTTGCATCGTTTTATTTTTTAAAGCGCCGCTGCGCCAACAGTGCCCCCACGAACATGGCAACTAATCCAACAGCAAAAAAACCACCGATAAATACGGAAATCGTAATGAAAAACGGGTACGGCACAATGTTAATCAGCAGATCTACTCTAGCGTCTAAAATCCAATAGTCGTTATCAAAGAATATCTCATGGAACACCACAAAGGCGTGGTGCCAGTTGATTGCGATGACGGTTACCAGCGTGGCAAGTCCCAAGAACACCGAGGCGGCGGCGATTTTCCAACTTTTGAACAGCATCCAAAGCCGCTCTTTCCCCCACAGGAGAAAGGCACCCAGTGTAGCGAGAAACAGACCAATGACGAAGTTCTGAATGATAAGCCCCACGGCGAACAGGTCGTAGACATCCACCATATGACGGATTTCAATCTCGCTGAAAAAGGGCCGCTGTTCCCCGCCTACGGTGGTTGTGAGCTGCAAGTCCGGCTCTCGCCCCTGCATGTAGCGGATCATATGGCGGGTGACTTCATGCAAATCATCCGGCTCCATGTCAACCACTTCGTAGGTGTTGTTGACATCGTATTGCCAGCGGTAGAACCACATGCCAAAGGCGGGAAGCTGGACACCCACAAATAGAATAAGCGCAATCAGGCAGATAGCATTTACCACACCGGCGGCGGGGAGTAGTTTTTTCATGTTTGTTACCGTTCCTCTCGGAAATAATTTACCCCCAGCAGGCCCGGCGGGCTATGCTCTTTGCTCTGGCGGATACTGGTCACAATCAGCACCAGAATCGTGGCAATATAGGGGAAGGTGTCATAAATCTGCATGGGAATCCCCAAAGGGAGATAAAACCGCATAATGGAGAGCGCACCGAACACGAGGGCACCCAACAGGGCACGGCTGGGACTCCACGTAGCGAAGATAACCAGCGCAACCGATATCCAGCCAAGACCTTGGATAGAGTTGTGCACCCATGCGCCACCGGTTGTAATCATAGACACGTACATGCCGCCAATGCCGCAGATGCCGCCGCCGATACAGGTGGCCAGATACTTATAGCGGGTGACGTTGATACTGGCGGCGTCCGCCGTAGCGGGACTCTCACCCACAGCCCGGAGGTTTAATCCGAAGCGGGTACGGTTGAGGAAAATGGCCATCACAATCGCAATGCCGATAGCGAGGTAGACTAAAATATTGTACTGAAACAGTAGCGGCCCCAGCACGGGAATATCTGACAGAACTGGGATGTGCAAGCCGGAAAACCCCTCTCTGGCAAGGCCGGAGATGGTTACGGCGTGACCGGGGGCGAAGCGGCCCAAAAACTCGCCGAAAAAGTTGCCGAACCCGATGCCGAAGATGGTGAGAATCAGGCCTGTCACATTCTGCTGGGTGCGGAATGAAACCACCAGAATACTAAAAATCAGCGCCCCTAACGCTCCCGCCAAAAAGGCAAAGAGGATGGCGATTAAGACTGCCAAACCGCCGGACATCTCAAAACCGAACCCTAATTCTAAGAGAAACACGGCGGCTAGGCCGGAGATGGCCCCCATGAACATCATGCCCTCTACGCCTAAGTTTAAGTTGCCGGATTTCTCGGTTAACAACTCGCCTAGGGTACCGAACAACAAGGGCGTACCCGCCAAGACGGCGGCGTTGAAGAAATTGATAAAAGTATCCATGTGTTAATGCCCCCCTTTCCGGTTGCGTATCACTAAGCGGTAGTGAATAAAAAACTCGCAAGCCAGCATGAAAAATAAGATAATACCGATGAGCAGCGAGGCGATGGCGTCGGGAATCATAAAGGTAGTCTGAATCCGGGTGGCGCCCCGTTCTAACATGGCGATAAACATTGCCACCAGCACCATAATCAGCGGATTAAGGTGGGCCAGCCACGCCACGGTGATGCCTGTAAACCCGACCCCGCCAGCGGTGGTCTCGTCTAGGGTGAAGTTTGCACCGGACACCTGAATAAAGCCCACAAAACCCGCAATGGCACCGGAAAAGAGCATGGTACGCATGATAATCCGGCCCACGTTCATCCCGGCGTATCGGGCGGTGTTCTCGCTCTGACCCACCACGGTGAGCTGATACCCCTGCTTCGAGCGGTTGAGGTATAAGTACACGAGCACCGTAAGGGAGAGAATCAGCAACCAGCCTATATGGATGCCGAATAACCGGGGCAGTCGCGCCGCCTGTTCAAACATGGGGATAATGGGGAAATCCGTCCCCGCCCGCCGCCAAGGGCCTGCTTGCAGAAACAGGATGAACCCAAACGCCACATAATTGAGCATCAGGGTAAACAGGGTTTCGTTGGTGTTCCACTTGGCCCGGAAAAAGGCGGGGATTAGGCCCCAAAGCCCACCAGCCGCCGCACCGGCCAAGCCCATAACAGTAAGTAGCACCGGGACAGGGAGGGTGTCGTAGTGGAACAAGGCAAAGTAGGTCGCGGCAATGCCGCCGATTAAGATATGTCCCTCGGTGCCGATGTTCCAAAATTTCATCTTGAATGCCAATCCCACCGCCAAGGCACTGCCCAAGAGGGGGACGGCAATCCGCACGGTCTCATTAAACCCAATCCGACTGCCAAAGGCACTGTCCACCATGTCCAAATACACGGCGATGGGGTTATGCCCCAGTGCCAGAATAAGCAGAGAGCCGGTGAACAACGCCGCCAGCAATCCCACTGTACGGATCAGCCATGCCTGCCGCCGTGGCGTAGCATGACGGCGGGCAATCCGCAAAAAGGGGACCCGTGGCTCATTGATGTTGCTTACAGATTGTCTGCTCATGAGATGTCCACCTCCTCGGGTACTTGTGTCATCAAGAGGCCCACCTCTTCTTTTGTCGCGTTGGCGGCGTCTACGATACCGCTGACTTGGCCGCCGCAGAGGACTAAGATGCGGTCGGCAAGCTCTAACAATACGTCTAAATCCTCTCCCACGAACAGAACCGCCACGCCCCGTTTCTTTTGCTCATTTAAGAGGTCGTAAATCGTGTAAGATGAGTTAATATCCAGCCCCCGTACCGGGTAGGCCACAATTAGCACACGAGGTGCCGAGTCGATTTCACGCCCTAACAGCACCTTTTGCACATTCCCACCGGACAGCCGCCGCACAGGGGTGGACACGCCGGGGGTGACGATTTCCAACTGGTCAATTAACCCCTCTGCCAAACCACGAGAGCGCTTGCGGTCAGCGAAAGGCCCACGGCCCTTGTCGTAGTGGCGGAGCATGACGTTGTCTGTCATGTCCATGTTGGCCACCAATCCCATACCCAGCCGATCTTCGGGGACGAAGGCCATGGTGATGCCCATATCCCGAATCTCTTTGGGGGCTTTGCCCACAATGTCCGTGGTGTCTGCACCCTCCGGGTGGTAGAGGATCGAGCCGGAGGACACGGGGTAAAGTCCGGCTAGGGCCTCACAAAGCTCTTTCTGTCCACTGCCCGCAATCCCGGCGATGCCGAGGATTTCCCCGGACTGTAGGGTGAAATTGATGTTTTGCAACGCCTGGACACCCTCTGGGGACAGACAGTTGAGGCCGGAGATTTGCAAGCGGTCTTCTTTGACCTCCACCAAAGGTCGGTGGATTTTCAGGCTGATGGCACGGCCTACCATCATCTCTGTGAGTTCTTGCTGGTTGGTCTCTGGCGTGTTCACTGTGGCGATGGATTTGCCTTTACGCAAAATATGAACCCGGTCGGACACGGACAGCACCTCATTGAGCTTGTGGGTGATAATCACGATGGCTTTGCCGTCTGCTTTCATATTGCGGAGGGTGGTGAATAGTTGTTCGGTTTCTTGGGGGGTCAGTACCGCTGTGGGTTCGTCCAAGATTAAAATATCCGCACCCCGATAGAGGACTTTGACAATTTCCACCGTCTGCTTTTCGCTGACAGACATGTTGTAAATTTTCTTGTCCGGGTCTAGCTGGAACCCGTATCGCTCACTGATTTCCCGGATTTCACGGGTGCTGGCCTTCCGGTCTAAAAACAGCTTGCCGGGTAGGCCTAAGACAATGTTCTCCGCCGCTGTGAACACGTCTACTAACTTAAAATGCTGATGCACCATGCCGATACCCAGCCCGAAAGCATCTTTCGGGGAACGGATGGAGACCTCTTTCCCGTCCACCTCAATGCTACCGCTGTCGGGGAAATAGATGCCGGACAGCATGTTCATCAGGGTTGTTTTGCCGCTGCCATTCTCCCCCAATAACGCCAAAATTTCACCCCGGCGCACGTCAAAGGAGACATTGTCGTTGGCGACGACTTTGTCAAAGGTTTTAATCAGGTTTTGGGTTTGGATGGCGGGGAATGTGCTTGTTTGCTGGTTCAAATATGTCACCACCTATTGTTGGTTTTTGCTCCTTGTTCTGATTGTTAAAACAATGTAATCTGGCTGGTGTCTGGCAGATGGTCAATTACACCCAGTAGCTTCAACTGCTCCACATGGGCACTGGATACCTTGGGACAACCGGCAGAGAACTCTTCAATAGAGATAAACTCTTTCCCTGTCCGGTTGCGCACAATGTCATAAGCCGCCTCTTCCCCCAGACCGGCTACGGCGGTGAAGGGGGGAATCAAGGTGTCGCCCTCGATTTGGAACCATGTGGCGTCCGAGCGGTAGAGGTTGATAGGAGCGAAGGTAGCTCCCCGCAGATGCATCTCATAACAGACCTCTAAGGTGACCATCATCTCCTGCTCTACATTGGTGGGAGCGGGGTTTTTCTTGATGTCGTCAATTTTTGCCCGAATCACGTCAATGCCGCGGCACATATAGGCCGCATCAAACGCCTTGGCCCGTGCGGTGAAATAGGCCGCATAAAACGCAATGGGCCGATGTACCTTAAACCACGCAATCCGAAACGCCATCATGACATACGCCACGGCGTGGGCCTTGGGGAACAGGTATTTGATTTTCTGACAGGATTCAATATACCAACCGGGCACCTTCGCCGCTTCCATGGCGGCAACCCAGTCGGGCTTGAGGCCCCGGCCTTTTCGGACATTCTCCATAATATCAAAGGCCATTTTGGGTTCTACACCTTGGTGGATTAAAAATAGCATAATATCATCCCGGCAGCCGATGACCTCACTGACCTTGGCGGTGCCGGACAGGATTAAATCCTTGGCATTGCCCAGCCACACATCCGTCCCGTGGGAAAAGCCGGAGAGGCGGACTAAGGTGTCAAAGTTCTCAGGCTTGGTGTCGTTTAACATTTCCCGGGTAAAGGGGGTGCCAAACTCCGGCACGGCGATAGAGCCTGTTTTGCCGATGATGGGGTCATCCTCCGGCAAGCCGAGGGCCGCAGGCGAGCGGAAGATGCTCATGGTGTCCGGGTCGTCTAAGGGGATGGTGCGGGCGTTTTCGCCGGTCATGTCCTCCATGTACTTAATCATGGTGGGGTCTAGGTGGCCCAGAAGGTCAAGCTTGAGCAGATTGTCTTCCATGGCGTGGTAATCGAAGTGGGTGGTGATGATGCCGCTGTCTTTCTTGTCCGCCGGGTGGCAGACGGGGCAGAAGTCCGTGACATCTTTGTCTTGGGGGATAATCACAAGTCCGCCGGGGTGCTGGCCCGTGGTGCGGCGCACGCCGGTGATACCGTGGGTGAGGCGGTCTTCTTCCGCTCTGGTGACAATGCGGTTTCGCTCTTGCAGATAATTTTTGACAAACCCAAATGCGGTTTTTTCTTTCAGGGTGCCGATGGTACCGGCACGGAACACATGGGATTCTCCAAATAGATTTGTCGCTTCTTTGTGGGAATCTGCTTGATAGTCGTTAGAAAAATTCAAATCAATATCCGGTATCTTATCCCCGCCGAACCCCATAAAAGTGGCAAAGGGGATATCAAACCCATCTTTTTCGTAATCTGCGCCGCACTGGGGGCAAGCGGCGTCCGGCATGTCGGCACCGCAGAAATAGGCATCTTTTGCGGTCTCAAAATCCGCATGTTTACATTGCGGACAACGGTAATGAGGCGGCAGAGAGTTGACCTCCGTAATCCCCGACAAAAAGGCCACGATGCTAGAGCCCACAGAGCCGCGAGAGCCAACTAAATACCCGGCGTTCAAACTGGCTTCGACTAACTTTTGGGCACTCATATAGACCACATCATAGTCCCGGCCAATGATGGCATCTAGCTCTTCGTTAATACGCTCGCGCACCAAGTTCGGCGGGTGTTCACCGTAGAGTTCTAAACAGCGGGCATCTACCAGAGACCGTAGCTCTTGGGCAGAGTTTTGGATGGTGGGGGTGAATAGGTCTTTTGGCAAAGGCCGCACATTTTCACAGCGGTCGGCAATCTCTTGGGGGGCCTCTACCACCACACGATAGGCCGTGTCCTCACCCAGATAGGCGAACTCTTCTAGCATCTCATCGGTGGTTTTGAAGTAAAAGGGCATGGGCTTGTCCGCATCGTCAAAGCCTTTTCCGGCTAGTAAGATACGGCGGTATTCCTCTTGCTCCGGGTGGAGGAAATGCACGTCCCCCGTGGCGACCACGGGCAGACCCAAGGCATCCCCTAAGCGGACGATGGTGCGGTTTAGGTTTTTTAACTCTTCTACACTCTTAACTTGGCCCTTTTCCAATAGAAACATGTTATTGCAAAGGGGTTGGATTTCCAAATAGTTGTAAAATTTAGCAATCCGGCGGAGTTCGGTCTCACTTTTCCCGTCTAAAACAGCGGAGAACAGCTCCCCCGCCTCACAGGCAGAGCCGACGATAAGCCCTTCCCGGTGGCGGGTCAATAGGCTTTTGGGTATCCGGGGGGTGCGGAAAAAATGGTCTAAGTGGCTGGCGGACACCAGTTGATAGAGATTTTTAAGCCCGGCTTGGTTTTTCACCAACAGAATAATATGGCGGGCATACCCGCCCTGCCGTACACTGCCCCCTACTTGGAGGGCGGACAGGTGGGCGTTTAAGTCATCCATATTGGATAACCCCTGCTCCGAGAGCCGGGGCAGAAAGTGAGCCATCATGTGCGCCAAGGTTTTGGCATCGTCTAAGGCCCGATGGTGCCGGAAGGCGGGCAGACCCAAAAAGTCCGCCACGGTGTTCAGTTTATGGTTTTTCAGCTCCGGCAACAGGGCACGGGCGATGGGGACGGTGTCGATGGACACCAGATTGCAGGGGATTTTGGCACGCCCTGCGGCGGCTTGTAAAAAGCCCATGTCAAACCCGGCGTTATGGGCCACCACGGGACGGTCTCCAACGAAGGCGAAAAATTTCTCTAAGGCTTCCGCCGGGGCGGGGGCGTCTGCTACGTCTTTGTCCCGGATGCCGGTGAGTCTGGTGATTTCCGCAGAGATAGGCTTACCGGGGTTAACGAAAGTGGCAAAGGTGTCAATGATCTCCTTGCCCCGGAATAAGACGGCACCGATTTCTGTAATGGCTTCCGTACTGGCTTTGAGGCCCGTGGTTTCTAAGTCAAAGGCCACAAACTCTTCATCTAAAGGCCGGTCACAAGGGCCGGACACCGCCAGTTTGTCGTCAATGTCGTTGACCAGATAGCCCTCTAGGCCGAGGAGTACTTTGATGCCGCTTTTCTCTCCTGCACTCCACGCCTCAGGAAAGGCTTGCACCACGCCGTGGTCGGTGATGGCGACGGCGGAATGTCCCCACCGGGCCGCCTGTTTGACCAAATCAGCGGGGCCTGTCAATGCGTCCATGGTGGAAAACCGGGTGTGCATGTGCAACTCTACCCGCTTGTGCTCCGCCGTGTCGTGACGTTGGGGCGCTTCACCCGCACAGATGTCTATGGGTTCTAGCTTAATATCCCCTTCATAACGATCCACGGCCATGTGCCCTCGAACGTGGAGGTACATACCGTTTTCTATCGTAGCACAGACCTTCTCCCCCTCTTTTTCCTCGGGGTAAAATTTCGACACCCGAAGACTGTTGGTGTTGTCTGTGATGTTGAAGCTAAGTACCCAACTGCGGCGTTTTTCAATGAACCGATGGTTCACGCCAAAAACCACCCCGGCCACATGGACTTTTCCGGCATCTAATCCCACCTCTTTCATGGGTGTGGGTATGCCTTTAGGGGGCTTGCCCATGATGGCGGCTCCTATAGATTTTTTTTCGGTTTTGCTTGGCTTTTTTGCGCCATTAACCGGAGCAAGCACCGGGTTCGGTGCCGCAGGCGGTGGGGCCGGATTTTTGGCGTTGACCCGGACAGAGGTGAGGCCGTAGGCCCGAGCCAGCTCGCCCTCAATCATAGTAATACTCACCGGGGCCGCCGGGCGCTGGAACTGGATGGTGAGCTCCATCCGGAGGGCGTCACGGTCGATGGTTACCTCCGGCACCATGGCGTCTGTGAGGAGTTCTTTGAGCCACGCTTCGCCGTGGCAGCAGTCGAACATGTCGTAGAAGGGGTGGGTGGTGTTCATAAAAGCCTCGCTTTTTGGGGTGGTTTGTTTTTTGCTGGATGGTTTTTTGGTGTTTTGTAGGAGTAGGCTTTGTGTCTGCCCAGTTCTTGGTCTTTTCCTTTCGGCGTTTCGCCGATTTTATCTCGGCGGATGCCGAGGGCTGGTATTGTCCTGCCGGACGGGCTTTCTTTTTGTCGTTGAACAAAAAGAAACAAAAAGTCAACACAGGGGCTGCGCCCCTATGTACCCGCCAAGGTCAAGGGCAAAGGTAGAGATCGTTTTAAAGGGGTAGTCCGTGCTGGCGACATGGGTCACCTACCAGAAGTTTGAGTGCCTCGGAACCTAGAAGGACGGTTTCCGTCGCCAGATTGATGTTCTATTGAAATGTGCTCATGAATGGAACGCATAGGGTCAAGAGAGTTAGGTCTGGGTCAAGGTCAAGAGACCTTTCCGATCGGCTCTCCTAAGTGA
>WRBE01000053.1 GCA_009779845.1 Oscillospiraceae bacterium
ACAAATATTAATAAATGGGAGGCGATACCCAATGGAACAGACCACCTCTTTCTGCCACCTCTGCGGCGCACTTTTGAAACGCAGGACACGGCGGTGTTCTAGCTGTGGCTCGGCTGTCAACCGCTCTACAACAACACCGGAGCCGAAATCTGCGCCACAAGTTGCCCGACCAAGCTCCGGCGATGCCGCACTGTTTGAAAAATTACAGCCTTTGCAAGTGGAAAAGGACAGACACCAACGCATTGGCGGGGCGATTTTTGTTGTTGCGCTTGCTGTAACTTTTATCTTTTCTATAGGGGAGATTGGGCTTGGCATAGCCCTTGGTGTACTTGGCATGATTGCGGGCGGTGCCTTTTTCTACATAAGCACCCTGTTCATAACAGAAGAAAAGAAGGCACTCATCAGCACCCATATAGTCCAAGGCATGTTGGCGGATAATTTTGAACTCGTCCGATATCTTCCCAAAGAGACGTTCACAGAAGGGCAGTTAAAAAGGTCTCAACTGCGGGGTTGGAATGCGCACATAGGAAATGATTGGTTCCAAGCAGAATATAAAGGCATCACATTCAGTTTTTCGGATGTGAAGCTTATGAGCGAGGGCCGGGATTGGACCCCCTTTTTCAAGGGACAATGGTTTATCGTGGATTTACACAAAGAGATGGCTGCACCGTTGATTATCTCTGAATTGGAGCGGCGAGGCGCACTGGGCAGAGGTGCCAGAATACAAATAGAGCAAAAACCGTTTGGTGACATATTTACTGTTCTGACAGAATCGCCCTCCCTTATACCCCAAGTACTTACCCCCGACTTTATGGAATTTCTCGTAGCAATACGGCATTCATTGTCCCATACAGAAATACACTTATTTTTTGACGGTGAACAGGCCCAAAAGAAGATTTATTTGAACCCTGTAACAACGTACAAGACATCCCAGCACTCCGTGAGCGGGTACAGACAGAGATTGACCTCATCAAACGAATTATCGATGGCTTTCTATTAACCGAAGGACTGTTCCAAAACCAACCACAACAAGACCCCACCCACCCCTTGCCCTAAGCGGGTACATAGGGGCGCAGCCCCTGTGTTGACTTTTTGTTTCTTTGATATCGCTGTACTGTATAACAGAGAGATGTAGCCTCGAAAATAGGAGCGAGCCTACAACTGCATATGAAAAGTTTATGTTAATACAAAAAACTCAACACAAAGCAAACCGCTGCAGATGCGCCGATGTGCAAGGATGTCGAGTAGCAACACCTAACTTTTTTAGCACCTACAATAGTGTAGGTGCCTCTTTTGTTTTCAACCATGGCAAAGCACGTTGTTGCCGCACAACAAATCATAGTTCAAGAGGAAATATAAAAAATATATTGACTTACAATACATTTCATAGTATAATATTAAAAAACACAGAAAGAAGGTACGTACCATGTTAAAGAGAAGCAAAAAAACTTTATGTTTGATATTAGTACTTGCTATGCTCATCGGGTTATTCCCCGGTGCGGTGCTTGCATCAGATATTCAAACAGTAGAGCCGCTCAATGATTCTGCGGTCACTGTTACGACAGAGCAAGAATTGCGTGACGCAATCAACAATGTAGACATACCAGAAATCATTGTGAATAACACAATTACGATTTCAGGAACAATTCGTATCCCCAATAACAGAACTGTTACAATTATAGGTAACGGAACAATATTAGCGGAGTGGACAAGTGGGACTGATGCAGTCCATTTTCGTATGGATAGGGGTATGCTGACTTTACGCGGAAACTTAACGCTTACGAGAGCGCCCGGTATGATTGTAGCCGGCCGACCAATCGGCGGTATTGGTATACATGGATCAGATAATGCAACAGCTACTGAGGCTGTTTTGAACATCCATGATAATGTTACGATTATTGATAACGCAGCAGGCCAACAATTAGGTGGCGGTGCGCCGCAAGTGGTTCGCATGTCGATGGGCGGCGGTATGTGGGTGATGAACGGCACGGTGAATATGTATGGCGGTGAGATCAGCGACAACTCCGCCCGCGCCGGCGGCGGCGTATTTCTCGGAGGAAGCTCTGTGTTCAACATGTTTGACGGCCTAATTTATGACAACACAGCAACCGAACATGGCGGCGGTATTGACATCAATAGCAGCACCTTTAACATGAACGGCGGAACGATAGACGATAACAGCGCAGGCTGGGACGGCGGCGGTGTCATGATGCGCTCTGGCAGTGCCACACAGAGTGCCGTGCCTGTGTCCGTGATGAACATGCACGATGATGCCGAAATTATCAACAATACGGCGCGTGACGGCGGCGGTATTGCAATTTGGAATTACAGTGTGTTCTATATACACGATGGCTTAATTGCAGGCAATTCTGCAACCCGACACGGTGGTGGAATCTATTCTGAGATGGGCGTTATTACCATGGAAGATGGTGTTATTTATGATAACCGCGCAAGCAATAACGGCGGCGGTGTCATGGCATTAAATTTTCACCCGTTTGCGACTGTGAATACGGGAATCTTTACGATGAACGGCGGGGACATTATTGCAAACCAAGCCCAAAATGGCGGTGGTGTACAGGTCTGGCAGGGCGGAAGATTTATCTTAGATGGCGGACATGTCAATGACAATCGCTCTCGCGGCGGTGGCGGCGGCGTATTTGCAAACTTGCAGAGATCACAGCCGGTCATACCGACAGCAACAGGATTTACCATGTACGATGGTGAAATCAGCGGAAATCGCAACCTATACAGCGGCGGTGGCGGCGGTGTGCTCTTATTGAATACAGACGGAGCATTCTATATGCACGGCGGCCTGATTTATGACAATGAGGCATTTACCAACGGCGGCGGTGTAAACGTTTCCGGCGGAAGCTTCGTCATGTACGACGGTATCATTGAAAATAACTACGCCCCTCAAAATGGCGGCGGTGTCATTGTTGGCACAGACGCAACATTCACGGCACATGCAGGCTCTATTATTGACAACCATGCCGTGCAGGACGGCGGCGGCATCTTCACACTGGTGTATGAGTATGCACGCACACTGTCTGCGGGAGCGTTTGCTAACGTCACAACATCCGAAGATGTTGTTTTTGCAGACAACACGGCGGGCAACGGCTCGTTCATGCCGCCAGTGAACTGGGACATTACAGCTATCGGTGGAGATGGGGCATCCCCGGCGACCGTATCACATCAAGCACATCAACTTAACAACTACGATGTGAACTTCAACTATACCCGACAATCGATTCCTGTAACATTTGTGCTGGACGGCGGATATATGGACAACGATCCGGCAAACACAGCGGACGTTGTGCGTGATATCATTCAAGATTACTCCATCACGGAAGCGAATGTACCTGTTCCCACCCGTGCCGGCCGGACTTTCTTGGGCTGGCGGGAGAATAACACAGGCGAGACCATAGACCGCACAACAGTAGGCGGGCATGTGATAACGGCCCCCCGTTCATACACAGCGCAGTGGTCAGAGACTATAGAGGCTACAGTGACTTATGTGCCGGGCGATGGGATTGGTGTTCCGCATGAAGTGAGAGTCTGGGCCGCTACGCATACCTTGCTCAATACTGATGTGACAAACTTTATGCCGCAAGAAGGCTATGTGTTTATCGGCTGGATTGTGGAAGGCGGTGATGGTGAACTTTTGCAACCGGGTGACCAAGTGCCCGTAACAAGTGGTATGGTTTTTGTGGCACAATGGAGAGCGGTTTCGGTAGCACCGTCCTTTACGCTGACATATCTCGCCGGTACGAATGGTATTGGCGGGCCCCATGTAGCAGCCGGAGTGCGCGCTGGCAGCCATGCATTACTTGCCTTGAGCGAAGCAGATATTACAGCGCAAGAAGGTTATCGCTTTATTGGATGGCAAATCGAAGGCGAGACAGCGTTGCGCCAGCCTGGCGAAGCGATCATTGTTGACCGCGACCTGACGATTGTCGCGCAATGGGAAACAATCATGCCTGATAGTCGAATCGACAAAACAGCAGACCGGCGTGTGACACTTATCGGCAGCCAAGTTGGGTACACAATCACGGTAACAAACGAGGGCGCAGTCCCCATGGCTAATTATGAAGTGATAGACGAATTAGACACACGTTTTGTAGAATTTGTGGAAGGCAGTCTGCGGGTAGACGGAGCGGAATGCCCCAGTGCGACGCATACAAGCGGCACAATTCACGTTGCACTTGACCAACTCGCACCGGGCGAGTCAGTTGTTATCACATTCCGTGTCACAGTGTTAGATGTGGCAGTGGGAGAAACGGTGTACAATACGGCTGTATTAAGACATCAAATTTACGGGGATATCAGTGCCTCCGAAGCGGTACAAATCAGTGTTCTTTATATTCGGCCCAATCCGACCCACCATGCTTACCTAGTTGGATTCCCGGATGGTACCGTGCAGCCGAGGAGCGACATTTCTCGTGCGGAAGTTGCCACCATATTCTTCCGCTTAATTTGCGATGAGTTCCGTAGCGAAATTTGGTCACAGGACAATCCATTTAGTGATGTGGCCCTGCGGCAGTGGTTTAATAGCTCCATTTCCACAATGGCAAACGATGGACTTCTGCTTGGCTATCCTGACGGAACGTTCCGCCCGAACGATGCGATTACCCGCGCTGAATTTGCTACCATTGTTTCCAGATTCCTGAATCTAGCGTATGCGGGCGGCAATCGCTTCTCTGACACGGATGGCCATTGGGCGACGGCGGCGATTAACACAGTTGCCTACGTCGGTTGGGTAACCGGCTATCCTGACGGAACATTCCGCCCGGACAATCCAATCACACGCGCAGAGGCGGCCACAATTGTCAACCGGATTTTTCACCGTAACCTGAGCGAAGTAGACTATTCACTAGACCTCTTGATTACTTGGCCGGACAACGACAACCCGAATGCATGGTATTATCTGCACATGAAAGAAGCAACCAACTCAAATTATTACGAGATGTTGGAGTGCGGGTTCTACAAAGCATGGACGGTTCTGTTCCAGCCGCGTGACTGGACAGTGTTGCAACGTCCGGATTCCAGACCAGAGGATATTAGGTAGTAGGGACAGCGGAGAGCTACACCGAACCTGATTGATTATATGAGTGCCCGCTTCCCTCATACGGTATACAGTAAAGGTCAAGGGCCGGGACGCACAGAGGCACATCCCCTACGAAAAACAGAAGGCCGACCGAGAATGGTCGCCCTACAGTGAATACAGAAAAATACTCCAACAAGCAAAAAGACGGCGTAGCAACTGCTACGCCGTCTTACATAGAAACAATTACTTCTTCACCACAACACCAGTAACCTGCCCAAATAGTCCCCCAGCATTAATTTCATCATAATCTACATGCATATAAGTAGCGTACTTGGGGCTAACTCGCACAACTACTTCATCGAAAATCAAGGCCCGCTCACCGTCGGTGACGACTTGGACAATCTCTGTGTCCGTCACGCCGAATCTCTCTGCATCCTCCGGTGTGAAGTGAATGTGGCGCTTGGCGATGATGACACCTTCCGTGAGTTCCACCCGACCGGCAGGGCCGACTAAGGTGCACCCGGCAGAGTCTGTTAACTTCCCGCTCTCCCGCACGGGGGCGGCAATGCCGAGGATGCGGGCATCGGTGTAGCTCAGTTCTACCTGTGTCTGCGGCCGGGTGGGGCCGAGAATGGCCACGCCTTTGATCTCGCCCTTAGGGCCAACCACGTCTACCCGGCTGTTGGAGGCAAATTCACCGGGTTGAGAGAGGTGTTTTTTGACCTCTAGCTCAAATCCTGCACCGAATAGTGCCTCTAAATCCCCCTGGCTCAAGTGAATGTGACGGCCAGAGCCCTCAATGATAATCCGCTGTTCTGTCATGTTTCATACCCTCCTGTAAAATCTATCTACATATAATGTACCATCTCGACAAGAAATTGGCAAGGGATTTTCCAAAGCCTCTTTACAAAAAGGGCAAAATTCGTTAAAATGGTATACTCATTGTATTATTAGGGAGAGCGTTTTAGATGAGTGCTGCATTTCATGAAATTTTAAGCCAGCTTCGGAAGAAGAAGAAAGTCAGCCAGCGGAAAGTGGCGGCGGACTTGTATATCTCACAAGCCCTTCTCTCGCACTATGAAAACGGGATTCGAGAGCCGGGGTTAGACTTTGTGTGCAGAGTTTGCGCCTACTACGGTGTCACGGCGGACTATCTGTTAGGCCGCCAAGCGACAGATGTGGCGGAGGGCTTGTCTGCCACTCAGGAGTCCGAGATGGATGCGTTCGCTCTCGTGCATCTGCTTCAAGCCATTGACCAGTTGGAAAATGAGGCGTTATATGCCAGCACCCTGCAATGTTTTGGTGCCGTTTCTTATCGGCTGCTTCGGCATATGGCCAGCCTTGACCCGGCGCGCACACCTCTTCCTTTGACCGTGCCGGAAAACCGGGTGGCGGCCCTGTCAGATTCGGCCCTCTGTCGGAGTGAGATGCAGTTTTTGGATCACTTAGAGCAACAAGAGAAGCCCCGCACACGCACCATCCCTGAACAGTTAGAAGAACTGCTGTTATCCCTAGACAAACAAATTGCCCAGCAAACCCAAGGAGGGGCCTTATGAGTGCAAGCCAAGAGAGAACACGAAATTTTTCCATCATCGCCCACATCGACCACGGGAAAAGTACGCTGGCTGACCGGTTTTTAGAGTACTGCGGTGCCGTGCAGGCCCGAGATATGGAGAGCCAGCTACTTGACAACATGGACTTAGAAAAAGAGCGGGGCATCACCATTAAGGCTCGTGCCGTGCGCTTAGACTATAAGGCTGTGGACGGGAACACCTATCACCTCAACCTCATCGACACGCCGGGGCATGTGGATTTTAACTATGAGGTATCCCGCTCACTGGCGGCCTGTGAGGGGGCCATCTTAGTCGTGGATGCGGCGCAGGGGATTGAGGCCCAGACCTTGGCGAACACCTACCTGGCCCTAGATCATAATCTGGAAATTCTGCCTGTCCTCAATAAAATCGACCTCCCCGCCGCCGACCCGCCACGGGTGAAAGTGGAGATTGAAGAGGTCATCGGTATCCCCGCCATGGACGCGCCGGAAATATCCGCAAAACGAGGTTTAAACATCGGCAGTGTGTTAGAGCAGATTGTAAAAGAGGTCCCCGCCCCGAAGGGTGACCCCAACGCACCCTTAAAAGCCCTAATTTTTGACAGTCAATACGATGCCTACAAAGGGGTTATCGTCTATGTCCGTGTCATGGAGGGCACCATCAAAAAGGACATGGATATTCGGATGATGGAGAGCGGCGTAGAGTATAAGCTGGTGGACGTGGGGCATCTGTTGCCCATGGGCATGGCGTCTTGCGACAAACTCTCTGCCGGAGATGTAGGCTATTTCACTGCCAGCATTAAAACCGTGACAGACACCCAAGTGGGCGACACGGTGACTGAGCGAGACCGCCCGGCAGACGAACCGCTGCCCGGTTATCGCCCGGTACAGCCCATGGTGTTCTCCGGCATCTACACCACCGAGGGAGACAAGTACCCGGATTTGCGGGATGCCTTAGAAAAGCTCACCCTCAACGATGCAGCTCTCACCCACGAGCCGGAGAGTTCCGTTGCCCTCGGCTTCGGGTTCCGGTGCGGGTTTTTGGGTCTGCTCCACATGGAGATTATCCAAGAGCGCTTAGAGCGAGAGTTTGACTTAGACCTTATCACCACCGCCCCCTCTGTTGTCTATCGGGTCACCACCACCGATGGGGTGCAACACAAGGTAGATAATCCCTTAAACTACCCGTCACCCAACCTAATCGAGATGGCGGAAGAACCCTTTGTGGATGCCACCATCCTTTGCCCAACGGACTATGTGGGTAATATCATGGACCTCTGCCAAGATCGCCGGGGTGAGTATAAGGACATGAAATATCTGGATGATACCCGGGTCGAGCTGAACTATAACCTGCCCTTAAATGAGATTATCTACGACTTTTTCGATGCCTTAAAATCCCGTAGCCGTGGGTATGCGTCTTTAGATTATGAGTTCTCTGAGTACCGGCTGTCTGAGCTTGTGAAGCTGGATATTATCTTAAATGGCGATATCGTAGACGCTCTCAGCTTCATCGTTCACAAAGACAAAGCCTACGCCAGAGGCCGTAAGATTGTGGAAAAGCTTAAAGACAACATCCCCCGTCAACTCTTTGAGGTGCCCGTACAGGCCGCCATCGGCGGAAAGATTATTGCCAGAGAAACCATCCGCGCCATGCGGAAAGATGTCCTTGCCAAATGTTACGGCGGTGATATTACGCGGAAGAAAAAGTTGCTGGAGAAACAGAAAGAGGGGAAAAAGCGTATGCGGAGCCTAGGGAGCGTGCAGGTGCCGCAAGAGGCGTTTATGGCGGTGTTGAAATTGGATGAGTAGGGGTGGGTGACAATCCGCCCGGCCCTTGCCCTTTGTAGGGGACGCGCCTCTGCTGCGTCCCGCACTTTTTTATTCCGAATTATGGCAGAGGAGCTATCCTATGTGTGATTTGGTGTGATTTGAGAGAAGTTGCAATCGCAGATGCGATCCGCAAGAAGAAAAACGCTATAGCGGCGTGGTCTGTCGCTGTTGTGATTTTTGCGGGTATTTCTATATGGTTGTTGTTTATCATATCTTCTTGGTGGTCCATTCTTCTCGGAATTCCGTTATCTCTTTTAAGTTTATTATGCCTTATTGGGACATGTATAGAGCGAGGGCATATCAAAAAGTTCAAGAAATATATTCCGTTTTATGACCGAGGCGATGTGTTTCTTGACCAAATAGCGGTGCAAATCAACTCACCCCTCTCGTCGCTTGCCATCAAGGACGAGTTGGAGACATTAGTGAAAGAAAACATGCTTGCAAATTTGGCCATATATAAAGAGACCGGCCAAATTATTATCGCAAGCCTGAGAAATCACGACATAGCAGACAATTTTACGAAGTATATCCCATTTTATAACAAGGGGCAAGTCTCGTTTTCCGATGTCAAGGTACATGTCGGTATCACGATGCCGGAAATCCGTATAGAATTACAAAGCTTGGCACGCTTTGGGGCCATTGAAACACCGGTGATTGACGAAGCAACCAGCACCATTCTAATCCGAACAATCTTTCCCTTGACATTATCCGCACAGACAGGAAACGACGTAATTGATGCATTGCTACAAAACGGAGAAACGGCAGTTGCCACGTTCCGCCGCCTACGCAAATCAATCCCCGATGCACAGGTTGGGGAAAAGATAGGCGAACTCATTGCGGTTACGGAAAGCATCTTCCAAAGACTGTCCAACGAGCCAGAAAGTTACGACCAAGTCAGGCGTTTTGCGAACTATTACCTGCCGAAGGCGCAAAAACTCCTTACATCGTATGAGAGCCTTATCAATAGTAGCCAACAGAGCGAACATGTCAGTAATATGCTTGATCGCATCAACGCAACCCTCGACCCGCTTGTTGCAGGATTTAAAGGAATCTACAACTCGCTCTATCTACACAAGGCACTTGATATTGAGACAGATATAGAAGTGCTAGAACTGATGCTCAAACAAGATGGCATTCACGAGAAGAGTGATTTTCATGAGCCATGATACAGGCTTTTCGCCACCTTGGACTGACGCAGGGGAGTAATCAATCTATAGTTTGCGAGAGGTAGAATGAACATAAAAGACCGCACAAAATATACGCAAACTGTGCTAGCCGTATATCTTCGTTTCTTCATAATCGTATTCGGCATGACATTACTGGGCATCATCGTCAATATTGTGAGGGATTTGATAACGGGCGGCAGTATTTCTTCTGCCCTGTGGTTATTGTTGCGCGGGATGTTGGCTTCTGTCGGTGCTGGACTGGTAGGCGGTTGGGTCATGGCGGCGATTTTGGGCGGGGCATTACTCGTGATTGCGTATTTTGAGCGGAAAAAGATAGCACTCAATATCTTCACCGCACTGTTACTTTTGATTTTGACTGTTCCCATTGGAATTTTTGCGGCAGTTCCTTTTGCTATTTATAGTGCGATCAAATACAAGATTCCGCTTGAAATTAAGTTTGAGAAAAGGAAACACAGGAAGAGAAAAAAGAGAAAGCCAAAAAAGTAAGCTCCAACGGTTCTTTGACCTTGACCCTATAGTCTCCATTCATGAGCGCATTTCAACAGTACATCAATCTGGCGGCGAAAAACGCCCTTCTAGGTTCCGAGGCAACCGGACTTCTGGTAGGTGAATATTGTCGCCAGTGCAGAGCATAACATGAAAACGGTCTCTACCTTTGCCCTTGACCTTAGCGGGTACATAGGGGCGCAGCCCTTGTGTTGACTTTTTGCTTCTTTTTGTTCAACGACAAAAAGAAGGCCCGTCCGGCAGGACAAAACCAGTTGGCGGGAACCGCCAAGAAAACCCTCGGCGGCAACGCCGAATAGAAAAGGTCAAGGGCCGGGACGTGCAGGGACACGTCCCCCACAAAAAAACAATACAAAACAAATAATGAGTACGCTCAATAAATAAAAACCACCCCAACATTTCAAATAAGCAAGCGCACTCAAATAATTTTCCCCACGACGAAAGGATCCACCCATGAAAATCAAACAAGCCATCTGCGCCCCTGCCCGCACGGGCTTCTACTTCGATGACCAACGTGCCATCAAAGCCGGTGCCGCCCCTGACGGAGCCACTTACCGTGGCACACCTATTACCCCCGGCTTCACCGCCGTCCGCCAAGCGGGAGAGGCCATCTCGGTTATGCTGATATTAGAAGACGGTCAAATCGCATACGGCGATTGTGCCGCCGTGCAGTACTCCGGTGCCGGAGGCCGTGACCCGCTGTTTTTAGCGGAGGATTTTATCCCTGTCATCGAACAACATATTTTCCCCGCCCTCATCGGGCAAGATGCAGATAGTTTTCGGCGGTTAGCAGAGGAGGTAGAGGCTATCCAAGTGGGCGGCAAGCCCCTTCACACCGCCATCCGTTACGGGGTCTCACAAGCAATCCTGGATGCGGTGGCAAAAGCCAAACACCAACTCATGTGTGAGGTTATCGCCGACGAATACGACCTGACCCTCACTACAGAAGAAGTGCCGATTTTCACCCAGTCTGGCGACAGCCGGTACGAGGGGGCGGACAAGATGATAATCAAGGGGGCAGAGGTGTTGCCTCACGCCCTAATCAACAATGTAGACACGAAACTGGGCCGGTCTGGGGAGCTGTTGCTTGAGTATGTAGCATGGCTCCGAGACCGGATTCTGTCTTTGCGGACAGATGAGGATTATTGCCCCGCCATCCACATTGATGTGTACGGCACCATCGGACAGGTATTCGGCAATGACAATTACACTGCCATGGCGGATTACTTAGAGACTTTGGGCAATGCCGCCGCACCTTTCCAGCTCCGCATTGAAGGCCCTATGGATGCAGAAGAACGAGAGGCGCAGATGCAAGCCCTCTCCGCCCTGACAAAACTGATTGATGAGCGGAACATCCCCGTACAACTAGTGGCGGACGAGTGGTGCAACACCTTAGCGGACATTCAATATTTCGCCGACAACCGGGCGGGGCACATGGTGCAGATCAAGACCCCAGACCTAGGTGGCATCCACAACACGGTAGAGGCCGTCCTCTACTGCAAGGCCCGAGGCGTGGGGGCCTATCAGGGCGGTACCTGTAATGAGACCGACCGCACGGCGCAAGTCTGTGTCCATCTGGCCATGGCCACAAAGCCCGACCAAATGTTGGCCAAACCCGGCATGGGCGTGGACGAGGGGTACATGGTGGTCTATAACGAAATGCAACGGATTCGTGCCGTGCTAACAGCTAAGGAGAGTGTATGATGCGAGAAGAATTTCGGGTATTATCCCCCACGGCTATCTTGGGGTATGGGTTCCCGCTGGCTTCTTTTGAGGCGGGACTTGCTCGGCGGCCCCACTTGATTGCGGTGGACGGCGGCTCGACAGACCCAGGGCCGTATTATTTGGGTGCGGGCGTATCCTTCACTGACCGGGGCGCTGTGAAGCGGGACTTGGAGATTATGATCCAAGGCGGCAAGGCACAGGGCATCCCTGTCATTGTCGGCTCCGCCGGAGGCAGCGGGGCGGATGCCCATCTGGACTGGTGCCGCGAGATTGTGGCGGAGATTGCCCAAGAGCGGGGCCTGACTCTCCAAGTGGCCCTGATTCGTTCTCAGTTAGAAAAACCCATGCTGCAAGAAGCCTTGAACAATGGAAAAATCACGCCATTAGGCCCGGCACCGTCTCTTGAACCGGACACCTTAAACGCCACCACTAACATCGTGGCCCAGATGGGGGCCGAGCCGTTGATGGAGGCCCTAGGCATACAGCCGGACGTGATTTTAGCAGGTCGGGCCTATGACCCGGTGTGCTTTGCGGCGATGCCCATCAAAGCGGGTTATGACCCGGCCTTGTCCCTGCACCTCGGCAAAATTTTAGAGTGTGCCGCCATCGCCTCCACCCCCGGTAGCGGCTCGGACTGTATGTTCGGCACCATCGGTGACGACTATTTCCGGGTAGAGCCATTGAACCCCGCTAGAAAATGCACCACCCTCTCCGTGGCGGCCCATACTTTGTATGAAAAGTCCGACCCCTATCGGCTCCCCGGCCCCGGCGGGGACTTGGATTTGACCGCTTGCCAGTTTGTGCAAGAAACAGAGAACACCGTTCGTGTCTCCGGCACAAAATTTGCACCCAGCAAACACTACACCGTCAAGCTGGAAGGGGCCCGCCCTGTGGGCTATCGCACTGTGAGTATCGCCGGGACTCGTGACCCCATTATGATTCGCCAAATCGATCCAATCGTAGACGGCGTGAAAGAGCGGGTGGCGGACAATTTCAAAGATGCCGACTTAGAATACACCCTCCACTTCCACATCTACGGCAAAAACGGTGTCATGGCAGGGTTAGAACCCACCCCCACCACAGAGGGTAGCCATGAGTTGGGGATCATTATTGAGGCCACTGCGCCCAACCAGACCCAAGCGGACACCATCTGCGCCTTTGCCCGTTCTACCATGCTCCACTACGGCTATGAGGGCCGCCGTGCCACTGCCGGGAATCTGGCGTTCCCTTATTCCCCCAGCGACTTCCAAGGCGGTGCGGTGTATGAGTTTAGCTTGTACCACCTACTCCACGACGTAGACCCTGTGTCGCTGTTTCCCGTGGAATATGTTACACTAGGAGGATAGACGAATGGCAATCAAACTAACCGATATTACAGACATTATCCGCAGTAAAAATGCAGGGCCGTATGAGCTTACCTTTGATATCATGTTCAAAACCGACGAGTGGTATGAACGTGTTGCCAAGGCGGACGTCATCAACACCGCCCTCATCGCCGATTTATATAAAATTCCGGTAACAGACGTCCTCGGCATCATCGACTTCGTCCCGGCCAAGGCGATCAAGGTAACCATCCGCCGCCCCATCGCCTCCGGGGCCTTGGGAGAGACGGATGTATACGGAGCACAGCAACATGCGCCGTTGTTGGGGTTGGTGTTTGCGGTGTAGGGGGGAGGGAATAAGATTGAGTGAGAGAAAATCTGTTCGATTCCTCGTTAGTGGAAACGAGGTGTGTGGCTCTGTAGAAAAAACGATGCTTGCATATAACGAGCACAAAGAGTTATATAATTTAAGGCTAAAGGCCGTAGTTGACGGAATTGAATACAGCAACACAAAAGAATTTACGGAAATAGACGAGGCAGTCATTGATTTGCAAAAACAGATGTTGCCTGATATTCAAATTGTTTGCTGCCAAGCGTGTAAATACGGAAATTTTTGCCCATTTGGGAATGCCCAAAATGAAATAGTTTGCCTGAAAAGTTACCCGCCAAAAAACAAGATAGATTTGGCCAAAATCTTTCACTCTGCGCTGATTTTGGACACAGAACTGCCAAAAAGTGAACTTCTCTCTTGGTGTGAGAGTTATGAAAAAATTGACAACAATTATTTCACTTACAATGATTGGAACCGCCATTTCATGAATGAGCACGGTTGATAATATGCCATCAGGCGACCTGATTTGACCCTATGTTATCCATTCATGAGTGTATTTCAATAGAACAGCCCACCGCCCTTGACCATTGGGGCAGAGAGTACTATTACATCCGGCTAGAGAGTATTGGCACCAGTACAGGGTATAAGGAGCACCGCATTCCCATTTTCTACCACCCTAACAACGCCCGAATCCCGTCCGCAATTTCTAAAGTCCGAAACCGAATCGCATACCCAGACTCACTACTGTCAATCAAGGCCACCTCATTCTCGCAAAATCCTGCCGCTTCAATGGCGATAGAGCCCCGTGCGGCGTCTAGGCAAAGGGGTGGAAACACCACACACCACCAGTTTTGGCCCGCAGCCCCGCCCAATGCTATCTGTAAGGCGCTGTACTGCCCGGCAGGGAGGGTGAAGGTGTCATAGGCACGGGTGGGAAACCGAGTTCTGGTCAGAGTGGCCTGTACGGGTACATCTCCGGCGATGGTCTCGGTGGCGGCTTGAATGTTGCCTAAATTTGCCGCAATCCGGGCCTCCGCCTCTATGCGGGTAGTTGCGCCTTCTAATAGAGGCAGCACGGTTGTATACACTTGGTCACGGACAGCATATTTTAACTCCTGATCTGCCGCCGAATCAGAATGGGCCACTACGTGGAGCCGTATCAGTTGGTCAGACAACCCCTGTTGCCGTCCGTCTAACAGCACGCCCCACAGAATTGCTATCATCAACGCCACAAATAGGGAGAGTTCCCAAATCTTTAATTTCATGTAAAACGCACCGCCTTACTCCTATGTAGTGTTTGGAGTATGTCCGGTGCGTTTTCATTTTAAACCAAAAGCGGACTATAATTTTTCGTCAAAAACGTTTCAGGATAGCGGCTCTTTAACTGCTCATACGCCGTCCGGGCCATATGCTCGTTCTCAAACAGTCCAAATACAGACGGCCCGGTGCCTGTCATGGCGGCCCCGCGGGCACCGGCGTCAATTAAGGCCCGTTTGATGACGGTCACTTCCTTTTGCTTGGGGTCTAACACGTCTTCAAACACATTGTACATCCGCACGGCCACTTGATCGAGGTTTTGGCTGTCCAGTCCCGCAATCAGCCCCGCCGTGTCCGGCCGATAGCGGATTTTACTACAGTCAATCCGCCCAAACAAGCTGGCGGTGCTGATGGAGAATTTGGGTTTACAAATGACAATATGGCAAGGCGGTAAGCTGGTCAGTGGTGTCAGCCGCTCACCTCGCCCCTCAGCCAGTGCTGTGCCGCCAACAATACAATAGGGCACGTCAGACCCCACTAACAGACCTACCCGCATAAGCTCTTCCTTCGATAGCCCCGTCCCCATCAGTTGGTTCAGTCCACGAAGCACCGCAGCGGCATTGGCACTGCCACCCGCCACTCCAGCGGATACGGGCAGGCGTTTGTGGATATGAATGGTCACTTGCTTTCGAGGCAGGTCTAACTCTCGAAAAAACGCTTCTGCCGCCTCGGCGGCGATATTGCTATCGTCTACGGGCAGGTAGTGCAAGTTGGTAGAGAGCCGCACCCGGTCTCCGTCAGATATAGCAATATGGACATCATCGCAAAGTGCCACCGTCTCCATGACCATTTTCATATCATGATACCCGGAAGGCTGTCGCCGCAGGATGTCGAGGGATAAATTCAATTTTCCATAAGCCTGTGTCCGAAGTTCCATACAAGGCGTCCTTATCTGTCAAAAATATCAAGGGCACCCATCATTATACAATAAAAAGTCGAAGTACGCCAACATTTTTTTGAAACGGGCCATCACGATGTGTAGGGGTCAGGCCAAATTTCCAGAATCTGAGCCTCTAACTCTGCCCAAGCTACGCCGTCTAACCATGCAAAGGTGGCTGTATTTGCAATTAGTTCCAGTAGCCATTCCACATCGCCTGTGGTGGCGGGGCCGATTTCTATAAGCAGACTGCCCACACCCCATGTTTCCGATTCCTCCGAGGCGAGGGCGGTATCAATTTTTGCATCCAGCCCCACCTGTAGAACTGGTAGCCCCCACGAATGCGTGCTCTCCACAAACTGTCGTATAAAGTCCCATGCCGCATCCGGTGCCGCACTCCCTTGCGGAATCCCGAAACTACGCCCGAAACCAAAAACACTCTCCGCCCCGCCGGGAAAGCCTACGAAGACAAGTTCGTCGAACAGCGCCTCGTAGAGCTGGCGCATTGCAATATCCGCAATAGACACCAGTTCCAAAGGCCTATGCTCGTCCGGTGGTGGAGGTGCCGCCATGTGCAAATCGGCGGCATATTCCAGCAAACGCAAAAACCAATCCGGATGGTCATCTCGCATCGTCAATTCGTCCCAATTATGCATGGCCAACAGTTGAACCAGCCCTAACCCGGTCATAGCGGGAGAGATAGGCTGCGCCCCCGATGGCAACCCCTCAGCATAGTCTAAAAATCTCTCCATGTCCCAGCCTTGCAGATGCCGATGCTCTGGCCCGCCGACTAAAGTCATTACATAAAAGGTGGCGGGCAACATGTAAATTGCACCGTCTTGTTCCAAGGCCGCCAGCACCTCCGGCACGAAGGCATCCACATCCATCCAAGAAGTGAGGTCAAGGAGTGCCCCTTGGCCACTTAACAGCGCCGGGTCGAAGCCGGACAGGTCTACAATATCCGGCCCTGTCTCGGTCAGCAAATCCGCTTGAAGCCGCCGGAAGCTCTCAGCGGGGTCATCCATCGTGTCATACCGGCTGTAGTCGTCGATGACGATGCGGTAGTCTGATTGCTCCCGGTTAAACTGCGCCACCGCCGCATCTAAGTCGCCGCCGTGGCCCACGGTGGCGAGGATTAGGGTCTGTTGCTCTGCGGCGGCCACCGACGGTTCGTCCGTGGGGGTTAGCACGACCATTTGGTCACCCTGTAGGGATACCATGATGGTGCCGTCCTCTAGCACCAGTATACTTTGTACGAGCGCATGGGGAATATCCACGCCCATCCAACCAAATTCCCGGCGGACAATATCATCTCCCGGTGCTTGACTGTAAAGGGAATTCTCATTGAAAAAATACACCCGACCATCCAGTCCCGACCATGTCCGTCCCTGTATGCCGAGCGATGTTCGCTCACCCAAGGTCACCGCTTGACCAACCTCAATCCGTTGTACCGCTTGCCCCCAGCCGCCAAGGTAAACATGGTCGCCGATTCGCACCAAGGCAGTGTCCCAACCGTCATGCGCTACCTCGCCGATGGGTGTCATCGTATCCGGGTTGTAGACAATGACCAGATGCCGGTCATCCCGCTGCCCTAGCAGATAGAGATTGCCTGCCGCATCTGTTTCCATATCCTCTTTCCACGTAAAGGAGGCTTCTATTTGCACTTGCTCTAACACATTGCCCCGGTTGTCCA
The DNA here is from genome assembly GCA_009779845.1 of Oscillospiraceae bacterium. Taxonomy (GTDB): domain Bacteria; phylum Bacillota; class Clostridia; order Oscillospirales; family Oscillospiraceae; genus WRAB01. Next base: position 17,386 of record WRBE01000053.1, read on the forward strand.
ATCGAAATAGCAGGGTCGAATTTGGTGTTGAGTATGGGGCAGCAACTTCAACCAACAGCCATAGCTCTCCATCCCTGCCGAGGCGGGGGCCAATGACATGCAGAGTGCCTTCGAGATAAAGAATCTCACTCATTTGCAAGTCTGCGCCGTATATATCCACCGAATACGCCTGCACTATAGGCGGGTACATATCCTGCTTAAAGCCAACCAGCCGACCATCTGCTACAGCAACACTGTGTTCGCGCCACGGCACATGCGGCACATCAAATATACGGATGTCAAAATACTGCTCTCCCGGTGCTATCACCGCCGGGGTCACCAGAATCTCCTCCGGTTCAACGTCTATGCGCTCTTCTCTCGTACAACCAGCCAGAAACAGGCACAATCCAACCAAAACAATCCCAATCCATCGCCGCATATCGTCACCGCTTTCCTTTATAGGGTATGCCTATTGTACACGCTTTTGCGGGAAAATACAATTGCCTTCCTAAACACTAATGATTCTGAATTTAGTAAATTAACAAAATATTATCAAATATTCTATTGACAAGTCACTTGGAATAATATATACTGAAAGCAGTAAATGATAAAATTGTGAAAATGGGCACATATTTCACAGTGGGAGGTATTTTTATTATGCGACTTCAAGTTTCCACAGATTACGCCATCCGCATTCTGCATTACTTACATGTACATCGGAAAGATTTGTCCACGGCAATGACTATTTCGCAATCGATTGGGATTACATATCCCTTTTTCATTAAGATTGCCAACCAGCTCAAGAAAAAAGGGTTGCTCAAAGCGATTCAAGGCCGCAACGGCGGATACCATCTTGCCCGTCCAGGGGAAGAGATTAGCCTCTATGATGTATTTTGGTCCATTGAGGGGGATCTTGCCCTCAACCGCTGTTTGCACGACGACAAGTTCTGTAGCCGTACGGAACCGGAGAATTGTGAGTTCCATCACTATTTCCAAGAGCTACAAGAGCAAGTGATTGGCGCATTGAGCGGAAAAACGATTGCGGATTTTGCGCATAGCTAAGGCGTAGACAGGCAGAGGTTCGATTGCGTGGCTTGACGTACGGCTCTGTCCGCTGGGACAATGCCAATGACATCAAACCAAAGTTGAACCAACGTCGGAACATCACATTCCCTGTAAGTGACAAATAAATCCACACTTCAGTTAGGTGTGGGGTTATTTGTCGCTTATAGCCAAAACAGTATCCTAGTAAACGCAAAGGCAAAAACCGCTAACATTATGAAGTCGCTATGCACATTGTGCGTAGCGACTTGTCTATTCTACCCCACACCTAGCGAGTGGAAAGGCCCGGTGCTTTTGCACCGGGCCTTTGGGGTTGTATTATGCTGGGGCTGAGATTATTCGGGCTGGAGGCGGACATACTTCCAGTCAATGTCCCCATCCCCATCTCTGGTCAAATAGTGGT
>WRBE01000054.1 GCA_009779845.1 Oscillospiraceae bacterium
AAGCATAAGTCCTACAAAAGACTTGGTCATTGAGCCGATTTCATAGCCATAACTTTCAAAGGGTATTTCGCCATCCGCATCAAACATCTTAAAATTTGTTTCGCCATTTACCAACGTACCAACAGTAAACTCCATGTGCGTTTTGCCCTTGCAAAATTTTTTGATTAGCGATTGTGTTTCTATGCTAAATGCTTGCATTGTAATACGCCTCCTATTTGCTATGCCTCAAAATATAAAATCGCTACATTGCTCATATCCTGCAACAGTAATGCATCTAATAAAAATTCTGATAGATCAATTATAGCAAAGTGCTATCCACAAGGCAAGGGCTAGGCAAAACAAAAGCAAGTCCCTTATTAGGGTTCGTAGCGGTACGAACCCTAATAAGGGACTTGCACTGGTGGGGGAGGACGGATTCGAACCATCGAAGTCACTGACAACAGATTTACAGTCTGCCCCCTTTGGCCACTCGGGAACTCCCCCTTGGAGTTGGTGGGCGGACTTGAGCATTCGCTTGTCCACCAGCCAAAATTTGTACTTGAATAGTGTACCACGCTTATAGTCTATCGTCAAGCCTTTTTTTCGTGTATCGCTTGCCATGCCAAAGAGGGAATGGCAGCAGGGGGTACACCCTGTATTGTAATGAAAAACAAAAACCGCTCGAACCCTTGCGGATTCAGCGATTTTCGTGGAGCTGGTGGACGGACTTGAACCCCCGACCTGCTGATTACAAAGTGTGAATCGCTTGAAAACACAGGGTTTTTCTGGTGGTACGCAGTCTATCCTGTTAGTGTTTTCAATGACGCTTTGTCTAACCAGTCTACCTCATAAACATTTGTTCCAATGTCATTGTGGTATAATTGTGGTACGGTTCATGTCCTATCTTAAACCAGTGCGCACGTCCAGTGCTTGAATAGTTTAACATTTCTAGGGTTCAGTGTCAAGAGTTTTGAACTAGACATTTACTACTTACACCCAAACTCTCCACGCCTACGTCCTTTTCCCACAACCACATCTTAATTTATGCCCTCTATACTATGCCATCAATTGTTATTAAAATAACCGATCCAAGCAATGAATAGGGTCGATTTAGTATTGATTGTGGGGGCATTTTTTGATATAATATAAGGGTAAATAGGCAGTTGCAAAAGGGGTGATTTCAAACGGAACAGATTTACATTGCAACGGCAGTCATTAACTGCAAAGAGCTACACGCACAATCAAACAAGAAACGAACACAGCTATTACAGAAGATTATAGAAGCCAACACAAGCGCAGACATTATACTTCTTCCCGCTGGCTACTACGATAATAGAAGAATGACAAAAAGAAGCCTTCGCTCTCTTGCAAAGAATGTAATCCGCATTCTAAAGAGGATGGGGGCTTCTTCTATTGTCTGCGTTGGGGTTGATTGTCGAGGGGGCAAAGATCAGCTTGCATATGCGATCAGCGCACAGGGCATCATTGCGGCGGGGCGCAAATTCTACCCAACTAAAGATGAACAAGGAATAATCACAACGGCAACGGACTTTCTATCGAAAGAAAACGGCATGGAGCGCATTTTTCAAGTAAAGGGACTTAATTGCTACATGGCGGTTTGTTATGACGGCTTCGGCGTTCGACACTTGAACACAGAGAATCCCGGCGTTGATATTTTTCTAAATCTGGTGCATTGCTTTTATGAAAAGGGCAAAGGCAATTCGGGTGACGTGTACTTTGCTCGAAAGGGCTTTGCAGGGGCTTCTATGCACTGGGGGTGTCCTGTATTCGGTGCGGCGGTGTTCTTCGGGCGTGAGATGTCTGAGAGGTGGCTTACAGGCGTACTCTATTCTGGCTCAAAGAGTGTACAGACGTTTAAGTATGCGGATAATGAGATGACATGGACGGAGCGGGTCGAGGTTGCGGAAGGTATAGAGACGGCTGTCATACACAGGTACACAGTCACAAGATGATTCCTCAAATTTTCATAATTCATACTTTTGGTATCAACGCATTGACTTAAAGGGAATGTGTCGTTATAATTAGTATGTATATCAATACTGAAAGTACAGAATGGGATTATTTTGTTGGGAGAGTGTACAGATGATATTTGTATTAGTTCTGCTCATTTTGAGCGGTCTGGGGCTTTGGAAGCTACTTAGTAAAACAGGCGGGACAAAAAGCGCAAAAAGCCAAAAGTGGCTGTTACCAATATCATTGTGCATATTTTTATTAGCCGCTTGCTCGCCCGAAGCACCTCCAGAGGAACCAGAAGAACCAGAGCCACCTACATTTGCGGAAATAGTCGCTGAACTTAGTACCGATGTAGAAGCCGAAATAAGTCACTTTGAACGTGTTAAGGCTATAGGCATATCAGAGGACGAGCAAAGGGACGGTTATGTGATCGTCAACGTGGATTTGTATTTGGCAATCTGGGAAGATAGAAATGCCTCTTATTTTGCTGATGACTTAGAAAGCGTACTCCCGATTATCCAAAATGCTCTTGCAGTGTATGATGTTCCACTTTCAAGAATAGAATTTCTTGCAATGACCAGAGATGATTTGATTGACCCTGACGGAGTGATTCGGTGGGTTAGTGTGAATGGCGAAATGGGTCTATATTCTGATTTGTCATGGGAGCGGAACACTCTCCTTGATAATGTTCTATGGAACGAACTACCCAGACGTTTGATAGAGCATGTTGAGAATATGGAAATTACTTTAATGACACCGGGAGGCTATCGCACAGGCATATATACTGGGGATATTTTCGAGGGAGTTCCAAACGGAAATGGTGTGTTTACTTCACGTAACCCGGAAGGTATCGACTGGACATACACAGGAGCGTTTCGGGACGGTTTCTTCCATGGTGATGGAGTACAAGAGTGGGATTCTGGCGCACGGCGAGAGGGAACTTTTCTATACGGAGATTTGCATGGTGGAAGTGTTTATTACGATGATGGGACGCTTATATACCACGTTGAAAGCGGAGAATGGACTAGAGTGGGTTAATAAGCATACTTATTCTTTTCATAATAAAAAGTCGGAGGCGGTCAAATGGATATTCACAAACACATAAAGGCAATACGGTCACTTATCGGCAAAGAAAATCCCAACGCTCTACAAGAGCCGATTGACACGCTCATTGAGTATGTCCACGAAAATGTTTCTATGCTCCTTGAGCCTAAAAATAAACAGTTAAGGCAACAGATAGCGGATTGTTTCTACCTTAGCGGTCAGCAAAAGCTTGCCTTGTTGCCAGATGCAAGTAACGCCTATTATTGGCTGGCGTTTTCCAGCTTCTTAAATGATGATGTACAAGCTCTGTGCCAAAATGTGACTTCACTTATTCGTGAAGATAGCAAGAGCGGCAAAAGCGCATACACGGACGCTGACCTTCTAAATATTTTCTTTTTGAACGCTACTCTTTCAGACAACGCAATACAAAAATATCTTGATACTGTGGCAAAAGCCATTGAAAACCATTACCCCGAAACAGCGGCGGCATACTTCCTAAAAGCCAACGACAAAAACCTTGACGATGAACAAGCATTGGATTATCTTTCTAAAGCGATTGATTTTGATAAAAGCTTTACGTTTGCCTTTCTTGCCATCGCCTCAATTTATCAGAGCAAAAAGAATTGGAAAAATGCTATTGTATATCTCAATAAGTGGATTAACCTTACTGTATCAAATTCAGAGATATACTCCAAGTTTGGCTTATCTCCCGCAGAGGTATATTTTGACCTTGCTGTTTGCTATGGGAAGCTCAAAGATTATGAGAATGAGATTGCTTCATATAAAAAGTGTTTGGAGTTAGAACCCCTATTCCCCTTTGCCATGAACAACCTCGGTTATGCTTACGAAAAGGCAAAAGATTATGACAATGCGCTGGCATGTTTCCAAAAATCCATGCAGACAGGCAGAGATGAAAACTACCCATACCGCAATACATTCCGATTACTTAAAAAGCTGAAACGATATGATGAAGCGGTTGCATTTGGGGAAGCCAACAGTGAAAGACTTCCGAAGTCAGTTCAAAATGAGATTGAACAACTACGGGAAATTAAAAGCGTAGATATACCACAAGTAGATATACCACAACAGGAATTACAATCACCCGCAGAGGATGAAGCTGATGCCACCCCAGAGCCGCCAATCAAAAGACCGCCTTCTGGAATAACAGCCAATGCCTTTGCGACCGAAGCTCGCCTTGAAGATGAAATAGAAGACCGCCTAAACAAAGGCTTGCCATTCTTCGATCTGCCGCTAACGGTATATGACGGCGATGATGGATATGGCAGGCAATATATGATCCCCGCAATCGGGCGGCTTGACTTGCTCGCCGTGCATACGGAAACAAATGACTTCTATGTTCTCGAACTCAAAAGAGGTCTTGGCGATGATGAAGTTGTCGGGCAAGTGTCCCGTTACATGGGATGGATTAAACAAAATCTTGCGGCTGATGGTCAAAATGTTTATGGTATCATATGTACAGCTGGGGCTTCTGACAGACTGAAATATGCCGCCGCCGCTAATCCGAATATATCTGTTTTTAACTATAGTGTGAATTTTTCACTCGCTTGATGCCAGACAGTACGAGCAGACAGCCTATCATGTTAAAGGTTACTTTTGCATGGTGGGCTGTTTTCTATTGTGTCTATATAGTTCGCTGTTGCCGTGTTTGACTAGGCGGTCAGTAACCGAAATTGTTAGAGTGGGGACTAGGATCAAACACTATACCTAGAAAATATTGCGATAATTTAGCGGTTACAAAATTCGATGTATACCATATATTGTGTTTTTGGAAATATCAGCGCACTATTATTACACCGTGGGTGTGATGTGCAAGGCATATTATGGTTAAATTTAGCGGCTACATTTTCACCTTACCATGTTTACACAATTTCTAGTAAATTCCCAAACACATTTAGCGGTTACATTTTCGCATTACCATGTTTACATACTTTTTATCTAGTCCCCAAAGACAATCCCACTGCCATTTCGCCATTCTCTTCCCCGCATCTTCCCTACTTCAAACTGTTCCGAAAATATCCTACTTGGCGCACTGCTTCATGGTGGGCGAGTGCGTTAAAGGGTGGGGTCGGTTTGTTGAGTAACGTCCTCTGCCGTTTTGGTCATGGAACAGGGGACTATACTTTCAGACGCAAGCCATATACTTTGTGTGGCTCGAAAAATAATGTCTTGTAGTATACCATGCGCTACAAGGGGTTGTTTTTATGAATACATTATCACAGGCGCATAAACCTTATGTAGTCGATAACAATAGAATCGGCGGCATCATTCGGGACGCTCGTAGAATTAAAGGAATGACACAGGAGCAACTAGCGGAAGCGGTTGATATTACTCCTGCGTTCATTGGTCACATAGAGCGGGGCGGTAGGTCGTTGTCACTTACTAGCCTTGTAGGTATTGCCAACGTATTAGACATTCCCATGTCCTACTTCTTTGCGGATGAAGACATTACCCCAGACCAGAAGACCATGACCGCCTTTGCTCAGTTAATCGAGGGGCGGTCTGATGAAACGAAACAGGCGGCACTAGAGATTATCCGTACCGCCCTAAACTATTTAGATTGATATAGTATCTATCTCTGCCTTTAGTTGCTCTACCGTCCAATTATCCGCTACCGCTTTGTCTCTGATCTCTTTTGCTTGCGTTGTCCATGTCTTAAATTGATCTGGCGTTATTATACCGTTGCGTTTCCGTGAGTGAAACCGGCGGTATATTTTATTGTATTCTGACAACACAGGGCTTTCCGCAACCTTCTCTTTAAAAAGGTTAGTTGCGCCGATTTGTCGGCAAGTGCGCTTTGCGTTGCCTAATGGCGGAAGGTCACAATATTTGGTGTCGTACTCCCCTTTAAGGATAAAGTAGCGGGCACAATTTTTGCATTTGCGGACAAGTATCCCAAGCTGTGCCATTCTCATAAATTCAAGATAGCAGATTGTTGCCAGATCTGAAACAGTATATACTTCGACCAGAGAAAACTGTTCGCCTATCTTTTTAGGGCGATACTCTAGCGAAATCTTAACACCTGATGCGTCAAAATCTCGGAGACCTAGAGTAACCACCTCATCAGGCATAGCTCCGACCCACCCTGTCTGTTTTTGGTCAGGACGGTTCCTAAGATATAACTTCACACTGGGTTGCATACGCATATCTTCAGCAATCGCAGCCTCTCTGTCTATATTTTTATCACGGGGGGCATAAATGGGCTTTTTCATAGACAGCAGAATCTTCTGTACTAGGTTTTTATATTGATTCTGTATCTCTATAAGTGCTTCTCTAGCGGTTGAGAACGACTTAATGTATGGGTGATCGTCATCTATATTATCAATATCCATTTCAACAAACGATAACAGTGCCGCACCAATGTCATCAGTTTTCCCTGCCAGAGTGATTTTCCTATTTTCGTTGTCGATCTGCATCTCTATTGCCGACATGGTATATCCACCTTTCTATTATGAAATCCATATAAATCATATTATACATTGGCGAAAAAATCAAGTGCAAAAAACCGAAATAGAAATTTTTGAAATTTATTATAGAAAACCCTTGACACTCTGTCGTCTGTGTGCTATTATTTCTATAATGGCAAATAAAGTTATTAATTATTCCTTATATGAGCGAGAAAGGAGGTGCAAACATGGCTGTGAAGCTAAAGCCCCCAAAGAAGAAACACAAGGTAGAACAAAACGCAAAACACACGGCAGAGAACAAAGCAAAGCCCAAACTCAATCGGCGCAGGAACTTTGAAGACTACCCTGTTATGTTAGACGCAAGCAACATCCAAGCTATCTTGCGCATTTCAAGGGCAAATGTGTATAAGCTGATTAACTCAGGAGCATTCCCAACGCTTAACATTGGGAAGCGTATTCTAGTAGAGCGGGATGATCTCGTTAGCTGGATACGAGCAAACAAAGCGAACTAGCATTACTTAAAGCGACACTAACAGCAGAAAGAGAGGTTTACTTACTATGGCAAAGAAGAGGGCAAAAGGTGAGGGCTTGCTTCGGCAACGTTCAAACGGTTTGTGGGAAGCTAGGGTTATGACTGGCTATAAGACACGGAGCGTATACGCAAAGACACAAGAAGAGGTCATAAAGAAGCGGGATAAGCTTTTGCAAGAACTCAAAAGCGGTATAAATGTTGATGACAACATTACTGCGGGTGACTGGCTTTTAGTTTGGTTGAAAGACTATAAGCTCGGTTTCGTGAAGCAAAAGTCATATCAAGGGTATGAGATCAATGTGCGTGTACACCTTTTGCCCTCACTTAAAAAGATCAAGTTGAGAGAGTTGCGGAGATACCATGTGCAACAACTGTTAAATGACAAAACAAAAGCTGGTCTTTCTACAAATACAGTTTCCTACATTCGGCGCACACTGCACAACGCATTAAATCAAGCGGTGATAAATGAGTTAGTCCCTCATAATGTCGCTTCTGGGGTCAAGGTGCAGAGCGGGAAAAAGAAGGAACGGCGCATATTGACGCTACATGAGCAAGAAGCATTGTTACAAGCATTAAAAGGTGAAGATCGGGGGTTCATGGTGGAACTTGCTTTGTTTACTGGCTTGCGGTGCGGAGAGCTTCTAGGATTGCGCTGGCGTGATTTTGATAAACACGCAAAAACAATCACGGTGCGTCAAACGGTTCAGCGTCTCTATGGCGAAAATGGAAAAACAAGCTTAGTGATCGTTGACACGCCCAAGACGGAGACAAGTCATCGGACAATCCCATTATTAGGTGATCTTGCAGACAGATTGCATCGGCATCGCAAGAGACAGCTAAAAATGCGGGAGTGTGCGGGTGACAACTGGATAGAGCATGACCTACTTTTCGCTACGGAGATTGGAACGCCCATAGATTCAAGCAATTTTTCAAGTTTTCTTTCGAGTATGTCTGCCAAGGCGGGCATAGATCGTGTGAACATTCACGCTCTGCGCCATGCGTTTGCTACACGGGCATTGGAGCAAGGGATAGAGTTAAAAGTAGTCTCTGAAATATTGGGGCATAGCGGAATACAAATTACTGCCGATATTTATAGTCATGTCTCACTGGAACACAAAAAAGATCAGATGCAGAAGATGAATAAACTTCTCACGAATAAAGGCGGTAAAAAGCCATGTTTGAAAAAGAAATCTTAGAGGGCTTTAGAGCGCAATATAAATGCGCTCTGCTCTCGAAGCTAAAAACAACAGATGGTAGCTATCGGAAGTTGCTGGAAGAGCGCACACGGTGCAGTGTAGATGTGCTCACGCTGACGCAGGGTGACGCTACGCTTAATCAGCTTGTGCAGGGCTATATAGACAGCGTGAATGATGTTCACGACAAAGAAACAGATGTTTTGTATCTGCAAGGTGTCAAGGATTGCCTGGGAGTGTTAAAGCTCTTGGGCGCATTATGAAAGGGGGCGGTATTTTATGATAAAGTTCGTTCAAGTCAAGGAGAGGAAGGAACAAAGAAGGAAATATGGATATACTTCCATATCTAACTACATCTTCAAGGAGACAAAACTATCACTAAAGGCAAAAGGGCTTTTCGTGTTAGTAATGAGCTTGCACCCTAAAAAGTGGAAATTTTCAATTAAAGGGTTAGCAACACGGAGCAAAGATGGAGAAGATTCTATAAGAGCCGCTCTCAAGGAACTAGAAGAACATGGCTTTTTAATTGTAGATAGAACCCCGGTTAAAGGACGATTTAATGCAATATACACTTTTTATGAGCGACCTCTCCAAAGCGATTCCCTCGTAACGGAAGAGCCCATGCGGAAAAAACCCAGACTGGGTAAATCCAAACGGGAGAATCCCGCACAATTAAATACTAATGAAGTAAATACTAATGAATTAAGCACTAACGTAGGTAAACCTAAATTAAAGAACAATCCATCTATCGGGCAGGATGGATTGATAGGTTCTTCTTCTTCAAAAGGCACTCCTAGTAAGGGCAAAAAATTAAAGCCCCCAAAGCCAAAAGAGGTTGTGCATTCTACTCGCCATGAAGATTTGATTGCAGAGATTAGAGCTCAAATAGGGTATGATGACTTTATCAACGATGCACAAGCTCTGGCAAATAAGTATGATCGAGAATCCGGCTGTCAGACGGCAAGGGCAATCTTGGTAGTGAGAACAGCACAGACCGAGCTTGACTATATTGTCAATGTAATCGCTGATGTTCTTCTGCAAAAATCAAACGCAACGAGAGTGAATGGGAGGAATATGCCCACATCTATTGTGCAAGATGTTTTTCGGAAGGTAAATTCGGTACACGTTCAATCTGTAAGGGCTCGTCTAGGAACAGAGATAAGTTCTCAAGAAAGGTCTAGGCCAACAAACATAAAGAACTTAAACTTGTATTTGATAACCGCTCTTTACAATGAAGTTGAGAACCCCAAACCTTGATTCCCTAGCCAGACTATGCTATACTTTAGGCAAGAACATACACCAGCCCGAAAGCAGAGGTGACGGCTTATGGACAAAGTGAAATACTGGCTCGACCTTGCGAAAGAGGATATAGACGTGGCGCAGGTTTTATTAACCAGCGAGAAACTCTTGCATTTCGGTTTTATGTGCCACCTTGCAGTAGAAAAGGCATTAAAGGCTCGGATAGAAAGTGTTGGAGATTCCCCGCCCAAAATCCATAACCTAATTCGGCTTGCAGAGTTGGGCGGCATTTTAGGTGTGTTGACCGAAGAACAATCCGACTTGCTCGATGTATTAAACCCTCTACAGATCGAAGCACGTTATCCAGCGTATAAACAGCAGATTGAGTTAATACTAACACCAGACCGATGTAATGCGCTCATGCGGCAGACAAAGGAGCTTGTGACATGGATAGAGCAACAGCTTTAGAAAACGCCACTGCATACGCCGAAGAGGTACGCAAGGCGTTAAACCCCTATAGCATCGTCCTCTACGGCTCATACGCTAAGAATAGTGCCACAGAGAACAGCGACATTGACATTGCCGTTATCTTTGACGGCTACACAGGGGATTGGCTCAAAGATTCTGCCTTGTTGTGGAAGCTAACAAGAAGCGTCAGCACGGTTATAGAACCCATCTTGCTCGACCGCACACAAGACCCCAGCGGCTTCGTTGAGGAAGTGGTCAGAACAGGTGAGGTGCTGTACACGCTCAAAGACAGTGCATAGGCATGACGCTCTCTGATATAACAGGGGGCGTTTCCTTTTGATCGTTATCTAAAGACTCTGGTTAGTTATGTACATTTCAGTCCATGCAATAGCAAACAGTATCACAGGCATAAAAATAGACGCTCTCTAGCGTCAACAAGGGAGCGTCTGATCTCTGGTTGTGGTATGGCAAGTGGTACAATCGTTCTTGGATGGACAGCACCAAAAAACAAAAACCGCTCGAACCCTTGCGGATTCAGCGATTTTCGTGGAGCTGGTGGACGGACTTGAACCCCCGACCTGCTGATTACAAATCAGCTGCTCTACCAACTGAGCTACACCAGCGCATTACCGGTTTGCAGCAAGTGCGTGTATGCCTTGCAATTCCTAGAGAAACGCCCCTATTATAATCAAACTAAATTGGTTGCAAATAGGATTTTTAAGCACTTTGCAAAGGTGATTGTACCATACAAGCCCTAATGTGTCAAGTGCTTTACACAGCCTTTTGTTCGCCCAAAAAATGGCGCAGAAAAATTCTTTGCAAAAAACCCTTGACAACCACACTTTACTCGTGCTATAGTTAATCACATAACCAACTAACCAGCGAACACAGGAGGACATGCCATGCAATTAAACTTCAACGATGACCGCCCTATCTTCCTCCAGATTGCCGAGGGCATTGAGGACGGCATCTTAGTGGGTGCGTTTCCCGAGGAGGGGCAGATCCCTTCCACTACGGAGATTTCCATGACCTACAAAATCAACCCTGCCACGGCCTTAAAGGGCGTGAGCCGTCTGGCGGAAGAAGGGATTCTCTACAAGCGGCGGGGGCTGGGCATGTTTGTGGCGAAGGGGGCTGTATCAAAAGTGAAGGAAAAACGAAAGGCCGCATTTTTAGACCAATACGTGGCAGGGCTGATTCAAGAAGCCAAACGGCTGGGCCTGACACTGGGGGAAACCATGGAGTTAATTGAAAGGAGCTATCACCATGAACAAGATTGAGTTGACCGGCACATACAAGTCGTTCGGCACGGTACAGGCTGTAAAAGACGTGAGCATGACACTGGAGCCGGGTAAAATTTATGGCTTATTAGGCCGAAACGGAGCGGGGAAGTCTACGCTACTCAATATGATTACCGGTCGGGTGTTCCCCGATGCGGGCACCATCACGGTAGACGGTGAGGGTGTCATTGAAAATGACCGGGCCTTGGGGAAAATTTATCTGATGGGCGAGAGCAAGTACTACCCGGATGGAATGCGGCTCAAAGAGGCGTACCACTGGGCGGCTAAGTTTTACCCCGACTTCGATTTAGAAAACGCATACTATCTGGCGAAACAGTTTGGCTTAAATACACGGAAAAAGTTCAAAGAGCTTTCCACCGGGATGAGCACCATGTTCCGCCTGTCCGTGGCACTATCCACCGGAGCGCCGTATATTTTTTTGGATGAGCCGGTGCTGGGGTTAGACGCCGTCCATCGGGATATGTTTTACCGTCTGCTGGTCGAACAGTTCGAGCGGCACCCAGCCTGCTATGTGATATCGACCCATTTGATTGAAGAGGTTACAGGGCTGTTAGAAGAGGTGTATATCATTCGGGGCGGGGAATTGTTACTTCATGAGAGCACTGAAGGACTTCTCGCCCGTGGTTATACCGCCACCGGCCCGGTCTCGGTGATTGACGACTTTATTGTTGGGCGTACCTGTATCGGGTCAGACAGCTTGGGCGGGTTAAAGTCAGCCTATCTGCTAGAGCCAGTAGAGACTGCCCAAATCCCGGAGGGGGTAGAGGTGTCGAAACTAAACCTGCAACAATTATTTGTCCAACTGACCAAAGAACAAGGGGGTATTGTGTGATGTTATTGAGAAAACCAGTCATTGAGTACTATATGCGAGGCACATTGAAAGCATTTCTATGGTTTATCGGCATTTTCGTGGCCATCACGATTGTGTCTACACTTGGCATCGCTGCGGTTTCTGTCAATGCGGGCGGCACCTTTGTCAACGGGCAAGAACTTGCGTTCCCCATCTTTTTCGGTATCGCCATGATGAGTGATTTTACGGCGGAGCTCCATTTCATGTTCCAACATGGTGTCTCTCGCCGGTCAACGTTTGTTGGCTTTGTGACGAGCATGCTCATCATGAGTGCGCTTTTTGCAGTAATATTGTTCGGGCTCAACCATCTGTTTACCTTCTTGAGCGATCTAACAGGGGTGCTGGACGCACAGGTCATGATGCAGAGTATGTTTGGCGGCTACCTCGAAGGGATTGGCGCTGTGCCCGGCGCATTGGTGACCATATTGTTTAGCTGGACAATGATCCTCTCCGCCGGGATCGTGGGGTATTTCATCGCAATCTTATTTTATCGGCTGGACAAAGTGGGCAAAAGTGTCCTTGTGGCTGTGGCAATTGCTGTCCCCATCTCCGCACCTTTGCTCAACCACCTTACCGGCGGCCGGATCTGGCAAGCTGTCCTATGGGTGAGAGACCGCTTTTTCGGTACAGGCCCGGTGCCGAATCCGTTGAACGGTGTGGGTGTGTTTGCGATTGTGACTGCCGTGGGGTTGGCAGGATGCTGGTTGTTGATTCGGCGGATTAAGTTGAAGAAGGTATAGGGGTGAAAACCTCGTCACACTACCGGCAGGAGAACCGCTTTCTGTGAACGAGTTACCGCCTTCGCAAAAAAAGCCGACTGTCTTTGTGACAGTCGGCTTTGCCGCTTTTTGCTAGGATGGTATATCTCTAGTCCTGTATATGGTCTAACCCTGTAAACATCGCCCAAAGCTGCTCCGCCGATGTGTCCCGTGTGGTGACACGCACCAAAATATCCCCGAACAGCACGCCAAATTCCATCTCATCAGTCGGAACATATCCAAAGGGTTCATCTGTCAATGACCCGCACATAATTTGACGGGGTAGGTCTCTTTGATGCAACCGTGCCTGCACCAACTCTAGGGTCAGTTCTTCCGCTAAAAATACGGGGCGGAACATTGTATCGGTAATCATTGGTTCATAGTGTTGCCACATCGTTTCTACATACGGCACAAGACCCCAGTTGTAAAGCTCTGGGGCACCCGCTGATACAATACGCTCTAAATCAGCCTCTGTAACCCTAGAAATCTCCCACCACACCGTACCGCCTTGCCAAAAAAGTTGGTCAAAGGGCCACAGGGGCTTTCCTTCGTGCTCCGTGGCCCAACGCTGATATATGGCGCGGAAACGGTCATAGTCCAACGGCGCTTCCCACTCTAACAACAAATAATCGTCGTGTTGCCCCACCCATCTACTGGCAAAATTAAAAGTGAGTTCTTCCGGGGTATTGTTCGGCACAAAGGCACCAAAATCCGGGTCAAGCCGAGCTTCTTCTAAGCTGGGAGACTCTCTGCGGAGCTCCGGCAAATCTGGGTCTAATAGCACATGGATACCCGCCGTGCCACCTTGAATCAGTTGTGCTACCATTGTTGTCATCTGTGTTTGGGCGCGTATTTTGTCCTCACCTTGTAACTCCACACGGTATAAAAAGTCATCTAGCATAAACTCAGCCTCAAGGAATACTGTCGTGAAGCTGTCGTGTTCTACAAATACCGTGACCGCAACGCCATACATATCCGAAACGATTGGCGCACGCGCTCTCTCCCAAATTACACAGTCCTCCAATCGTCCCGGCCCAATCCGAATGCGGAAAAAAGGGGGATGGTCTTTTGGTACATCCGGGTCGCACCCGTAAAAGGTAAGTGTGGTTGCCTCCACTTCAACCAAAGCACCGTCCAAATAAAATGCCCTTCCCCAAAGGGGAATCTCCACATCGGGAAACACCGCATATAGTTCCGTCTCATCAAGGTCAAAGATAAAATCAATGCCCCGGTCGGCATGGCTCGACTGCCGTCCTTCGGTGAGGTTGAAATATAACATGTTTGGTGTTTCTGCATCCTCCGGCTCAATCCCGTACCCCGGCAGGCCAGCGTAAGGCTGTGCCGGTTCCGGCGGCGCAAGAAGCCCCGGAACAAACCAAGCACCCAACAGCAACACCAAAAAACTCGCCGCAATTCCTCCATACTGAAGCCCTCGCCGTGTTCGTGCAGGCGGTTTTTCCTTGAGCCGCACCATAATATTGGCATGTGCTTCGGGGGTGATAGATAGTTGATCCATATATTCGCAATAGTCCTTCATGCCTGCTCTCCTTCCAAACAGCTTTTTAGCATCCTCCTGGCACGGGTGAGTTGCTGTCGTACGGCAGACTCTGTTTGCCCTGTCATCTCTGCAATTTCTTTTGTGGCATACTCTTCATAATAAAACAGGTGGATTACCGTTCTATATTTTGCCGGAAGAGAGGCAACGGTTTCCATCAAATGTAATTGCCCTTCATGCGCTGCTGGATAGATGTCTAACAGCGGAACGGTCTTTTTCCACCAATGTAGGCGGAGTCGGCTTCTGCTCCGGTTTACCGTCACTTTAATCAGCCACGCCTTTTCGTGTTCAGGCGACTGAAGCTCCGGTTGCTTTTCCAACATCTTCAGAAAAACATCCTGTACAACCTCTTCCGCTTCGGACACGCTCCCTGTCACGGCAACGGCAGTCCGAAACAGCATATCCTCATGCCGTCTGACGATTTCCTCCATCCAATCCACCGGCCGGTCGGATTGATTCCTCACAGAAACTCACCCCCCTTTGCTTTCTATACGCCTCAGCAAGACAAAATGCGACAACAGGGCCAAAACTTTTTTTACTAGAAGGTCGTGCCTCCATACGCCCGCACAAACGCCATGGCTTGATCCGTCACTGGGGCGTCCCCCGCCAGCTTCACTTGTATTGCCGGCGTGTCCCCCGCCAAAATCTTCACCCGGCCCGCAAAGCCCGGCAGGGCGTAAACGGCAGAGACTTGCTCTAGGCGAAACGCCTCCGGCAAAAAGGTTAATTTGAGCGTCCTGTCCTTTTGGGTAATTTCTGTAATCCCCACCGCCGATGCCTCGCCCCGGAGCCTTGCTACTTGTATAAGGGTAAGCATACTCTTCGGCGGCTCGCCGTAGCGGTCGATGAGTTCATCAATCACATCGGCGGCATCTTCTTCTGTACGAATATGGGCGATGCGGCGGTAAAGGTCCATCCGGGCCTCCGGTGCGGCGACATAGCCTGCGGGAATATTGGCATCTACTGCGAGATCGGCGGCACACTCGGCCCGGACGGAGACGGGTTCTCCCTTGGCCTCTAACACCGCCTCGTTTAAGAGTTTGAGGTACATGTCGTACCCCACGCTGACCATGTGACCGGATTGCTCTCTGCCTAGTAGATTCCCCGCACCCCGAATTTCTAGGTCCCGCAGGGCAATCTTGAAGCCGGAATTGAACTCCACAAACTCTCGAATAGCCGCAAGGCGTTTGGTCGCCACTTCCGTGAGTACTTTATCCTGCCGATAGGTCAGATAGGCAAAGGCTGAACGGCTACTCCGCCCCACTCTCCCTCTAATCTGATGGAGCTGGGCAAGCCCTAAACTATCGGCGTTTTCGATAATCAAGGTGTTCACGTTGGGGATGTCAATGCCGGTTTCAATAATCGTGGTACACACCAAAATCTGGCTCTCGCCGGAAATCATGTGTTCCATGGCACGGCTGAGGTGGTTCTCGTCCATTTGCCCATGAGCCACGGTGATGCGGGCACCTTCTACCATGTCTGCAATCCGGGCCGCTGTCCGCTCAATGTCGCTCACTCGGTTGTGGATATAGTACACCTGTCCGCCACGGGCCAACTCCCGCCGGATGGCATCGGTGATAACGCCCCAGTCGTGTTCTAGCACGTAAGTCTGCACCGGTCGGCGGTTCTGGGGCGGCTCTTCAATGGTGGACATGTCCCGGATGCCGGACAGGGCCATGTTTAATGTCCGAGGTATGGGCGTGGCGGACAAGGTGAGGACATCTATGCCTTTACTCATCTCTTTGAGCCGTTCTTTGTGGCTCACGCCGAACCGCTGCTCCTCGTCTACAATCAAAAGCCCCAAGTCTTTGAATGTTATCTTTTTTTGAAGCAGTTTATGGGTGCCGATGACAATATCCACGCTGCCCTTTGCCGCATCTTCTATGGTTTTTTTCATCTGGGCCGCACTTTGGAATCGGCTGAGAACCTCAATCCGCACCGGGTAGCCGGAAAACCGCCGCACTGCCGTTTGATAGTGCTGTTGGGCCAAAACCGTGGTCGGAACCAAGATTGCGGCCTGTTTCCCCTCTAACACACACTTCATCACTGCCCGCAGGGCCACTTCTGTCTTCCCATAACCCACGTCCCCGCAGAGAAGCCGATCCATGGGGGTGTCCCGCATCATGTCGCCTTTGATTTCATTGACCGAGGCCAGTTGGTCTTCTGTCTCTGTGTACTCAAAAGCCTCTTCAAATTCCCGTTGCCACGCCGTATCCAGGGAAAAAGCGTGGCCTTTTTCCCGCTGCCGCTGGGCGTAGAGCTGAATCAGCCCCTCTGCCAAATCTTTTGCCGCACCCTTGGCCTTTGACCGGGCCTTTGTCCAGTCGGCACCGCCCATGCGGGAGAGTTTTATCGGCCTATCCTCACCCCCGGTGCCGATATATTTACTCACTAAATCTAGCTGCGTCGCCGGGACATAGAGGCTATCCGTACCGTGGTAGGCGATTTTAATATAGTCTTTTTTCAGCTTATCCACATCCATCTGGACAATGCCTTGAAACCGTCCGATGCCGTGGTGTTCATGCACCACCAAGTCACCGGGAGTAAGGTCGGTATAGCTTTCCAGTTGCTTGCCCCGCCGCCGGGTTTTCCGTGTCCGGGTGGGGGCTTTGAGCAGTTGTCCCTCTGCAATCACCGCTAGTTTCACACCGGGGTACTCCATCCCGGCAGAGAGATTGCCTAGCGTCACCAAACATGCCCCGGCAGACGGCAGGATAGCCGCCGGGGAAAGAGAGAGTTGCACAGGAATCCCCGCCTCTTGCAACCGTTCTGCCAGTCGTTTGGCCCGCTCTTTGTCTCCGGTGAGCACCACCGTATAAAAGCCTTGTTCCACATAGTGGCGAATGTCCCCCTCGGCGGTCTCCATACTGCCGCCGTAGGAAGGGAGTTGTTTGGCGAGGATACTCACCAGTTCCCGTGGCTTTGCGCCCAAACCATGGGCCGAGCCGCCAAACTGCTCTAGCACCACCGTGGTGTGTGCAGTGATGGCTTCTAACACTTCCGACCAAGGCTTCGTAAAATGGCAAAGGGATTTTTCCAGCACCCCCGCCTCTTCGGCGGCTATGAGTTCGTCTTTGTGTTCGGCGAGATAGGTTTTCGCCCGGTCTGCCAATCGCCCCAGCTCGCTAAACAATACCGTGCAATCTGCCGGGAAATAGTCGGCAGGGGTGGCGGTTGTCTCATACAGCAACGCCATATACCGATCCGCCGAAGGCAGGGCACCGCCGCCCTCTAACAAGGCCATGTCTGTCTCCAGTTGTGCCAAAAACTGCTCGGACGTGTCTTTTTTCCGTGCCGCCCGCTTAAAAAGCCCTTGTAGGGCCTCCAGCGTCCCCATGGCACCCTCCGGATGCAGGGACGGTAACACCTCTGCCGTGGGGAGGATTGTCGCTTCCCCCACTTGCTCTGTCCGCCGCTGGCTCTCCGGGTCAAAGAACGCCAAGGAATCTATCGTATCGCCCCAAAATTCCATCCGTACAGGGAGGGCATGGGCTGGAGAGAACACGTCTAAAATCCCGCCCCGCAGGGCGAACTGACCCGGCCCCTCCACCTGTTCACACCGATGATACCCCGCCCGCACCAGACGGGCCGACAGCAACTGGGGGTCTAAGGCCGCCCCCATAGCAATTTGCTCGGCACAACCCAGCAAGATATCACGAGGCATACACCGCTGCATAAGACCCTCCACCGTGACAATTACAAGGGGTGCTGTCCCATGAGCCATGGCGTAGAGGGTGGCAATCCGCTGTTGTTCCGTTTCCCGGGACATGCCGGTCACAGCGTAGAAGGTCAAATCCCGCCCGGTTAGATACAGCGGCTCTTCCCCGGTTAAGGCGGCAAGGTCTCGGCCCAGTCTCTGCGCTTCCCCCATGTCTGCTGTCACCAACACCACAGGCCGCCCGGTATTTTGCCGGACGGTTGCGGTAAGGTGGGCGCGGTGAATTTCTCCTGCGCCGCTGACCAAAACCGGGCTTTCTTTTTTGGTAAGGGCCGTTGTCAGTTGGGCGAAGGGGTCTTGGGTTGGGTTAAATTTTGTGAGTGCCAGCATAGGGTGCTCCTTTTTTTCGTGAAAACGTGGGGTTGCCCCGACGGTAGGTGCCGTCGGGGTGGGGAATATGATTTGCTCGGTGGTTATACCGAGGGATTTTTCTTGTTGGGTAGGCTGTTCATCGCCCTCGGCGTCCGCACCCTTGGCTTTTCTTTCGGCGTTTCGCCGATTCTATCTCGGCGCAAACCGCCAGCGTGTATGTCCTGCCGGACGGGCCTTCTTTTCACCCTACGGGTGTTAACTCAACTAACCATTTGCGAGAAGGTCACTCGCAAACGGAAGTTTCGTAGTATGTCGTTGAACAAAGGCAATAAAAAGAAA
>WRBE01000055.1 GCA_009779845.1 Oscillospiraceae bacterium
AAGGCCCGGTGCTTTTGCACCGGGCCTTTGGGGTTGTATTATGCTGGGGCTGAGATTATTCGGGCTGGAGGCGGACATACTTCCAGTCAATGTCCCCATCCCCATCTCTGGTCAAATAGTGGTCGTTTGCCGCACCGAGCACGGATGCGAAGTACCATGCGCCGTCTGCCACATCCGGGAACGGGCGGGCGCGGTTTTCGTTCTCTAGTGCCCCGGCTTCCAGCAGGTCTGCACGGACATCCCGGCTGTCAATCCGGCCTAAGATACGGTTCACTGCCGTTGCTACCTCCGCACGGGCGATGCTGGCACGGGGGCGGAACCGATTTTGGTTGTCTCCAACCATCCAACCCTCGCTGAAAGCTGTGTACACGTAGTTGCTCGCCCAGCTGCTGATGCTGCCCACATCCGTGAACGGCATTGCTCCGGCTGCTTCTGCGTACTCAACCGTACGGGCCAGCATGGCCGCCAGTTGTTCCCGCGTGATGTAGTCTCTCGGCAGGAATCTGCCTTGGCCGTCGCCTTGCACCAGTCCTTCGGTGTACGCCCATGCCACGTAGTAGTAGAACCAGTTGTTCGGGGCTACATCGCTAAAGACCGTAAAGCTCGTCATGCCTTCCGGCAACTCCCCTGCTTCAAACCCGTCTATCATCGTACGGGCCAGAATCGCCGCCACTTGCGCACGGGTAATGTTCGCCCGTGGCTCGAAATGACCCGCAGTGTTGCCGAACATGTACGCTGGGTGGAATTCCACCAACGCATCCATGGCCCCGCGGAGGGCCGCCGCCGCCGCGTCTACCTGCGCTTGTGTGGCCGCTGGGTTGTCATAGACCGCTTGCGCCGCATCTCGTGCTGCTACAAACGCCGCCCAGCTTGCGTCGGAGTAGATGCCTTGCTCCTCTCGCTCTGCCGCTTCCGCTAACGTGTCACGCAGGGCGTCACGGTTGACGACCAGCGGGTCTGCGGGGCGAACAACCAAGTTACCGCTACCCGCAGGGTGCTCCGCCACCTCATAGCCCGCAGGCGGTGTGATCGTGACAATCACATTGCCCGCACCGTCTGTACCGGGTGTAGAGACCCAGTTGTCAGGCAAGCTGATGCTGATGTCATCATCTGGCTCTGCGTCCGGTAGCGTGATCACCATGTTGCCGTTGCCATCTGTGCTGATGGTGTAGTTGCCGTCTGGGTCTACGTTGATGGTCACGTTGCCGTCTTCTACTTCCACCTCAATCTCAACATCAGGCTCGGTTGGGCCAGCTACTGGGGTCAAGTTCACGGTCACCGGCAATGTCGCCGTTGCGCCGCCACGAGATACCGCTATCTCAAACGTCGTATTGACTGCCCCTTGACCGTAAGCGGGACGCACACCGGTAACCACAATATCACCGTCTATCACTGCCACGGTTACACCCGCTGGCGCTGTGTAGCCACGCATAATCGCGCCTGTCGCAGTGCCACCTATCTCCACTGTTGCGGTCAGGTTCGTATCATCGATGGTGATTGCGTCAGGTGTCAGCGTCAATGTTGCATCTACCGGTGTCAAGTTCACGGTCACCAGCAATGTTGCGTCTATGCCGCCACGAGATACCGTCACCGCAAACGTCTCATCAATCGCCGCCGCACCGTGTGCCGGACGCACACCAGTGACGAGAATCACGCTGTCTACCACGTCTACTGTTACACCGGCTGGTGCTGTGTAATCCAATTCAATCGCACCTGTTGCGGTGCCGCCGATGACAGTTATCCCTGTCAGTCTTTCGTTGGTGATGGTTACTGCATCCGGTGTCAAGGTCAGTGTCGACACAGGAGGGGCCGCCGGTGTTAGGTTCACTGTCACCGGCAGTGTCGCCGTTGCGCCGTCACGAGTGACTGTTACATCAAACGTTGTGTCGATTGCCGCTTGACCGTAAGCGGGACGCACGCCAGTAACCACAATATCACCGTCTACCACTGCCACGGTTACACCCGCTGGTGCTGTGTAGCCACGCATAACCGCACCCGTTGCAGTGCCGCCTATCTCCACTGTTGCGGTCAGGTTCGTATCATCGATGGTGATTGCGTCAGGTGTCAGTGTCAATGTCGCATCTATCGGTGTCAAGTCCACGGTCACCAGCAATGTTGCGGTTATCTCATCACGAGATACTGTCACCGCAAACGTCTCATCAATCGCCGCCGCACCAAACGCCGGTCGCACACCCGTGACGACGATCACGTTGTCTACCAACTCCACCACAACACCTGCAGGTGCTTCGTAGTCCAACTCAATCGCTCCCCCAGCACTACCCCCGATGACCGTTATGCCAGTCGGTCTTTCATTTGTGATGGCAATTGTATCAGGCGTCAGCGTCAATGTCCGGGTTGGTGCATTCACCGTCACCGTTGCTACACCCGATGTCACCGGGGCCGCACCGCCTGTTGCACTCACCACTACGTGGAATGCGTGGCTTCCTACCGTTAGGTTTGTCGGTATTGTAAGGGTCGCTCCGGTTGCTCCGGCAATTGCGGTTCCACCTTGGTACCATTGGAAGCTCAATGTTGCCTCCTCCGTCACCGTTGCGGCTACGGTCAGTGTTCCCGTGATTGCACCAGCGGTTACTGCTACGTTTGCTGGGTGCTCTGTAATCGTGATGACTGGGGTCGGTGCATTCACTGTTACCGTTGCCACTTCCGATGTCACCGGGGCCGCACCGCCTGTTGCGCTCACCACTACGTGGAATGCGTGAGTTCCCACCGTTAGGTTTGTCGGTATCGTAAGGGCCGCACTGGTTGCTCCGGCAATTGCGGTTCCGCCTTGGTACCATTGGAAGCTCAATGTTGCCTCCTCCGTCACCGTTGCGGCTACAGTCAAATTACCTGTGATTGCACCGGCGGTTACTGCTACGTTTGCTGGGTGTTCCGTAATCGTGATAACCGGGGTCGGTGCATTCACCGTTACCGTTGCCACTTTCGATGTCACCGGGGCCGCACCGCCTGTTGCGCTCACCACTACGTGGAATGCGTGAGTTCCCACCGTTAGGTTTGTCGGTATCGTAAGGGTTGCACTGGTCGCTCCGGCAATTGCGGTTCCGCCTTGGTACCATTGGAAGCTCAATGTTGCCTCCTCCGTCACCGTTGCGGCTGCGGTCAAATTACCTGTGATTGCACCGGCGGTTACTGCTACGTTTGCTGGGTGCTCTGTAATCGTGATAACCGGGGTCGGTGCATTCACCGTTACCGTTGCCACTTCCGATGTCACCGGAGCCGCACCACCTGTTGCGCTCACCACTACGTGGAACGCATGGCTTCCTACCGTTAGGTTTGTCGGTATCGTAAGGGCCGCACTGGTTGCCCCGGCAATTGCGGTTCCGCCTTGGTACCATTGGAAGCTCAATGTTGCCTCCTCCGTCACCGTTGCGGCTGCGGTCAGCGTTCCCGTGATTGCACCAGCGGTTACTGCTACGTTTGCCGGATGTTCCGTAATTGTGATGACCGGGGTCGGTGTTGCCGCACGAACCACCGTCACCGTGTACACACGATATGTCGTACCATCTTCCGCTGTCACCGTGATTGTGAACACATTATCTCCAAGCGCAAGATATAAAGGCCCCTCTACCACTACTGGTGGATCTTCAGGGCTGGTTGCAGGCCGTGTAATCACGACCGTTGCCTCGTCACAGGTTGTGGTATAGTCCATTGCAACCTCATCTACATCATGCGGCACTGCGGCGGTGTAGGCCCGGTTGTCTGCATCTGAGCCAAAGGCGCGATCTAGGGCGTGAATGACCTTGTCTTCTTCGCCCTCACTTACCACACGTAGTGTGTGTAACGTCGCATCTGTACTGGGTATAAATTCATCTGTCCCCTCGTACACGGTGACAAATCCGAAGTTGTCCCAAGCGGTAACACGGATTTCATTGACTTCCTCTGTCAATACAGAGGCCGGAATGTTCGCCGTGGCAGTCAGCCCCCTTGGGCTGAATACAATAATTTCATCGTCTAGCGGCATTCCATTTACTAGAATTTCCAGCCTATTCCTGTCCAGCCCACTCTCTAGGTCTTGCACTATTACAGTAACAGAATCAGGCCCTGTCACAATCTCTACACTTGGCGGTAAACGGTCATAATTCGCTTGCGCACCTGTGATTCCGCCGTAGAGAAGGGTGATGTTATCAATGAAAATCTCTGCTTCCATTAAGGTTGTGTTGAGTTTTCTCATCCACAAAAACGCATTCGTATTGGTTGTTCCGGGGCCGGGTATGATGATTGGCTGGTTTGGGTCGTAAGGGAGGTCTTGATTTGCCAAACCCCAAGATGGACTGTTAAACTGCACCTCAACCCATTGCCATTGATTGGTAAGTCCTGTGTTTACAGGTACATTCCACCACTTATATGTGCCATTGACGAGACCCATACGGACAGGGCGATCCGTGTGAAGCAGACCTAAATCCCCTTCAATCCGAATCCAGAACCCAATACTGGTTGGGTTTGCGCCGTCTTTTTGCTCTAGCGTCACAGGTGCCGCCGCACTGATGGAAGAGGCGGGTGTCCCTTGGTCACGAATCGTCCAATGCAAGGCACGCTCTCCGGCGTATACTCTGGAGGTGTGTAACGCATTGGGGTGGTCAAGTGGGTCTACGGTTATGACCTCCACTTCATTGTCATAGCTTCCGGCAGCAACCCAGTCTGTATTCACGAATCCGGGAACTCCGTCTTCAAAGTCGAAGATGCGGACTGCTCTCGGTTCTGTCAATGGGTCGGATTCGTCATCGATTCTGAGCGTAAGCTCTCTCCCCGCTACTCTGCCTTGCGGGTCCTCTACCTCTACGGTGAAGGTGAACAGGCCCAACTCTGTGGGTGTACCGCTAATGACACCAGCTTCACTGAGTGTCAAACCGGGCGGCAATGTGCCGGTTGCAAGTCTCCATGTCAACGCATAGGGTGAGGTTGCATGTAGCGTTGTGCTGTATACTGTGTCCAGCGTACCCGGCGGCAGTTCTTCCGTCGTAATCACGGGGGCGTTTGGATCGTCTACGATCAGTGCGAACTCTTCGGTCGCATACCCGCCTTGTGCGTCCTCTACTCGTACCGTGATGGGGAATACACCGGCAACGGTTGGTGTGCCGCTGATCACACCGGCTGTATTTAATGTCAGACCCGCAGGCATCTCACCCGAGAGAACCGTCCATGCAAGGGGTTGGTGGGGTGAAATTGCTTCTAATGCTATGTTCCACGCCGTATTCACATCACCCGGCGGCAAGGTTGTGGTTGTAATGACAGGAATATCAGTCCCTCTGTAGACAGCAACTGTCCGGGGGCCAGATGTGACAGTAAACGCACCGAAGTCTGATACACTGACCAGCACATTCCCTTGCGTTACAACTTCATTCAGCTCAAACGTCCAGTATTGTCCGCTGCCTGAGAACGCCCCCGCCATGGGGTCACCGGGGATTACGGCACCGGTGTCATTTATAATTGTAACGTTTTCGCCTGAGACACCTGTTACCGGTTGGCTGAATCTGATTTGTATTGATTGGGTCTCAGCCAGATGCGCAACACCGTTTAGCTGAGTCGCAGTGAAGAATACATGGGTACTCTCCGGATAAATCAGATGCGGCGCACGGGCGGTCATGAAGGCACTTAGACCAGCCGTGTATTGTGGTGATGCCATCATCTGTGCGGCAGTGTATCCGTTTCGGATCATCGGTTGTAGCCATGTGTTTTCCACTGCGTTATCAAAATTCCCGGTAAATCTGGCGAACACAGGGTTAAACATGGCATCGGTGTCCATCTGGGCCGGGAACATATCCATCAGAACCTCGAATACAGACAGCATGGTTTCCATGGCCGCAAATTGCCTGTGGTCGTACACATGAATCTGCGCACCAAAGGCGTTAGGATTGGTGTGGGTCTGCGGTGCTACATTAAAGTTTTTAATGCCGCCTATGTTTCTAGCCTCCGCCGTGTTCCATGGTGCAAACACAGCCGTTCTAAACCGGATGGCAGGAAGCTCTAGCGCGTTCATTCTTGTTACAAAGTCACCGACATCGTGTTGGATAAACGGATGCCCTACAAATTCATAAGACTTCGTAACACCCCAGCCCTCAAACAACTCTGTATTCCGCACCATACCCAAAGCGGAATATAGCAGTGCCGATGTGTAATGGGGCAGGTCGATGGTGGGCATGACAAAGGGCATTCCGGTGTCTCTCAAATGGTCGGCACGATTCCAGCTCTGCACTCTGACAACGGCCAAATCCATGTCCTCGAAAGCGTTTTCCCCAGCTTCATCCGATGCGTGACCCAGCTCATACCGGAGCATCAGGGCAAGCTCACCAATGGTCATGCTGTAACGGATTGGGATCGCATAGGGGCCGGTTTCCGACACGGGGCCGTCCACATCTGCGTCTCGACCGCCAAGCATGGCCGGTCTGTCCAGCACAACCACCTGAACGTCATGCTCCGCCGCCGCTTTCATCACATCAGCCAAAAGGCCGATTCTGGAACTATATCGTACGCCTGAATCTTGCATGTCAAATAGCAACACATCAAGGTCTTCTAACATCTCCGCAGTCGGCACAGTATGGGCGTCCGCCAAGCGGTAAACCGTCAAGCCGGTCGGCCCGTCCGCATACGATATGCCGCCGGGGAATGATGCCCGCTCGCTTTGCTGGTCAAAATTACCGGCAAACTGGTGATCTTGCCGCAAACCACGCAGGCCGGGTGCCGGGGCAAATGCCCTTGTGATATTGACACCACCATCCATCAGCATGTCTACCACATGGTTTAATCTGCTGTCAACCGCAGTATGATCCGCCACAAGGCCGACATTTAAACCGTCCACCAGATCCATGTGATTTGCCAGCAACGCTTCAAAACCAAGCGTCACTGTCACAGGCTCGGGGGCGGGCAAGTTGTGGGTTGTCGGGTCTGGCGAACCATAGTCGAGCATGAGGTATTGCTCACGCACCGTCAAAAACTCTGCGGATTCTTCGTCAATGAGATCCAAAATCCGTGCCAATTGTGCTTCGATTTCTGCATTGGTCGCATTGGGTGCAATGGCCCCAATCTCTCGTTGTACCCACATGTTGCCGGTTCTCTGATGCAGGTTGTTGGGTGAGTTGTGGTGGAAGTGGGTTCTACCGTGTTGGCCTGAGACCCAGTTCTCGATGCCATACATGGAGCGGAGTACCATCATCTGCAACAGAATACAGTCAATGGCCCGATAGGCGTGTTTGTCATACACATAAATTTCCACGCCGTCATGCAACTGTCCGGCAAAGTTGACGCCGCCTTGGTTGCCAATCATGGTAATATTTGATGCGGGTCTGTATCGAACACCCGGCAGGTTGAAGCTATTGAGCCGCCCGGCCAGTTCAAAGCCGTCTATATATGGTGCGCCCACCCATGTGAATGGGAATGTTGTGCCCCGGCCTTCCCCTGTGTTCGTGGACTCATGCCAAACCGTTCCCGTGTACGCAAGGGCCGCATCATAGGTGGGCATGTTGGGAGAGGGCAGGACAAACTGGAATCCGGGAATGTCATCGAGATGCATACTGCGATCCCAGCCCCGAACCGGCACAACCACCAAGTTGTCTCCCATATCCAACGGCATCACCGGATACATCCAATAGTGATCCCACTCACCGGCAAACATCAAGGCAATTTCGCCGATGGTCATGCCATGGCGAGAGGGAATCGGGAATCGGAAAAATGCACCGGTACCGATGCCGTCCACGGGATTGTTCATAGACATATTGGTGAAATACTCCACGGAACGCGGGTCTGCGGCCGGAATCCCTGGCAAGCCGGCGTTCATTCTGCCCATGGGGCCCTCTACCACCAATCCGCCGAGGGGGTTCGGGCGGTCAAGCACAAAGAGGGTAATCTCATGGCCGTTTGCGATGCTGACGGGGTCATTGTTATACTCGTTAATCATCCGCATCATGTCGGCCAAGGTGTAAATATATGTCCATGTCTTGCTGCCGATATCGGGCAGGTCAAACAGAACAATGTCAATGGGTTCATGCCACATATCGTTCGAGTCATCCAGAACAAAGTCTAAGGAAATCTCTACGCCCAAGGCCCCAACGCCTGGAATGGACGCAATCCGTGATGTGAGCGCCGTGGCTTGTGTCAGGTGGCTGGCACCTCTGGCATCTACAAGGTTTGCGGCAAATGGTATGATGAGATTCTGTAGGTGTTCCGGTGTAGCACCCTCGCCACGGGCAATTACTGCGTTGATGAACGCAACGGCTTCACTTACAGCGACGGCATCGACCGGCGGGGTGGCAATTTCTACAAAACTCTCAACCGTAACCGTTGTTGTGTTGCTGGCATTGCCTCGGCGTACTGTTACGTCCCAATCGTTCCCGTCATCATGGGTAACATCAATGATGACATTGTGCCCGAACATCCCCGGAAGGCTCATCAGATGCGCCGCAAGCGCATTCGCTCTGGCAGTATCATCCGCAGTTGCGCCACCCGCCACCGGGATGGAAGCGATCGGGCTTGCGTCGTTGATCAAGTTGACTGCGTTGGCCCTGCCCGTTGTATCTGTTCCTACTACAGGGGCCACAAACTGCGGGAATGCTTGCATCCCGTTGCCGGGCACATTTATCGCTGTGGGAATTACGACAGTCTCTGTCTCACTGCCTCTTGATACGCTGACGACCCAGTTGCCGGGCTTGCCAAAGGTGCCTCGAAATACCTCCGGCGTTGGTCTGCCCGCAGCACCACCGGGAATGCGGTGGGGGAAGAGAAGGTCCCCTTGTGCATTAAACTGCCTATGTTCGGCACTGTTATACAGGCTCCATGCCCAGATATCCGGATTTTCCGGGTCGGGGCCGTGGTTCACGGGGGCACCTGCTTGATATTGGCCCCGCACGCCATGCTCGGCGCCAAATAGTGCGACAATTTCAACATCCGCCGCATCTACCAGCAGGTTTAGCATAGACTCCATTCCTTGGTCTACGCCGATTTGGTTGGTATAGAGCGCAACGTTTTTGCCCCGGATTTGATCCAAAAATTCGGGTTCATTGAGCAAAACCTCTATACCCAGCTCAATTCCGCTGTACTCACTGCTCCACGGCGGCGGCTCAGGTGCCGCACTCGCACTGGTTCCAAGTGCTGGAAACAGGGAAAACACCATGACTATAGCAAGAAATAATGGTAAAACTTTAATGCGCTTCATTTGTAACCCTTCCTCTTTTCTCATTTTTAGGTTTTAACGGCAACCTATAGCCCTTTGCTAACATATGGTAATGCCACGTAGGGCGCAATGTCCACATTGCGCCGCGTTCACGCATTTGCGGAAAACTACGGCACAACATGGACATTGCGCCCTACGCCAATTCATCAACTATTTGTGCAACAGCCGTGCCTTACTAGCGGATATTACTGTAAGACAAATCCAAACCCATCTTTGATATACGCTAAATACTGCAAATCCTCCGGATGAATCTGGCCGACAACATTGACTCGTTCCTCTATCGGAAGGTCAACCCGGGCAATTTCCAGCTCACCTTCATAGCGCAGATATGCTTCATTGCCCACACAGATGGCACCTTTTGGCCGGAGCTGTGGTGTTGCCTGCGGAACCTTGCGTGGGACTTGCCGAGACTCTACAGAGCGCAACACATAAGGGCTGGAGTCTGGCCGGTCGTGGTGCAATGACTCTTTCACATACGAAAAAGATGCCTCCACATCGGCACGCAGGGTGACAAAGCCTTGGTTTAGCGCACAAATCTGCTGCCACGTTTCATCCGATACATCGACATCCCCAATGAGCACCACATCACTTTGCGTTTCATGAAATAGCTGTAGCATATTACGCAACACATGGGTATCCCGATGATCTTCCACTGTGGGTAACCCTTGAAACAGCGGCCCGCGATACACACGGTCTCCGGCGACGAACGACATGGTTGTAAACCCCAATGATTTAAAATACCGATTCGACTCTGCCACCCTCTCCAACGACAGCCCTGTGAGCGGTTTGGGATAAAAGTTGTGGCTTGCGACAAAGCGTGTGAAATCAGCACCCAGTGCCTGCCATGTCTCCACATCTCTGCGGCTCATGGTAGAGGCGTTGAATACGACATAAAATTCGTTGGATAGGGACACAATTTCCTCATGGGAAAAACCGAAGTCTAAACGTAAATACTCAACCCCCATTGCCTTTAGATCTTCATAGCCATCACAGCCTAGTTTCTCCAAGGTATGAGGGCTGACATCCACCATACAGTTTAAATTTGCCGCCTGACAGTCGGCGATGAATGTACGAACCTTCTGAGCATAATCATCTACCTGTTCTTCAGGGATGTGCAGGGATGTGAATACATATTCCATCCCTGCACATATTGCTTTTTGAAATATCGTTTGATTTTGCTCAGGATTCGTACCGAAATAGTAAGAAAATCCTGTTTTCATGTTCTATTCTCCATACACTTCTGCAATGCGCTTCTTGTCAACTGCGAAGAACCATGTGAGCAGGAAGCCACCGGCATAGGCACATAGCATGGCAATGACATATTGCACCTGCGGGAACCCAGGCGATATAATCAACAGCCCGAAGAGCCCGGAAACACCCTGTGAGATTGTGCCAAGATTGAAGAGAGATGCCACAACGCCGCCGATACCGGCGCCCAAACACGCCGTGATAAACGACTTGCCCAAGGGCAACGTAATCGCATACATGAGCGGCTCGCCGATCCCCAAAACGCCGACAGGCAGAGCGCCTCTGATCAAGCGTCTTAGGTTTTTATTTTTGCTTTTTACATAGAGTGCGAGACCGGCACCTACTTGACCGCCGCCAGCCATCATCAAAATGGGCAGCAAATAGTTGATTCCCGCCGTCGGGCCTTCCGGATTATTGAACAGTGCATGGATTGGTGTGAGTGCATGGTGCAGTCCCACAGCAACCAGTGGCAAGAATGTAGCCGACAGGATATAGCCGCCCACAACACCCATTGTTTCATAGACAAACTCAAGTGCGGTAAAAATGCCGCTTGTCAGCCAGTATCCGACAGGCTGTAAGAATACCACAGCGACCAGGCCACCCACGATTACCGTGAGGAGCGGCGTGAAGAACGTGTCTAGCACACCGGGCATAATTTTGCGGATGTTCTTCTCCAAGAACGCGAAGAAGATACCGGCAATGAGTGCCGCCAGCAACCCGCCCCGGGCTGGACTGAATACTTCGTCGATAATCGGAATGATAACCGGCTCTTCACCGAACAGACTAAGTAGCGGCATCGCCGGCCACGCAATAAACAGCGCACCCGCAATGGCACCCAGCACTTGAGAGCCGCCAAATTCCTTTGCGGCATTGGCACCGACCAAGAGGGGCAGGTATGCAAACAGAGCCCAGCCCAAGGTACGAATGACTTCATACCACCAGATACCGGATAGGGCACCTTCTGTACTGACGTTGATGACGTTTGTCAAACCGTTAATCAAACCGGCGGCAATGATGCCCGGCAGTAGCGGGATAAAGATATTCGCAATGCGTTTTAGGAATTGTTGAACGGGTTTGTTATGCTTTTGTTTCTGTACAGCTTTGTTTTCTGCCGCCAGATCGCTTACCTCTGCGGCTTCGCTACCGGCCGCAAGACCGGTCAGTTTTGCAAACTCATCCATGACACGGTTTACTTTGCCCGGCCCTAACACCACTTGAACGGTGTCCTGTTGTACGACCCCCAGAACGCCATCCAACTGTTTCAAGCCTGCGAAATCTACCTGTTTCATGTCCCGTACGCTTATGCGCAAACGAGTCATACATGCGGCATTTGCACTGACATTTTCCTTGCCGCCGGCTAGCTTTAGAATCTCTGCGGCCAATTGTTTGTTATCCATGTACACCTTTCCCTTCTCCATGTAAATTTTGGTGATATTAGCATAGCATCATTCTCCACGAATGTCAACAAAATTTCTCGAAACAAAATTTCTCTTGAAATTTTGTTTCATATCTGATAAAATCCTTTACAACTAGATGCAATATCAAATCATGATTAACGAAGGAGCGGAAGCGTATGAACCAGACATCGAAGTTAAATACAGAGCAATCGAACCCCAAAACAAGGCATATCGACACCATGGACACCCTCACCATGCTTCAAACCATAAACGCAGAAGATGCAGGCGTCGCCTCGGCCTGTGAAACCGTGTTGCCGCAGGTTGCACAACTGGTTGATTTGGCCTATGAGCGGTTGTCCCGGGGCGGGCGAATCATCTATTTTGGCGCAGGAACCAGCGGACGTCTTGGCGTGTTAGATGCCAGCGAATGTCCCCCCACCTATGGCGTTGCGCCCACCCTATTTGTCGGCCTGATTGCCGGCGGATACGGCGCATTGATTAAATCTGTAGAAGGTGCGGAAGACTCGATGGATCTTGCCGCTGAGGATTTGCGTGCGCTCTCTCTATCGCCGGATGATACGGTAATTGGGCTGGCATCCAGCGGTAGAACACCCTATGTCATTGGCGGCCTAGAATATGCCAAGCAAGTCGGTGCGCTGACCGGTAGTATTAGTTGTGTCGAACACGCCGCTGTCAGTGCCTATTCTGATGTGGCGATTGAGGTAATCACAGGCCCTGAAGTCATTATGGGCAGCACCCGGATGAAGGCCGGAACCGCCCAAAAAATGATACTCAACATGATCTCTACCTCTCTAATGATCAAGTACGGCAAGGTGTACGGCAACTTGATGGTGGATGTGGTTCCCTCTAATATCAAGCTAGTGGAACGTGCTTGCCGCATTATCACGATGGCAACCGGCTGTAGCGAAGAAGATGCCGCCAAGTATTTAAACATATCGGAACACAACGTCAAACTTGCCATTTGCATGGTGTTGACCGGAAAGGACAAAGAAAGCTGTCAAGCACTTTTGGCGGAAAACGTTGGGAACGTCTCTAAAACCATTCATACTCTGAAGGAGAATACCTAATGAGTCTCTTGACCAAAATCAAGAACTACGCAGCCCCCACCGCCACGGAAGAGGTTTTGATCGACTATATTTTCAAACATGGAGAAACCGTCATATACGACAGCATCCACAAATTAGCAGAGCAAACGGGCATCTCTCCGGCAGCTATTGTCCGCTTTTCTAAAAAGATGGGCTATCATGGGTTTTCTGATTTCAAATTGGCGTTAGCGGCGGATTTTGCGATGGAAAAAGGAGAAAAAGCGTACCATGATTTGTCCCAGCAAATCAGTTATGGGGACACCCTTGAAACAGTCATTCAAAAAAGCCGCCTCGCCAACCTAGACGTGGTCGAGCAGACCTATCGGCTCATCGAGCCAAAGGAATTAACCCGGGCTGTGACACATTTAAAGTCCGCCAGACGCATTTTCCTCTTTGGCATCGGTGCTTCCGGTGTGTGTTGCGATGATTTGGCGCAAAAGTTTTCACGGATTGGGTTAGAGCCGGTGTATTACGCCGACTCTCACGCCCAAGTGGCCTCGTCCATTCATATCACGGCACAGGACGCGGTAATCGGTATTAGCTACAGCGGCGATAAACGAGAGATTACTTCTGCAATTGCGTACGGCCGTAGCCAAGGCGCTCATATCATCGCACTGACGCAGCACAACAACAATCCGTTGGCAAGTCTGGCCGATTCTATGCTGATACTGCCCTCTTTAGAGCACGATTTGCGTGTGGGCGCCATTGCCTCACGTAACGCCACACTGATTTATACCGACCTTCTCTATCTCGGTTTCCTTTGCAATGATTTCGACAGCTTCAATCGCTATTTGGAGAAATTGAAACAGACTAGGAAAATCGTAAAAGAGTTCTATAATTACACATGATGGAGGCATACCCATGCTTGAACCCCGCAAGAAAGAAACCGTCATACAGATTTTTGCCCCGATGAGTGGAACGGTCGTTGCCATGGCACAAGTGGACGACCCGATTTTTAGTCAAGAAATGTTGGGAAAAGGCGTTGCGATCCGCCCCACGGACGGCAGGGTCACCTCCCCGGTGACGGGTACCGTTTCACAGATGTTTGACACCGGACATGCGGTTGCGCTTACATCAGATGATGGCGTTGAGATATTAATTCACGTTGGACTAGATACTGTCACGCTGAAAGGTGTGCATTACACCGCTTATGCCAAGCAAGGTGATAAGGTCAGCATCGGTGATATCTTGATTGAATGCGACCTTGACGCCATTTCCGCCAGCGGTTTTGATACCATCACGCCCGTGGCAATTTGCAATAGCGATGATTTTGCAAGCTTCCATATGCCGACCGGGAATCTGATTTGTGCAGGCGATGAGATGATGCGCTTGACAAAAGCAACGTAATCCCATGGTTTGATCCAAGCGAGACAAAATTTGAATGTATTTCTATCATCAATGCAGTTGCAAGGGTGCACATTTTGTGTCCTTGCAACTGCGTTGACTATATTTCTGACTTGGATTATTTACGGGGAAAACGATGGACGTGGAACGTTACGGTAGAAGTTTGGCGAAAAATTTGATATACTGATAATGAAAAACATTCATAGTTTGAGTGGCAGTGAGGTTTGATGATGTTAGATAGTATCATATCGTGGGAGAATGCCTTTTTATTTTCATCTACACTTCTTGCATTTTTTATCAAAGCAATCACCGGATTTGGGAATACGCTCGTTATGGGCTCTCTGTTCTCAATTATTGTCCTCTAATCGGGAAAAGGTCTTTCGGCTCTGAAAATTAAAGACTGTAGCAAATTTATTAGAGAAATTTGTCTTACTGTTCTTCGGATTATATATCAGCATTTACAAATCTGTCAAGGCTGTTAAGCCCTTTTAAAGCAGGTACATTCTTAATCCTTAAATTCTAAGTCTAATCTGATTTTTTCAAGTTCTATAAGCAGTTCTTTTACTCTTTCTATATCCTTGATTCTACCGCTTTTTGCTTTTCTAAAAATCGTATTATATAAATCCTCGATAAGCTCCGCACTCTCTAACCCTTGCTCTATTTTTCTCTCTATTTCTTTTTTCTTAATAAGTACTCCATAATCCAAACAAAAAGATACGATTTCTCGTACCAAAATATCTTTTTCCATTTTTTCAAATTCCCCCTTATTGTTTTTCTACTAGCAGACTTAGAAAGTCCGCAAACTTATAAATAGCACTTTTTTTGAGCTTCTTAAACTCATTGCTGTCGCTGTTATTAAATCCTAGCAAATCTACGATTTCATCTTCATATTTACGATGGATAAAATATTCCATCAAATATAATTGCTCTACATCAGATAAGACGCTTTTAGCCCAGTAGAAGTTTGATATATATTTCTTTATCTCTTCTTCGGTAAGCTCCTTGGCTGATAGGTTAAATATATCCGCTCCTAACTTCATATATGGATGCCCTCTATATTCAACCTCAAAATCATAATTTGCAGTTAATCCCTTTTGAGCGTTTAGCTTCGCCCACTCCCATTCTAGGTTCTCTAGTCCTAAAAAGAAGTTACTTACATTTCGTTTTGTTTCTTCAAAATTGAAATTATCCAAGTTTTGACTTGATAATGTTCTGTTTAAATTCATTTTATCTTTCCCCTCTGAATCAAAAAGGACAGCAAAGCATTAAATGCTACTACCGCCCTCTTAATTCCATTTTATTAAATTTTTCTGTCGTGATTTATCGACATTTGTCATATAATCAATCTTTTTATCATAATATGTAAATTAGTCCACCTTTCCATGCAAAAAAGACCTGCTGTGAGCAGATCTTTTTGCTAATGAGAATCTTCTGACAAAAATCCTCATTGTACACATTATAACACCCTCACTCCCAAAGGGAAGTGCTTCCATCTGGTAAAAAGCGGGAGCATAGCGTCATTTAGGGTATAGCCCAGCGTCATTTAGCTGTCACCTAGCGTCACGAAGAAAAAGCGACCACATTTGTTTTCAAGATGTGATCGCATTTTCTAAGCTCTTAGACTTATCTAATTTTAGCAATGCCATTGCTGTTAATCTCACCGCTAGTACCATACATAGAGCGGATTTCATCAAGGTCGTAATCTTTGCGACTACGCTTTTTATAATCCTCTGGCTTTAGATACCAAGCAATCTTTTTAGTATGCCATTTGAATTTTAATGCTTTCAGCTTATCCTTATGCGGTTTGGTATCCCCAGTTACCCAAACGAAACATCCGATAATTTCGATAGTGATATTTTCCATCTTCATAAGTTCGCTTATAAGCTCTCTGAACTGTTCCGCTGTCTCGGTGCTTTCTTGATGTGCTGTATAGGTTTTTCCGTCCTTGGTTTTATGTACATCTTTCAGCTTTGGGAAAAGCTCCTCATATTCGGCATTGACCCCTTTCATTGCTTCATGGCTTCCGCCACGGTCTGGGTGGTGTTGCATCGCTAGTTTGCGATACATAGATTTTAGCTCCTCTAGTGTTTCGGGTGCTGGTTTAAAAAACTTATTCATTTTCTCATCTTCCTCTCTATTGTAAGTTTTTTCGGACATAAGCCTGCGGGCTTAACGCCTTACCCACCACAC
Organism: Oscillospiraceae bacterium; assembly: GCA_009779845.1. Taxonomy (GTDB): domain Bacteria; phylum Bacillota; class Clostridia; order Oscillospirales; family Oscillospiraceae; genus WRAB01. The sequence goes on from WRBE01000055.1 coordinate 16,470, forward strand.
CCAACGAGAAAGTGGCGGTGTCAATAGAACCGTGGAATAAAATTAAAGCACGTCCCGCAGGACGCACCTTTGAAATCTCCTTTATGCCGCGAAAGTCTATTGATGCCGATGCTTGCTCGTGGTACTTCCTTTTAGAGCATCAAAAAAAGATATAGCTTGCACTATATCCCTAAAGTCCTTGTCTAAGATTATTGTCATCCGAGGTACATTTGAGGTACACTTTTTCCAGTTTTGTAAAAATATGAAAAGTGGCGGATATTCTCGAATGCCCTTTTTATGGCACATTATGCCATATGCAGTCATGACCAGTTTATACTCCTTTGTTTCCAGCTGGTGCCACCAAATAGCATATAACCGTCCTGTTTAAGGCGATTATAGATTGTTAAAGGTGCTTTAGGTACACTTTAGGTACACTTTTAACTAGTTTGAAGAATTTTTATAGCTGGTTGGCTTTGCAAAAATTCTTTTTTTGTGTCCTCTTTTATACGGTAATCAGTTTCAACTAAATCTAATGCTTCAATAATTTCATCCTCTACTTCTGGAAATAAGTGAGCATAAATTTTTAGAACTACACCGACAGTATCGCCTAGTCTATTAGCAATAATTTCAACTTTCACACCTTTACTGATTAGATAACTTGCGTGTGAGTGTCTAAACTCATGATTTGTAATTCTATTGATAGAGTAACCATAAGTTTCTTCTACCAGCTTAAAATAATAATCTTTTTCTCTGTCTATTGTCGGAGTGGGCAGATGCCTATTACCGCCAAAGACAAACCATTTATCATCAAACCCCTCAAATTCTTTGTAATACTCATATAATTCCAATAACATATTTTTTAGTATCAGCGGTATTTTGATTGTCCGATTTTTTCGGTTTTTGGTGTTGGTAATTTTTAGCTTTATACCATTTTCATTGACTTCATCCGTCTTATTCGTAATTGTCTTAATTATTCTCACTTGGCTTTTCTCAAAATCAATATCTTCCCAAATTAATGCTTGGGCTTCGCCTTTTCTCACTCCTGTATAGTATAGAAAGGCAAAAAACACTTTAAATACGATTTTTGTGATAACACTTGAAAATAGATTGTATTCGGTAGGTGTTATGTATCTGATTTTTTCCTCGTCTGCAATTACCTTTTCGTTTCTATCGTGGAACGTCATCACTTTATCTGCAACATTTTCTTTTAAACCGCAGAAATGCATCCCATGTTTCAAAACCAGTCTTAACTCTTTGAATAGTGATTGCTTATATGATAATTCATAAGGTTTCCCATTAGGCTTTAAGGCTTTATTGATTTTTGATTTCCAGGCAATAACCGTATTAACCGTTATATTATGAATATTCATCTTTCCGAAATAAGGTAAGAGATGAATTTTCATGCGACTGTGCTTACAATACTTTGTAGAGCCTTTGATGCTTTCCTCAGTATAGCCTATGTATTGATAATACGTTTCTTCAAATGTCATATCAATTCTATTAGGTGTTTGGTTCTCTAAAAATAATCGTTCCTCTTCCTGTGCTTGCTTTTTGGTAAAATACTTTCGACTTTTCTTTCTTTTTCTCTCGCCATTAGCTGTTAAATACCAGACAGAAAAGTACCATTTTTCGCCCTTTTTAGTGGCTGTCTTTGATTGATATACAGCCATAGTTATATTTCCTCTTCATTATTGATTCTCTTTTCTAACATAGCCATTTTTGCTATGTAATCCATATCCATATTTAGATAATCAATAACTTTAGACATTGGAACTTTTTTCTCTTTACCGACCAGAAGCTTTTTACCACTCTCTTTTATATCAGCTTCGATTTCTTTTCTAATTTGGCGGGCTTTATCCCGACCATTACCGCAGAGTTGCTTTATGTCATTTACATTTGCCCATTGCTTACTTACTACTGCAAAAATTTGAGTATAAGTTATTTTCTTTCCCCCTAGTTACTGCATATTTTTCTGATACTTTTTTATCTCTTGCTGATAATTAAATTGCCATTGCTATCTTGCGTAACTGATAGCTTGCTGTTTGCTTCTGGCTTTATTATGATTTTCCCTACGGAAACTGATATTATCATTTTTACCACCGCCTATTACAATAAATTTGGAACCGAAACCTCGCATCCGGCGGGGTTTCTTTCCATCTCGTGCCTAAGTTACAATGAGAGGAGCAACTGGCTGACCTTCACCGCCTTGGGCTTTCACG
>WRBE01000056.1 GCA_009779845.1 Oscillospiraceae bacterium
GAAGTACTCGTCTTGCAGAACATCTCGCACAGTCCGCTTGACCGCTAGAAGCTCGGCCCAGCTTGCCGGAGTATAGTTGGCTTCGGTGTGTCCTTCTGCTTCGGTGAGAGCGGTTTGCAGGGCAGTGGGATTGACGGGCGGGGGTAGGTCTATTGGTACTAAGCTACTTTTTACCAAGTCCAGTGCCGCCAATGCTTCATCGACCTGTGCTTGTGTGGACGCTGTGCTCTGCAACACATCTCGCGTATCCGACTTTGCCGCTTGCAACTCAGCCCAACTTGCCGGGGTGTAGTTGGCTTCAATGCGCCCCTCTGCTTCGGCGAGAGCGGTTTGTAAATCTGTGATATCAACAGGTGGGGGCGTGTCTATTGGGTCTAGCCCTTCTATCGCCGCAACCAATGCCGCCAGTGCATTGTCGATATCTTTTTGCTCCATCCCTGCATCATCAAGGACACCTCTTGCGTCCCGCTTTGCAACGTATAGGTACACCCAGCTTGTCGGGGTGTAGTTGGCTTCGATGTGCCCTTCTGCGGTAGTGAGGGTGGTTTGTAGTGCCGTGCGGTTGACGGGTGGGGGCGTGTCTATTGGCACTAAGTTGCTTTTTGCCAAGTTTAGTGCCGCCAATGCTTCATCGACCTGTGGTTGTGTGGACTCTGTGTTCTGCAAGACATTTCGTGCATCTAACTTTGCATCCAGAAGCTCAGCCCAACTTGCGGGGGTATAATTGGATTCGGTGCGCCCCTCTGCTGTGGCGAAGGCGGTTTGTAGTGCCGTGCGGTTGACAGGCGGGGTGGGTCTGTTGCCGTCTCTCCTCTGCCAAAACCATGTGCCTGCCATTGTGTTCCCATCAAATGTTCCCATGAGTTGCGCCGAGGTCAAGATGAAATTTCCATTTTGCCAATAGCCCGTATAAGTATCATCTGGAAGCACCGGAGGAAGGCTGGCATCCCAATATATAATTATGCCATGCCCTAAATCATTCCTAGTTCTTGTAAAGCGAAAATGCTCACCCAATGTAATTTGACGCAGAGAGGTGTTGTGGAACATGGACCACATATTGGTTACGCGCCTAGTATCAAACCCGGATAAATCTAAGCTTGTCAAGCTACTTGCGCCCGAAAACATCATACCCATTTGCCGCACATTGCTGGTATCCCATCCGGACAGGTCTAGGTTCGTTAGGCTACTTGTGCCACTAAACATTGCTCCCATATTTGTCACATTGCGGGTATCAAAATTGGATAAGTCTAGGCTTGTTAGAGCACTTGCATCACGAAACATGTCGCTCATATCCCTTACGTTTTGCGTATCAAAACTAGATAAATCAAGGCTTTCTAAATTACTCTCGCTACCATGCGAGAATATAGCAAACATTCTATGCATATCCGTCACATTGCGCGTGTCAAAACTCGACAAGTTAAGGCTTGTTAGGCCAGTCGCATCGTAAAACATAGCCCTCATGGTTTCCACATTGCGCGTGTCAAATCCGGATAAGTCTAGGCTTGTTAAGCTACTTGCATGCTGAAACATATACCTCATGGTTCCTACACTGCTTGTATTAAAACCGGACAAATCTAAACTTGTTAGTCCTGCCTCCATAAACATGCCATCCATATGTACCACACTACGTGTATCAAACCCCGATAAATCAAGTTCTTCCAAAGCCCACAAGCCAGAAAACATCCAACTCATATTTGTCACATTGCTGTTGTCGAAATAACTTAATCCTTCTATAGAAGCTACTTCCCGCAAGCCCGAAAAAAATCCTTGCAGAGAAGATGTCTGGGCAACAATCGGACCAGTAAACACAATTCTTAGGACATCTCTCTCATGGTTTCTCCACGGCCCCCCAGAAACTCGCTGAATGGTTCCCGGGTCTACTATGACCGTGCGATTACCATATAACCGCCATGGCGCACCGCCCGGGCCTATCGTGCCGGTGGCAACAACTTCATCGTCCGCCGCAATTTGATGCCAAACCCATATATCTCCCGCCACAATTGCGGCATTCGTACTTCCCATTAACTGAATGGAGTTAAACCGAAAGTTACCTTGGGGATTATCTTCCGTTCCTGTTCCTACATTTCTCCACTCTCGTAAACCAGGTACTGCAGGCAACCCGGCATTTCCTGCGAATCTAAAATCTTCGCCTAGCACAAGTCGGCTGAGCGACTGCGTTCCTCCGAACATCCCGGCCATATCCGTTACCCTAGCGGTGTTCCAGCCAGAGAGGTCTAAGCTCGTTAGACTGGTTGCAAAAGAAAACATGCTGGACATATTCGTCACATTGCCGGTGTCAAAATTGGATACATTTAAGATACTAAGGCTAGATGCACTTGAAAACATCCCTCTCATATTCGTCACATTTCCGGTATCCCAGCTAGAGAGGCCTAGCTTCTCCAAGTGCATTGTACCCGAAAACATATTGTTCATATATACAACATTGCTGGTATCAAAATGCTCCAAGCCCTCTATGATGCTTACATCTCCCAGCCCAGCGAATAAGCCTTGCAATGATGTGCCGGCAATGATCGGGCCAGAAAAAATAATTCTGTAAATATTGTGACGATATGCATGCCACGGACTTTGCCAGGAATTTGTCCACTCAATCAATCCTCTTTCCACCACAAGCGTCCCATCTTGATATAAGCGCCACGGAGCGCCATTGATGCCTACTCTTCCGAATTCAATAACATTTGGGTCGGTTGGAACTGGATTATCAGGTGTCAGTTCATCGATGGCCGCTCTAAGTTCAGCAAGTACCACATCAATTTCAGCTCTTGTTACATATGGATCATCAAAGACACTAAGAGCCGCCTCTAATGCTACCTCAAATCGTGTCCAGCTTTCTGCCGTAAAGCCAATAATTTCGTTAATTTCTTTTGCTTCTGCAATTACCGCTTCCAATTCGGTTTTGGTGATTGCGGCCGTTCTTGGTTGCCATACCCATGTATCCGCCATTGTGGTACCGTTGAAGTGCGCCATCATCTCAACAGATGTAAATATAAATGTCCCTTGCGGATCATCTATTGTTCCTGTTCCCACATTTTGCCATCTGCCTGTGTAGTCCTTACTTTGCGGCACGGGAGGCAAATTGGCCACCTGAGACCGAAATGAAAAATACTCTCCAAGTGTGAGTTGCCTTAGAGAATAGGTACCACGAAACATACCTGACATGCGACCGGTTGTCAGGCCTCTTGTGTCCCAGCCAGACAAGTCAAGACTTATTAGGCTATGTGCGCCTGAAAACATACTACCCATGTCTGTTGTACTTCCGGTATTCCAGCTTGAGAGGTCTAGACTCAATAGATTACTTACATCTCCGAACATATTCCACATGCTCGTTACATTTCTAGTGTCCCAACCGGATACATCAAGGCTTGTTAAGCTGCTTGCACCTCGAAACATACTCCACATGTTTGTCACATTCCTAGTATCCCAATCGGATAAATCAAGGCTCGTTAAGCTACTTGTGTTTAGAAACATGAAGCTCATATCCGTCACGTTACCAGTATTCCAGCCCGAAAGGTTCAAGCTCGTTAGGCTACTTGCGCCAAAAAACATCCCGCTCATATCCCTCACGCTACCGGTATCCCAACCGGAAAGCTCAAGGGTTGTTAGGTTGCTTGCATTACGAAACATACCTCTTGTAGATATCACGCTCCCTGTGTCCCAACCAGAGAGGTCAAGACTTGTTAGGCTGCTGTTGTATGAAAACATGAAGCTCATATCCGTCACATTGCTAGTATCCCAACTAGATAGGTCAAGACTTGTCAAATTGCTATGCGAAAACATGAAGCTCATATTCGTCACACTGCTGGTATCCCAGCCGGAGAGGTCAAGACTTGTCAAATCGCTGGCCAAAAATATATCGCCCATGTTCGTTACACTGCTGGTATCCCAGCCGGAAAGGTCAAGGCTCGTCAGGCCACTGCTTGCAAACATTCCACTCATATTCGTTACGCTACTGGTATCCCACCCAGAAACATCAAGGCTTGCTAGTCTGCGTGTATTTTGAAACATCCCGTTCCGATTTATTATACCCATTGAGCCGCCCATATTCGTTACACTGCCGGTATCCCAACTGGACAAGTCCAGGTTTTCTAAACTGCTTGCGTAAGAAAACAGATTGATCATATCTGTCACTCTACTGGTATCCCAGTCTTCCAACCCCTCTATGATAGTTACGTTCGCTAGATTAGCAAATAAGCTACGCAACAATGTTCCGGCTGTAATCGGCCCCGTAAAGACGATTTTGAAAATATGTTCACGGTAATTGTGCCATGGGCTTTGCCAATTCGCCCACTCAATAAACCCTTCATCCACCACCAACGTCCCATCACTATACAACCGCCATGGCGCACCGCCAACACCAACCGTCCCGGATGTGATTACTTCTGTTGCAACCGCCCCAACCGGCACAGCCGTCAGCAGCATCAACGCCGCCAAAATTACACAAATCCCTCGAACAAACCTCTTGCTTCGACACACACGCTTTCTCATACCATTTTTCCCTTTCCCTATCTTGTGACTATATCTAAATCCACCACATTTTATTTCCAATAATTTTATCATGTCCACTAGCAGATTACAAGCCAAAGTTTTAGAAGCAAGGGGCAGGTGAAAGACAGCGTATTTTTGAGTATCAGGTTCTCCTAAGTGCTGGAAAGCCTAGTGCAAAGCAAGGCGGTGGTCTTTGGCGTTCACCCCCTTGCATTTATCGACACGTTCAGGCATAATGTACTAGCGTACAATAAAATCAAATACACACGGAGAACCCTATGCAGACACCTACACAGTCTACCACTGCGCCCTTATCTTTGGGCAGGATGACCGCCTTTTCTATTGCTGACTTTTTTGGCGGGGGCGCATTTAATATTATCAACTTCCTTTTCCCCGGCTTTCTGGCGTTGGCGGTGGGGCTGCCGCCGGGGTTGGCGGGGCTTGTTATTTTCATTGCCCGGATTTTTGATGCGGTGATTGACCCCATCATCGGCTATTGGTCGGATAAACTGCGGGTGCGGTTCGGGACAAGGCGGGGGACGCTGTTTGTTTCGGCACCTCTGATTGTCGTATCCTTGTTCCTCACCTTCTACCCTTACGATAACCCCAGCATCATGGTGCGGTTTTGGCTGTCACTCTTGTCATACATGCTGTTCTGTGCGGTACACAGCTCGGTGATGATCCCCTACTACTCCCTCACCAGTGAGGCGACGGAGGATTATACGGAACGGTCTCGCATGACTTCTTTGCGGCTGGGGTTCTCTATCTTTGCCTCTATTGTCTGTGTGGCCTTGCCGGGGGTGATTGTGGGCATGTTTGATGGCAATACGGGCTATATGGCTATGAGTTTGATTTTCGGTACCATCTTCATGCTCTGCGTGGGTGCCACGGCTATCTTCGCCAAAGAGGGGATCCCAGCCCCGAAACAGACCGAGCGTGTGGTGTTTCGAGAGTTTTTGCTACCCTTCCGCGTAAAATCATTCCGCCAGTATCTGTATATGTTCCTGTGTGTGCAAATTACCATGGCGGTGATGAGTGCCCTGTTTTTCTTCTATATCGACTTTTATTTCAGCCGCAGCCTGACCGCCCAAGGGATGGGGAACATGGTGGGCCTCATCGGCGCGGCGATTTTGTTTGGGATGCAGATTGTGGCCCTGCCCTTTTATCTGGCGTTGATGAAAAAGACAGATAAGAAAACCGCCTATATCGTGGGTGCTTTGATTTGGATTGTGGGCGCTCTGTTCTTGTTCCTCGTACCGCCCAACGCCCCGGCGGTTGTGTTGTACATTCTGGCGGCGGTGTTGGGGTTTGGCATCAGCGGCCCGGGGTTGGTGCCCCATGCCATCTTCCCCGATGTGATTGATGTAGGCAATCTACAGTTCGGCACCCGGTGCGCCGGTGCGTTTTCTGGCGTCTCGAACATGGTCATCCAGATCGGACAGGCCGCCGGTGTCGCCATCGTCATGGCGGGTATTGGCATTGCGGGATTTGTCGAGCAAGACATCCAAGCCGGGGCCACACAGGTGGTATCACAACCCCTTTCCGCCCAGTACGCCATCATTGGCATCCTGGCCCTAACGCCCCTTTTCCTCATGTCCATCGGCGTGTGTGTTTGTGCCCGATACCGCCTCAACAAAGCCCGGCACGCCCAAGTGTTAGCGGCCCTAGAGGGCACCGATGCAGATAAAGAGGCGGTGTTACAGTCATTATGAGTCGCACAAATACCCGGCCCCGCAACACGGTGAAGGCCCCCAATGGGGTAATCTATTTTGCTTTGTATTTCTTATTCTACCCCTTTTTAAAACTATTCTTCCGACTACAGGTTGACCGCACAGCGTATCAGCCGCCCAAAGACCCCATGGTTGTGCTGAGTAATCATGAATCCTTCATGGACTTTTTACTGGTGATGCTCACTATCTACCCCCTACACTTAAACGCTGTGACGGCGCAGAAGTTTTTTCTGTACCGCCCGCTCAATTGGCTGTTGCCCTTCATGGGCTGCATCCCGAAAAGTCTGTTTGAGCCGGATATCCGGGCGGTCAAAAGCATTTTCTCTGTCATCCGTCGGGGCGGTCATATCCTAATTTTTCCAGAGGGCCGTTGCAGCACGGACGGTGGATATATGGGGGCCAATCAATCCATCGGCAAGCTGGTCAAAAAGCTGGAGGTTCCTGTCATTAGTTGCCGCATTGAGGGGGCCTATACCTGTATGCCCTTTTGGCGGGACAAATTCCGCCGGGGCCGGATTCGGGTCACGCTGGCCAATCTGTTTGATCCGGAAGATACCCGACGACTTTCTGCCGACACCCTCACCGCCAGGATTGATGCCCGTCTGTGCGGCAAAGACGCTCTGGCCGCGACACATCCGCCGTTACACCTATCCGGCGCTCGGCGGTTGGCGGAGGGGTTGGAGAATATTTTGTATTACTGCCCCGCCTGTCAACAGGAATTTACCCTAGAGACCAAAGGCAACATCATCCGTTGCCGCACATGTCATACTGCCGCTGAGATGGGCCGGGATGCCAAATTTACCCCTCTATCCGGTGGCCCGGTGCCAGAGACGGTGCATTTGTGGCACAAGGCCCAAGTGCGCCATGAAATGCAGTCTGTCCATGAGGATATGGCACCCATAGAAGTACAGGTCAAGCTACGGATGCCGGGTGCCCCCGGCAAGGGCCTCGCTCCAAGCGGCCACGGCACCTTGCGCTTAGACGCCACCGGCTGGTACTATGACGGGTTACTCCACGGGGCGCAAGTCTCTCTATTTTTCCCCATCCAGTCGGTGCCGGCGATTCCGTATGACCCGGCGGATAATTTCCAGATTTATGCAGGGGGGGAGTTCTATGTGTTTACGCCGGAGGAAAATCTGCAAGCTTGCTCGAAATACGCCGTCCTCGGCGAGTGTGTGTATCGGCGGTGTTCACCAGTGATGCAAATGACCGCCGGTGAGGGCGGATTTGATGAGAGGTAGTGGTTTGGCGGATGAAAGCCGATAGCGTATGAATCGCTGGGAGGTTGGCAAGAGGAGCTTTTTCAGGACAGGGAAACCCCTTTGAGATAAGGCTCGGAATTGCCTTGTTTCAAAGGGGTTTTTTAGTAATTGCTGTTTAAAATCTGGCCTATTACGCACTGGGGGCATGTTACTCTTTGGGGTTGGAAGCGCCTGTCATTTCATTTATTATCATGACACCCATTGGCGGTATTATGGTGGTTAATACGTTATCCGTGACTGGTGGTATGGCTATTGCAGGGATTCTTTATGACAGATTTGGATTGTTTCCAATTTCAGCGAAAGCATGTGAGGCGTTGGATAGCGGCTATTGCTAGTGCGATGATATCTCATACTTATCAGAAAAGAGTTGAAATTAAAAAGGAACTTTAATAAACAAAAAAGGCTGAGAGTTTTTACACTCTCGGTCTCGCCGTGTATAGATTGTGTTTTTGATTTTGGATAGAAACACATAATGCATCCTTCATTCTGCTGAGATATTTAATCCTGCCATATTTACAGCCGTACTCACGGTATACTCATTGAGTATCTTCTTATTGCTTATGACAACAGCGTGTCATATTATAAAATATAAACTCGCTACGACCCAAAAATCCATGTGTCCGCTCGTAGCTAACGATACTATTCAGCATTGCAATCCAATCTGAACGGGAGCAATTCATCCAATTTCACCACTTTATCAGATGAAATCATAATCTCTGTGTTTGTGTTACTCTCATGTATTTGGCTAATAAATTCTCGACATCTCCCGCAGGGAGGGATAACTCCATCTTTAGAGATGGCAACAATTTTTTCGATTTTACTTTCACCTGCCGTTATCATCGCAGCAATCGCAGCATGTTCGGCACAAAATCCCATACCAGAACAGACATCGATACAAACACCTGTATAGATGTTTCCATTTTCCGACGACAATGCTGCTGCAACGCTACCAGCCCACGCATTATTAGCAATTTTGCGTGAGCCAAAGACCTTTTCTGTACACGCAATCAATTCACTGAACGTCATAGCAACTCTCCTTGTACACAAAGTATATAAAATCCCCTGTGCGCTCCAAGCAGAGTGATGGGGCGCACCAAAGAATCCTACTGTAAATTATAGCATATTGGCGGTGCGGAGTCTACCTCTCCATATCCTCCTTCTGTTGCAGCATTAGCTATTTGGGCATGGACATGGCAAGATGTTTCTTCCTACGCTCATATACAAAAACCGTAATCGCGGAAACACTGACCATCACAACAAACGCAGTAATTGTACCTGCCCAAGTTTCATAAAAGGGTAGGCCACCTAACGCCACATTTGTCAAGGTATGGGCCAGCACGCTTAGAAATACCCCGGCCCTGCCGGATATGCGGATGATTGCTCCGTAGAAAAATGTCATACCCATCACCATTACGGCGTACATCCAAAAATCAAACGCAAGGAACCCAATGAAAAACAGAGGAATATGCCATGCCCACCAAATAACGCCGGTAACGAGAGACGATAGCACAAACCCTATTTTTTGATCCAATCCAGGCTGTAGGATATAACGCCATCCCGCTTCTTCTAATCCCCCGGCAACAAATGACATCGCCAAACCAACAGGCAGCAGATGTAGCGGTTGCCCGCCTCCTGTCATGCCGGAGACCGCAATGTTCGTCCCCATAAATAATACGATAAATAACGTAACAAACAAATAGCGGTTCATCTTTGCTCTTACATAAAAGACGTTTTTGAGCCATTCTTTGAACCCTGACACTTCGCCATTTCGTTTGAGCACAAGGTAAGAGACGTAAGTAGGCGACAAGCCGCCGAGCATTATCAATGCGAATAGCCAAGGGTGGTTGTCGGTGGCTATCCCAAATTGAGCAAACATCACCAGCCCACCCCATGTAAGGAGCGTAATGCCGAGGGTGAGTAACGTAAACTGTACGATGACTTTTGTTTTCATCTGTTTATCGCCCTTTCTTTATCGCTTTCTCGTCTAAGAACTCCGCAATGGCCCGAACCAGAATCTCTAGCCCCCGCTGGCGGTTTTTGTTTCCATAGTCTTGCGCAGAAGAAGCAAGCTCTTGCAGGGCATCCATGAGGTAGGCAAGCGTACCCCAATCCTCTTCCGGCAATCCGAACAATGCCCCTGCTTGGGCGAGGTTGTGTTGTATTTTATGCTGCTCTTGCTCCCGCATCTCTGCCGGAAGCTTTCGCATCAGATATTCCATATCTTCGGGCTTGAGATATAAGGCGAGGCTATCCGGTGCGAGGTAGATGTCAAACAGTGCCCGCTCAACCTGTTCCCGAACATTCCCCTCGTCAAAACGGAGGCCCATGGCTGTTTCAAACCCCTTGCGCTCTGCGTGTTTGATTGCTTCATACAAAAGTGCTTCTTTGGTTTGAAAATAAAAGTAGAATGAACCCTTTGCCATGCCGACCGCTTTCGTGATGTCGGCAACGGTGACATGTCGCAACCCTTTTCGCTGAATCAGCGCAATCGTCGCTTGCTCTAACGCCTGTTTGGTCAGTCTTTTTTCGTCTTCGCTAATGAGTTTTGGCATACAGATTTCCTTTCGTGACCATTTTTTCTGTTTTTGGTCATTATAAATTTTATAATGGAATTTGTCAAGTGTCTATTTGAAGATGTCTTGACAAACTAGAGGCATAACAGTATAATAACCCTACAATTACATCACAAGGGGGCTGGATATTTCCGGCTGAGATGGGGCTAATAGAGGCCTTGGACCTTGGCACCTCGTTTGAGGTGCGAGACCTGATCCGGGTAATGCCGGCGTAGGAAAAGTAGGGAATTTCTATGCACGCATACTGGGTATGCGTGTTTTTTGTTCCCTGCTCAAAGCCGGATTCCCACCTATTTTAAGGAGGAATCAAACATGTCAAACGCAAGAACAGTTCAAAAGTCCCGCACACATCTAAGAGCACTTTGTGAGGTGGCCATTTTTGTGGCCATTGCTGTGGTGCTCGACCAGCTTCGTATTAACATTTTGCCCCAAGGCGGCTCGGTGAGCTTTGTACTGGTACCCCTTGCCTTTCTCTCGATTCGTTGGGGGCTCCGCTGGGGTCTGACCGGCGGCTTGGCCTTTGGGCTGATCAAAGCTATTGTAGGCGGTGGATTTGCTTGGGGCTGGCAGTCGTTGCTGCTGGACTACTTTGTTGCCTTTACGGTGATTGGCCTTGCGGGGTTATTTTATCGCCGGGCTGGTATTTGGGCGGTTGTGGCTACAGTCATAGCGGGGCTTGCGCAATACGCCGTCTTTTTGCTGGCGGGTGTACTCATTTGGGGTGAATGGATGCCGGACGAGTTTCTAGGTATGTCCATGGGTAATCCTTGGTTTTATTCGTTGCTCTACAACGGTCTTTACATGGTGCCGAACACGTTGATTGGTGCCGTGATAGTGGGTATCTTGGCCGTGCCGCTGAAGAACTATTTCCGCGGCGAGGACTTGGTGCAGGCGTAGTAGCCTAGGACGAGCGAATCCCCCTGCAACCTAGATGGTTGCAGGGGGATTCGCTATATAAACTACAACGTACACACCATGTCTATATGGGGGATATCATCTTCTAGATATTCCTCTCCCACGGCGGTGAAGCCGACACTCTCATACACTCGGAGGGCATAAGTCTGGGCGGAGAGTTTGATGCGTTTCTCACCGCGGTCTGTGCCGAGAAGCGCAACGGCTTGCCGCATCATCTCCTGCGCAATGCCCCGACCACGATGGCCTTTTGTGACGACCACTCTACCGATGGAGGCTTCATCAAAGGCGACGCCCTTGTCCAATATACGGAGACAGCCCACCATAACGTCCCCGTCAAATGCCAGCAGATGAATTGCGTGTTCATCGTTGTTGTCCATGTCTGGGTAGATACAGGTCTGCTCGATGATGAATACTGCTTGACGGAGTTGTAGCAGTTGGTAGAGCTCTAGGTTTGTAAGTGCGTTAAAGGGTTTTGTGATATAGCGCATGGGGTGGGTGCTCCTTTTCCTTGGGATGTGTCTTTTTCTGTAATTTTATCACATTCAGAGCGAAACTGCTATATCTCGTCTTGAAAAAGCCATGTGCTGTGCTTTCGTAGGGGACGTGTCCCTGCCCTTGACCTTTGTTGTTCGGCGTGTCCGCCGAGGATTTCTTGGTGGTTCCCGCCAACTGGTCATGTCCTGCCGGACGGGCTTTCTTTTTGTCGTTGAACAAAAGAAACAAAAAGTCAACACAGGGGCTGCGCCCCTATGTACCCGCCAAGGTCAAGGGCAAAGGTAGAGACCGTTTGCGCCTTATACTCCGCACTGATGCTAAAACCCTCTAGCCGGATGTAATAGTCATCGAAACCCCAATGGTCAAGGGCGGTGGTGTTGCCGGGTTGGTGTGCTATTGAACTGTGCTCATGAGTGGATGGCCTTTTGTGTATTCTTCGTGGGGGATGGTGTCTACGATGTCCTGGTACCCCAAAATCTCCCCCTTTGTATAAACCCTGAAACCTTTGAGCACAATAACAGAAAAAAGGAGTTGTGCCAACATGAAAAGGCGAGTCCTTAAACTTTTAGCACTTGGTGCTATTTTTACAGTGGCGGTGATTATGGGCAGCGCAGCACTGGCCCAATTGTACGAGGTTCGGGATTACACCGTCACCCACATGTCCGACATTGCCGACCATCCGGCAGGCTATCTAGTTCGCAACACAGACGGGTACATCGGTGTCTACTATCAAGACGGTCGCCGCCCAATATTTATTACAGAAATTCCCATGGCCAGTCTGGGGGAGTATGATCGAAATGAGATAAAACAAGGGATATCTGTCGCAACAAGGCAAGAGCTGATTCAACTGCTGGAAGATTTAGGTCGTTAGCAAAAATATACAAAAAATTAGGAGTTGCATTTCTTCCTCTTGTGGTGTACAATAAAGGTACAAGAGAAAGAAGGTGTTAGTATGACAAATGAGTTTGGCGGCGATTTTATCTCCATCACTGACGAGGATGGGAACGAATTTGAGTTAGAGTTGTTAGACGCCTTGGTTCACAACGACATCTACTACCATGCTTTCGTCCCGACAACCGAAGGGGACGATGATGAGGAAGAGGTCGAGATCATTATCCTCAAGGCAGTGGAAGAAGATGGGGAAGAGCTTCTCACCACCTTAGACAGTGAGGAAGAGCTTCAGACGGTATATGACCTGTTCATGGAGCGGCTGTTTGAAGAGAACAGCGAGTTATTGTAACATAGCGCAATTTCCCTGCTCTGTGCGTGATAGGCCCTTTAAACCCACATTTCTTATAAGGGATTCTGGACTTCGCCAGTGGATGTGCAGGCCTCCCGGCTCGGGCTTGACCCGGGTTGGATGTTGGAAGCCATGAAGCTGGAGAGAGGAAACCCACCTGCCGAGCTGTGCAGGTTATTAACGGGGTCTACACGGCAATAGCGGGGGAGAGTAAACCGAATGTAGGCATTCGGTTTAGGGGTATGTTGAAAGGCTATTTTCCCGGGCGGTTGCTCGGGATTTTTGGTATAGGGAGAGTCTTGATATGATTACTACGGTTTACCAAAGCCCCATTGGGCCTTTGTACATAGGGGAACGTGATGGTGCGATTAGCCATTTAGTTTTTAAGCCTTTGGCGGGAGAGCCGGGGGATACGGCGTTATTGAAGGAAGCAGCACGGCAACTGGACGCTTATTTTGCGGGAGAGTTGCAGAAGTTTGATTTGCCCCTCGCACCAAAAGGGACAGCGTTTCAGACGCGGGTTTGGCAGATGCTACAGACCATTCCCTACGGGGTAACTTGGAGTTATAAGCAACTGGCGGAGGCCGCAGACAGTCCCCGTGGATATCGGGCAGTGGGGCTTGCCAATAATCGGAATCCCATTTCGATTTTCATTCCCTGCCATCGGGTGGTCGGTGCCGGAGGTGCGCTGACCGGATACGGCGGTGGGTTGGGGAATAAGGAGTATTTATTGCAATTAGAAGGTGTTTTGTTGTAATGTTCTCATTATGTTAAGGACAAACTATAAACAAGGCAAGAACGGGGCATCTCGCTTGTTTTGTTGCGGGAGCTGGGTTGAGTTAAGCGGCAGTTGAGGTGTCTTTTATTACATAGAAAAACCAGTTTGGTATTGCTAGTGGAATATACTCCGTATGCATACCCCCATCTGTGCGGTTCTGCACACTTAGGTCGCTACCGTCCACTGCATAGGCTACGCCAGTGCGAAACAATGGACCATAGCGTGACCATTCACCTCTTGAATCCCTTTGAAATCGTATCACATTCTGATATCTTCGAGTCCTATGAGAGAGTTGTTGCTGAAAGGTTTGAAAGGTGTTGATGGCTTCGAGCACTTGTGAATCTTCAACTTCTAAGTCCGTCCGCATATCTCCGCTCCGCTTACTCAGCGTAGCGGAGGCCTCTCCACTCGACATAATTTCTATCTGCCCTCTATGGTCAATATTTGCTAAAAACTCTGCGACAATTGCAAGGGCATCATAATTGCTATCAAAAAACTCTTCTACTTGCTCTTGGCTCATTGGTGGAGGCTCAAAGGTGGCTAATGTGGCTATTGCAATCAACAAAACAAAAGGGCCTACAGACACAATAGCAATTAAGGCACCCTTACAAATGGAAAAAATGGTTTGCTTTCTTGTTCTCATTTCTATCACCACAAACAATAAATTTAGAAGAATTATACCACGCCCAAAGACAAAAGTCTACCGGTCATGCCGCCCCAAAGCAGAGCGGCATGTATCGATACTCTGCTACACCATTCTTTGCCGACAATTTGAAAAAATACCCGGACAAGACTTGTCAAAACGAGTTTCTTCCAGTAGAATAGAATCAGAGTGAAATCGGGCTGTGAAGAGGTGTCTTTACAGCCTTCTTTTAGGGGGGCGCATGAGACGTATCGGTTTTGAGAATGACTTGTACTTAAAGACCCAATCTGCCCACATCAGAGAGCGGATTGCCCAATTTGGCGGCAAGCTGTATCTGGAGTTCGGGGGCAAGCTGTTCGATGACTACCACGCCGCCCGTGTTTTGCCAGGGTTTGCGCCGGACAGTAAGGTGCGGATGCTGTTAGAACTCCGAGAACAGGCGGAGATTGTGGTGGTCATCAACGCTTCTGATATCGAAAAAAACAAGGTGCGGGGCGATTTGGGGATTACCTATGACTTGGACGCCCTGCGGATGATTGATGCGTTTCGGGGGATGGGGCTGTATGTGGGTAGCGTAGTGATTACCCAGTACAGCGGCCAGTTTTCTGCCGAGAAATTTAAGATACGACTGGAAGAGCAGGGGATATCTGTCTACCTCCACTACCCCATCGCGGGGTACCCGGCGGATATTCCGCTTATTGTAAGTCCCGAGGGGTACGGGAAAAATGACTATGTAGAGACCAAACGACCCTTGGTGGTGGTCACGGCACCAGGCCCGGCCAGCGGGAAATTATCCGTCTGTATGAGCCAACTCTATCACGACCATATCCGGGGGTTTCAGTCTGGGTATGCGAAATTTGAAACTTTCCCGGTCTGGAACCTGCCGCTGCGTCACCCGGTGAATATTGCCTATGAGGCGGCTACGGCGGATTTGAATGATGTGAATGTCATTGACCATTTCCATTTAGATGCCTATGGTGTCACGGCCATCAATTATAACCGGGACATTGACGTGTTCCCTGTCCTCTCTGCTATTTTTCAGCATATTTGGGGCGCTTGTCCGTATCAGTCCCCCACAGATATGGGGGTTAATATGGTGGGCAAGTGCATCTCTGACGAGCAGGCGGTGGAAGATGCCGCCAAGCAAGAGATTTTACGCCGGTATTACAATGCCCTCTGTCTGGCGCAAAAGGGGCTAGGCGAGAAAGAACCGGTGTTTAAGATTGAACTCTTAATGAACCAAGCCGGGATTACTACCGCTGACCGTCCCGTGGTGGCCGCCGCCTTAGAGCGGGCCAAGCTGACCGCAGGCCCGGCGACCGCCATCCAGCTGCCGGACGGGGCGCTGATTAGCGGGAAAACCACATCACTGCTGGGTGCGCCTGCGGCTGCGCTGCTGGATGCCTTGAAGTACTTAGCGGGCGTGGATGATGCGGTACTGCTCATCTCGCCCACAGTGTTAGAGCCGGTGTTGAAGTTAAAGTCCGCCCAGCTCAAAGACCCGACCCAGCGGCTCCATGCGGAAGAGACGTTGATTGCCCTCGCCATCTGTGCCGTTACCGACCCTCTGGCCCGGGCGGCCATGGAACAATTGCCGAAGTTGGCGGGTTGTGAGGTGCATTCTACCGTCATCCTCTCACAGGCCGATGAAGGTTCGTTTCGGAAGCTGGGGATGAACCTGACCTGTGAGCCGCAGTACCAGAGTCATAAGCTGTATCATAGATGATATTGCCAAACGGCTTATCATGAAAGACGGATGAAGGACAGGTCGAGAGCCGAGGTGTGGAGGAAATAACGCATGAACAAATACGATGAGGCACTCCAAACACTGACGGAAAAATTCGGTCAGGACACGTTCATTTCGCTGGCGACAACGGATGGGGATCGTGTCTTTGTACGTGTTGTCAACGCTTACTATGAAAATGGGGCGTTCTACGCTGTGATTTCTGCGGCCTCGAATAAGATGAAACAGATTGCGAAATATCCTCATGTTGCGCTGTCTTGCGGTCAATTATGGGCCCTGTACTTAAACGCCCATGGTGTGGGTGAAAACTTGGGGCATGTTCTTGTCGAGGAGAATATGGTCATGATGGGACAACTACGCAAGGTTTTTTCAAGCTGGTATAGTCACGGGGATGTGAATGAAAACGACCCGAACACCTGCCTGCTCCGCATCCGCTTGACGGATGCCACCTACTACGCATATAAAAACGAGAGTGACGGGAAAGACTTTAAGATTGATTTTGTGAACAGAACGGTGGAATAAAGGCGCATTGAATAAGCATTTTCAAACCGAAACTCCCAAAACATCCCGCACCACAACAGGGTAGACGTTGTACAGTAACAGGCCATCAAGTCAACAAGCACCATGCCGTTTAAGCGGCATGGTGCTTGTTTTTTACCCGCAACGCAAAAAACCTATTGACAAGAAAATTTTATCCTGCTATAATGTACTTGTTCAATAAGTACATATAAATGAGGTGCCGCTATGGACATTATTATCAGCAGCAATACCAGCAAGCCCATCTACGAGCAAATCACAACGCAAATCAAGGCCATGATTATGAGCGGGGAATTGCAGACCGGGGCACCCCTGCCATCTATGCGGGCCCTTGCAAAATCCATTCATGTCAGCGTCATTACCGTCCAAAAGGCGTATGAGGACTTGCAGCGGGACGGGTTCATTGACACCACTGTGGGGCGGGGCAGTTTTGTGGCGGCGCAAAACAAAGACTTTATCCAAGAAGAACAGCAACGCAGGGCCGAAGAGCATTTGCTAGAAGCCGCCGAAATCGGACGAACCCACGGGATTTCTGTGGATAAACTGATTGAGTTATTAAAGATATTCTATCGAGGAGAGGATTAAACATGCGTACAATTTTAGAAGTAACAGGCTTGACCAAGCAGTACAAAAACTCAGATTTTTGCCTACATGACGTTTCGTTTTCCGTACCCAGCGGGACGATCATGGGCTTTGTCGGCGAAAACGGGGCGGGGAAAACCACAACCATTGGCTGTATTCTCAACACCCTGCTCAAGGATAGCGGGACGGTCAAACTCTTTGGCAAAGAAATGACCGATAAAGCCACGGATATTCGGGACGACATTGGCGTTGTGTATGATACCAATCCGTTCCCGCAGAACTTCACGGCGGAGAAAATATCTGCTGGAATGCGGCATATTTATTCCAACTGGGATTCCGTGCTGTTCCGGAACTATTTACGCCAATTCAAACTGCCGGAAAAGCAGAAGATAAGCGCATTTTCTCGGGGCATGACCATGAAATTGGCCATTGCGGTGGCACTGTCTCACCGGCCGAAACTGTTGGTGTTGGATGAGGCCACAAGCGGGCTAGACCCCATTGTCCGGGACGATATTTTAGATGCGTTGTTAGACTTTGTGCAAGATGAGAATCATTCCGTGTTGTTTTCATCCCATATCACATCGGACTTGGAGAAAGTGGCGGACTATATCACATTTATCCATGACGGCAAGGTACTGTTCTCTGAGCAGAAAGACGTGTTGAAATATAACTACGGCGTGATGCGGTGCAAAGCATCGCAATTTGCGGAAATGGACAAAGGGGATATCCTTGCCTATCGCAAGCACGACTATCAAATTGACGTGCTGGTCGCCGACAAAGAGGCCATGGCAAGAAAATACGGCGGTGTCGTGATGGACAATATTACCATTGAGGAAATGATGCTCATACTCGTGAAAGGGGAACAATCATGAAAACAAAAAAACCGATGAAAGGCTTGCTCATCTATTCCATTCATGCTACAAGCGGGAATACCTCCATTGTCTTGTTCGTCGCACTTGCGTTGGCAGTTGTTTTTCTGATTTCGGGCAATGCGTTCTTTCTCAACATGCTTACCCTCTGTGCATTGATTATCTTTCCCATGCTCGTAATGGGAGCTCTGGGGGCCGGAAACTGGGAACGCTTTCAACTCACCATGCCCATCAGAAGAAACACCTTGATCGCCGTGCAATATCTGAGTATGGTAATTTGCGCAATCATAGGGGTTGTACTTGTGGCTGTAACGTTAGGTGTGGGCCATGCCTTGGGTGTTGGTGAGATGTTTGATAACGGCATTGCGGAAATTGTAATCAGCATAGGGCCTGTGCTTGGGATGCCGTTTTTGATGGTGGGGATGGTTTTCCCGTTGGCTTCTTCCAAATGGGGTAAAGAGAGGGCCGTGGGAATTTTAACAATAAGCCAGTTTGTCGCAATTGGAGTCACGATGCTTGCGCCGTGGGCGGGAGAGCGGCTTGGTTTATCACTGCAAATGATTGCGATATTGGTTGTTGCCATCTCAATGCTTATTTTCTACAGGCCACTAAAAAACCTTGCAACTACAACACTCTTGTCACTAATCCGTCACCAGTTCAATAGCGGCTTTCAGTTCATCCAGCGTCTTGTGTGTGTATACCCGCTCACCTACATCATTGGA
>WRBE01000057.1 GCA_009779845.1 Oscillospiraceae bacterium
CGACTTCCGCCCCCGCGCTAACATTTCTCGTGCGGAGGTAGCGACAGCGGTGAACCGTATCCTAGGCCGCATCGACAGCCGCGCCGCATTGGAGGCGTTGGAGGAGCTAGACATAGCCGATGCTCGGAACTTCCCGGATGTGGCAGACGATGCATGGTACTTTGCGTCCGTGCTAGGTGCTACGAATGACCACTATTTGACTAGAGGTGGTGAGAGCATTAGCGGGAAGGCGATTGTTGGGTAGTAGGTAGTAGGACAGTGTGATATACAACAACCAGGGCCCGGTGCGTATGCACCGGGCCCTGGGGGGTTTAGAAGGGTGTGGGGTGTCTAGCTACTATCTATAATATAGTAAAAACAGGTTGAAACAGTAATGCAAGGCATCATCAAAGCGGCAAAGCGTGTGGTTTTGTCTGGGCAGTTCTTGACCTAATTCGGCGCAACATTCAAAAACAAAAAACCACATCCTTTTCTGTGGTTTTTTATTAAAACCTCCTATAAATTTCGTTTTATCCATTGACTTTCAATGAAACTTCTTTTATAATGATTATAATTGGGTGTGCTGTATGCTTCATTATGCTCTATGCGGAAAGAATAGTCGTTGAGAAAACATATTTGAAGAAACATACTAAAGGGAGTGCGAATTATGTTTATGTTGAGACTCAGAAAGCCGATTTCGTTGTTGCTTGTGGTTGCCATGGTTGTTTCACTGTTTGTGCTTCTGCCCGGCTATAGTGTGGCGGAACCGGGAGGGGCGTTTGAGGAAGATGTGCCGTGGTATCTGCAAAACTTTGTGGACGATGTCACCATATTTGAGGTGGACGGCACTACACGGACACCGGTGGTGCTCGGTATAGACACGCTGTATACAGGCCGTACATATGAATTTGTCATTGACTTTGCGGAAACGGCAGAATTACAGTTTGCTTATGACGAAGATGGTGTGCTGACCTATCGGCTTCCGGCGCAGCTTGCCATGGAGCATGACTCGCAAAGGGCACCTGCTCGGATTGCGGATAGTTCTGTAGAGGCGTGGTATGAAACATGCGATGCCGACCTCATTTCCGTGTGGTTTGCGGATGTACAGGTAGAGCAGGCCCCAACAGTACAAGACAGCGGCTCTGTAGTAGTAGAAGAACCCGCACCGGAGCCGGAGGCAGAAGAAACGCCGGAGGACGTGCCCCTTGTACCGGCAGAGGTTGTCTCGGCGGCAGAAGAGACTGCCCCTGTGGTGACACAAGTTGTCCCGGCACTAGAAACCGTCAACTTAATTGATGTGTATGACAACATAACATTCACCCTCGCATTTGTTGCGGAGTTGACAGAGGCCGGGGATGGCTTTTTGGACTTTGGTAATGATGTTGTAGTCAGCATCCAACCGACTGAGGTTATGGCACTTGCCGCAGGCGACATGTCTGATTTGTCCAACTTTGTTACAAGTGTCACCATATGGGATTTGAGCACGCCCCTCCCCACGCAAGTGACGCCGACAACCCCCACATTCATCGGCAATATGTATCAATTTGATATTACCTTTGCAGAGGATGAATATCGGCAATTGGCGTATAATACAAGCGGTGTACTGACGTATCAACTCCCCAGCCAACTCAACATCCAAAATGCGGTTGGTACAACCCCCATTCGCAATAGCAATAATGTAATCGTCGGCTGGTACACCATTGATACCACGGGTCTTGTGACCGTGTGGTTTGATAACGTGTATCAAGATGGTGCCCCATCAGTCGGGAACTATATTGACAACTACACCAATGTGACCATTACCTTAGAAATTCTTGCGCAATTGACAGAAGGTGACGGTAGCGGTCTAGATTTCGGTAACGACGTGGTCGTGGGCATTACGCCCCCGGTGCTGCCGCCACCGTCTTTAACCATGAGCAAGACGTCCAGATACGACCCCAACACGGAACGCATCTATTATATGATTACCATTACGGCTCTCGGTGCTCCGGTCAGCGGGATCTGGTTAACAGACGCTCCGTCCATCAATGGAGCGGGTATCTCAAATGACCCCAATACCGAGCCCAATGCGTTCTATGGGTTTCGGTATGCCCTCAACGGGAACACGAACTTCACCCCCATGAATGTCACATGGCTGACCACTGTGGGCGGAGATTTTTTCTCCTACAACTTTGGGGACCTGGTGCTGGCACCGAACAACTTTATTACCATTTATTACTATCTTGACATTCCCCTCTTGATTGCAAACAATCCGGGCCTTGTCCCAAGTGAACTGGTATATGATTTCACCATAGGGAACCAGGCATCGGTGGATGGCAACAATGTAAACGGTGTGACAGATTCCACAACGGATCATGTCCGAAAAACCTTCCCCATGTCCAAATCCGGGGAGTACATTGATTCGGGTGGATCTGGGAATCCTCATCAAATCAGATGGACCATCACAGTTGGCGGCGGCAGCGGCAGTACGACAGCACTAAACGACGGTGTCATTACCGACACGCTGGGTGCCAACTTGTTTTTCCAAACCCCGGCTAATGTAGTAATCACGTTGTATGACAACGCTTCCCCTGTCCCGAATGCCATCTTTTCGGGTACGGAAGTGGATTTCGGCACCGCCTTTTCCATTGAACCCAGCAACAACGTATTCACATTTACCGTGCCGCAGGCGAGTGACGAGATTCCGCCCGCCGGCCCCGGAACCTTCGGCAACATCTATCAAGTTGTGATTGTGTTCTATACGGATATCAACGCCCCGCCCCATACGGGCCAGCCCTCCATCATCTACGAGAACAATGTGAACTTCAGCGACGGTATAACAGATGTGGGCACCGGTGGCCGCATGCCCTTCACCCCGGCCACCATCGGTATGAGCAAGACCACCTCCGGCATCTGCGGGGATCCGACGAATGGTTACTACGTGGAGTATGAAATTACCTTCACCGTACCAGCAGGACTTCTGGGCCAGCCCCTGTTCCTCTCCGACACGCTGAGTGCGGGCCGGGCCGGTACCGGTGTAGAAAATATACCCATCATGACTCCAACGAGTGTCACTGCCGCAATGGCGGATGGCTCAGGGCCTCCGGTGGTGGCGTTACAGTACTATCTCGCTACGAGTCAGGGTGCGAATAATAGCGTATGGACGTTGTATTTCGGTACGGAAGTTACCCCCAATTTCCTCGGCGGCTCCGGGTTTGTCGCCTGGCAGTATAACGCTGCGGTGACCATTACCATCGCCTACCAGATCGATCTGGACAGTGCGGCCATTGATATATTAAAGGCCGACTCCGCCGCCCAGCTCACCAACGCAGTTCACCTGATTAATAGCCCCATCGGCAATGTTGTACTAAGCGGCGCGAATGCAACGGCTGTGGGCGGTGTCAATGTAACCGACTCTTGGCCCATCTTTAAAATCGGCGCAGCGACAGATGACCCTGCCCTCTTCAACTACACCGTGACCATAAAAGGCGGTTATTCTTCCCGGCCGGCCCCCTTGTTCAGTTCGGTGGGTAACCCCAACTTTACGGATACCTTTGATGCCAGAATGGCATATGTACCGGGCACATTCTATGTTGTGGACACGGGCAGCCCGGTGAGATATTTTGCACCCGGCCCGTCCAGTGACTTCACCGTCAGCGGCAATGTCATCAGCGTATCCCTCAACACGCTGTATGAACTCTCAGGCCCGCCGACTTCCGGGGGAACCATAGGTGCGGCCCCTCCGGCGGACGCTTGGTTTGCAACCCGGCATAATTTTGAGTTCCATTACCAGCTTTACCTGACCGAGATGGGCACCGCCATTCCTGATCTGACAAACACCGCCACCATCTCTGTCAATCCGGGCGAATGTACATTTGAAAACGATCACACCCTCAGCTATACGCCGAAACCCCTCTCAAAAACCATGGATCCGTCGTCACCGGGTTCTGACTTGGTTCATGTGGAGATCATCATCAACCCCGATGGTAGCTTTCTATTCACCCCAGTGGGTTCCACCACCGGATCGAGTCAAATTACCGCCCACGATGTACTTACTAACCTGATGCTCTACACCGATACCATTCGGATTTACACCCAAACTCTCTTAGACATTCCGGGTAATGTATGGGACGGCAACTGGATTCCGCAGGCCTATACCTTTAACGACGGGACATTGTGGAGCGTCAACATCGTCAGTCAAGATGAAGTTGATTTTGTGATCCCCAATGAAACGCCGGTCAAGATTACATACGATGCCTTAGTCACCTTGCCGCAGGGCGACATCGGTGAGATCAACAATGATATCAGCATCTTCGGCACCAGTGACAGTGCCGGGGACAGGAACTACGAGGTGGGTCACTCTGCCGTGGGCGCTGACGCCTCTGCGCGGACACTCCGGGTGTTTAAGCGGGACAACCAAGGGAACAATTTAGACGGCGCCCTCTTCGACCTCTATGTCACAACCCTGCCGGGTTACACGCCTCCATTCGGTCTTGGAGGTGACCCGGCGGTCATCACCGGGGCGGACGGTGTGGATAGAAATTTTTATCTGCTACTGGAAGAGATTCCCGCAACGAACGGCGTGGCCGTGTTTAGCGACCCGTGGATTGCGGCGACCCACAACTTCTTATTCCTGTTGGTGGAAACCCAAGCACCGGCGGGCTTTACTTGGGTCGAGCAAAACACCTTCTTCACCATTAACCCCACCATCACCGCCGCTACGATCACAGAGCAAGAAACGGCCTTGGGGGTAACCATTAACCCTATCTCCGACTTTGTCAATGTCACAAACATTCCGGCGAATCTGGACGATGCAAATTTGCGGATTATCAAGTATTTCCACGGGCTTACAGACGATCTGATAACGGAATACCTGCAAGATTTTCAGATTGTGGTCACAGATCCGCAGGCTCAAGAGCATGTTTTTGGCTTGGAAGAGGCTCTAAATCCGGACGGCATCTCCTTGACGGGCATACCCGGTACCTACATCATCACCGAGCGCAACTACGAAGTGCCCGGCTTTACGGTAATCACCAACCCGACACTGCCGATTCGGCACGAGGTATTGCCCACGGACGCAGGGGAGGTGCTGATTGAAATTAATAACACCTATGTCCCCATGTATCTGGAGGACGTGACCTTGCGGGTGGCAAAACAGTTCCAAGGACTTACAGACGCACAGATTAATCAGTATCTGCAAAACTTAGAGATCGTGATTACCGACCCCGCCGCCCAAGAGCATGTATTTGGATTAGCGGCAATACTGGCCCCCGGCGGCGTTGTGTTAGAAAACGTCATGCCCGGTACCTACTTTATTACCGAGCGAAACAGTGCGGTACCCGGCTTTGCGCTAACGGTCAGCCCGGCGTTGCCCATCCGGTATCAGGTACTGCCCACCACAGAGGGTGAGGTGCTTATCACCATCACCAACACTTACGTTCCCAATGACTTGGCACCTGCCAACCTGCGGGTGGTGAAGCAGTTCAACGGCCTTACCACGGCCCAGATTAACGAGCATTTGCAAAACCTCCAGATTGTCATCACAGACCCCAACAATGTCGAACGTGTCTTTGGGTTAGCGGCAATACTGGCCCCCGGCGGCATTGTGTTAACAGACGTTGTCCCCGGTACGTATATCATCACCGAACGGAATGTAAATGTACCCGGTTTTGCCCATAGTGTCAGCCCGCAGTTGCCCATCCGGCGTGTGATTATGCCCACGGATACAGGGGAGGTGGCCATCACCATTACCAACACCTACACCCCAATCCCGCCGGAGCCAACGCCACCGCCACCTACGCCCACGCCTCCTGCGCCGACACCGACACCTGCCCCTTCAGGCCCCGGCGGCGGTTCTCCCCAAACCGGGGATGTCCGTCAGACTGCGCCTATGCTTGTGTTGCTGGTTATCGGCATGATGTGTATGGGCGGTGCCGTAGTGTATCGGGCACGGAAGAAACTGTTCTATCAAGGCAAGCATTTGTAAACGACATGTACCTAAGCCCGACAGGATGACACATGCATCCTGTCGGGCTTTTTATATAGAACATAAATTTGTCAATCTGGAGGGATACTATAGTTGACTAGCCAGAAAAATCGCTCATCTTAGCGGCTTTTCAGGTTAGTCAACTATAGCTTTCAAAAAAGGAAACAGGGAGCGAGCATGATGACAGGTTCTGTATGGCGTGAAACAACAGCAAGGTCGCCGCACCCGGCCCTCGCCGGGGACATAGAGACAGACGTGCTGGTGATCGGTGGCGGTATGTGCGGGATTCTCACGGCCCGCTTGCTCCAAGAGGCGGGTGTGCGATGTATCGTTGCCGAGGCGAAGCAAGTGGGCGGCGGCGTGACCCAAAACACAACGGCCAAGCTCACCGCCCAGCACGGATTGGTGTATGCCGACTTCATCCAACGTTTTGGGGTAGAGAAGGCTCGCCAATACTACGATGCAAACACTTGGGCCATCGGCATATACCAGACGCTATCCGAGCAGTTTCCCTGTGATTTTGAGCAGAAAACAGCCTATGTTTACTCCGTGGATAGCAGGGCAAAACTAGACCGAGAGGCGGCGGCCTATCAAAAGCTGGGACTTCCTGCGGACATTGCGGAAACACCCTCACTGCCCCTAAACACCGCAGGTGCTGTTTACATGGAGGGGCAAGCGCAATTTCATCCACTCAAACTGCTCTATGCCCTAGCGGACAGGCTAGAGGTATACGAGAACACCTTTGTCCGGAAAATAGAGGGCACCACTGCCCGTACTGCCCAAGGCAGCATCAAGGCCCAGCGCATCATCTTGGCGACACATTATCCCCTTGTAAATATTCCGGGACTGTATTTTTTGAAGCTATACCAACATCGCAGCTATGTCACAGCCATTACAGGCGCAACCGCCATAGACGGCATGTACGTAGATGAAAAAGAGAGCGGCCTCTCGTTTCGTACCTATGACAACTTGCTGTTGGTCGGCGGCGGTGACCATAAAACGGGCAAACAAGGCGGTGGGTATGCGGTACTGGACACGTTTATCCAACAAGCCTACCCCCAAGCCATCCCCGCCTACCGCTGGGCAACGCAGGACTGTATGACACTAGACAGCACCCCCTATATCGGGCAGCATCGCCGGGGTGCAGGCAAGTTATATGTGGGCACCGGGTTTAACAAGTGGGGCATGACCGGCTCTATGGTCGCCGCCAAGGTGCTATCTGATATGATTTTGCATGGACAAAGTGAATGGGAGGAACTGTATAGTCCACAGCGATCCATGTGGACCCGCCAGTTGTTAGCCAACGTGGGGGCCGCTGTGGTGGGGCTCTGCTCCATCGGCGGGCCTCGGTGTGCCCACATGGGCTGTAAACTGCACTACAACGCCGCAGAAGCCTCTTGGGATTGTGCTTGCCACGGGTCACGATTTGACAGTGGTGGGCATGTGGTTCAGAACCCTGCCAAACGAGGGATTCGTTCATGAGGGGGCGTTTTGAGGGGTGGTATTACAAGCATCAGGCAAACGGCAAGTCCCTCGCGCTCATCCCCGGCCGAGCAGAGGACACGGCCTTTGTACAAGTGGTCACCGATGCGTGTGCATACCATGTGACCTACCCGCTATCGGCGTATCGGAGGGGGGATGTGCTCCGTGTGGGCGGCAATGTATTCTCGTCTGATCGGGTGAAGCTGGACATCCAAGCGCCTCAGCTAAGTCTGACCGGGGAGATTGTCTATGAAAACCTCACCCCCATTTGTGGGGACATTATGGGGCCGTTTCGCTGGTTTCCCATGGAGTGCCGCCACGGGGTGCTTAGTATGCGTCACACCCTCCACGGCGGTTGTGTCATCAACGGCGAGACCCAAGACTTCACCGGCGGGCAAGGCTATATAGAGTCAGACAGCGGCCGCTCTTTCCCCAAGGGGTATACATGGGTGCAGTGCAATGATTTCACAGACTGTTCCATCATGGCGGCGGTGGCACGGATTCCCTTTTACGGCCTGCGGTTTTGGGGCTGTATCTGTGTGGTGTGGTTGGATGGGCGTGAATATCGGCTGGCCACCTATCAGGGCGTAAAAATCGCAGCCTGCCGCCCAGGATTTCTGGAACTCAAACAGGGCAAGCACTGCCTGACCATTACCGTAGACGACCCCGGCGGGCACGCCCTGCAAGCCCCGCGTTTGGGTAAGATGAGCAGTGTCATCAAAGAAAACATCGCCTGCCCCGCCCATTTTCGGTTTATGGAAGGGCAACGTGTGGTGTTTGAGGGGAAAAGCAACTTGGCCAGCTATGAGTATGAGATTCGGTAGGGGGCCTTTTGTGGCCCAAGAAGCAAGAAAGGAGGCCGATGCAATGCATTGGCCTCCTTGTTATGTTATTTGATGAATTTCCTTAATCTCTTACAGTGTGGCCTCCCACACTGACGGCCTCTTCTAACACGGTCACGGTGTCTTGGGCGGCGCTTGCATCTGTCTGGCGAATCTGCCGCCAAGCAATCCAGATACCAACAATGGCAAACCCAAGGGCCATCAAGGTATCTATCATGAGATACTCACGGAAAAACTCGAAGTCCAGATAGAAATCAAGGGTCTCCCGAATCGTAAACTGAAATTCGGGGAATTCTTCCCGCAAGATGAGCCACAAATGTACGACCTCTGTCGCTAGGGCAACAACAAGCGTATAGAGAATCGTAAACACCGTAGTTACAATGCTCAACTTCCCGCCGAAAAGCTTCCACCCGAAGTAAATGCCAAGCGGAATCAAGGCGAACAAAACACCAACGAAAAAGTTAATGAAGTACATCGCACCCAAAGCGGGCACCGCACCCACCAAGCCGCCGATTAAACCGCCGATCAGCCCGCGGAAGTAGCCTGCGTTTTGCTGTTTGAGTTCAAGCTTCTGGCTCTGTTCTCTCTGCCATTGTTGCAGGCAGGCCCGATGTACCAAGGCCAGCCGATTCTCATACCGGGCCACAGAATCGCCGCCCGATTGTCCGCAAATCGCACAGGATGTAGCGGGGCGAATCGCCTCCTCGGTAAGAAATGTTTCTACAAGCCGCAGGGCGGCATCATAGGTGGGCTTTGGCTCTTCGTTTTTAAAGTTCATGTCAACCCGAAACATATTGCCCATATGCCACACAGCATCCTCTTCTCCAATTGGATTGCTGATACTGACTTTGCCCTTGAGCATCTCATCTTCTTTGAGCTGCTGGTTTAATGCCTTGCGCTGTTTGCCGGAAAACTCTGCTTCAAGAAACAGATACAAGTGCAACCCATGCTTGGTCGGCACCGCCTCAGCCGGAAAGCCCAACACAAGCCCCCGTCCCACGGCGTTCTTTTCGGTTCCGATCTGCTCTAACCCGGTCAGTCGAATACTCTCTTCTCTGGTCATGTTGCATCCTCCTAATTGTGACATATTTTGCCATATGTATAGAAAGCCCATACGCCACCGGGCGTATGGACTTTTTTGGTGACCCAACCGCGACTCGAACGCGGGACACCCTGCTTAAAAGGCAGATGCTCTACCGACTGAGCTATTGGGTCATATGGCTGGGATGGAAGGGTTCGAACCTTCGAATGCCAGAGTCAAAGTCTGGTGCCTTACCACTTGGCGACATCCCAATGTCGTAATAATGGGGTGGATGACCGGTTTCGAACCGGCGACCTCCGGAACCACAATCCGGCGCTCTAACCAACTGAGCTACACCCACCATGTTTCGTTACCAACGAATTGCTCTTAACCTTCCACCGGGTGTCCGGCGCAAATGGCTTTGCTTCGCCGTCCGTAGACACAAAAGAAGGGGCCCCCGCGGGGCGCAAGCCCCGTGGGGAACTGGTACGCCAGAAGGGATTCGAACCCCTGGCCTACTGCTTAGAAGGCAGTTGCTCTATCCAGCTGAGCTACTGGCGCTTATTTACACTCGTTAGCCTGTATATTGTAAGCACTTTTTGCCTGTTTGTCAAGAAGAATTTTTCGCAGGGCAAAATTGCTTGTTTTTCTTGCCGCTGGATAGTGCCTTTTTTGCTTGGTTTCCGCCGATTTTGGATCGGCGGAAACCGTCGGTTAATCATGCCCTGCCGGGCTGACTGTTTTTAGGAGTTGCGTTATGCGGTCGAGGCTACACAGCCCCTTCTAAGGCCTCTAACTCTTTCTTCACGTCAATCCGAGGGAACAAGCTTTCCCCCTTTTGCACCGTGACAGTCCGAGGCAAAAGCCCAAAGGTTTTTGCAGAATCCCAATTGCAACGATCGACTGGCACCCCAATTTGGGCCCACGCCTTTTCGCAGCTCTCCGGGGTGAAGGGGAGCAAGAGAATGGTGGTGA
Organism: Oscillospiraceae bacterium; assembly: GCA_009779845.1. GTDB lineage: Bacteria > Bacillota > Clostridia > Oscillospirales > Oscillospiraceae > WRAB01. The sequence continues at coordinate 10,265 of WRBE01000057.1, forward strand.
GGCGGATAACCTCTAATAAGTTGTAGAGCACACAGGCCAGACGGGGATGTTGTGTCTCGTCTTTTGCCAGCACCCAGGGGACAGTTTCGTCGATATATTTATTGGCCCGAGAAATCACACGGAACACCTCTACCAGCGCATCTTGGAAGGCCAGTTGTTCCATATGTCCCTCGTACACACCCCGGAGGGCGGCGGCCATTTGGAGCAGTTCGTCATCCTCCGGACCGGCGGTCTGTTCTGCGGGCAGTGTGCCGTCGAAATACTTCTCGACCATAGCCACAGTGCGGGACACCAGATTGCCGAGATCGTTGGCTAAGTCTGTGTTGGTGCGGTTAATCAGTGCTTCATTAGAAAACGGGCCGTCGGAACCGAAAGAAAATTCCCGCATGAGGAAATACCGCAGGGCATCCACACCATAGCGGCCGGCCAGAATATGGGGGTCCACCACGTTGCCTTTAGATTTACTCATTTTCCCGCCGTCTAAGAGCAACCAACCGTGGCCGAATACGCTTTTAGGCAACGGTTCTTCCAAAGCCATCAGCATGGCGGGCCAGATGATGGCGTGGAAGCGAACGATTTCTTTCCCTGCCAGATGGACATCGGCGGGCCAGTATTTCTGATAGTCATGATACTTGTCGTTTCCGTACCCCAAGGCTGTAATGTAGTTACTGAGGGCATCCACCCACACATAGACCACATGACCGGGGTCAAAATCCACCGGCACCCCCCAAGTGAAGGTGGTGCGGGACACGCAGAGGTCTTCTAAGCCGGGTTTTAGAAAGTTATTGACCATCTCATTGACCCGGCTGCCGGGAACCAAAAAGCCGGGCTGGTCTTTGTAAAGGTCTAAAATACGCTGAGTGTAATCGGAGAGCCGGAAGAAATACGCCTCTTCTTCTGCGTTTTGAACCGCTCTGCCGCAGTCGGGGCAGTTGCCGTCTTTGAGCTGGTTCTCTGTCCAGAAACTTTCACAAGGGGTGCAGTAGGGGCCGGTGTAGGCGGACTTGTAGATGGCACCCTTGTCGTACAGGGTTTTGAAAATCTTCTGGATGCTGGACATGTGATAATCGTCTGTGGTGCGGATAAACCGGTCGTAGGAGATGTTCATTAGCTTCCAGAGGTCTAGGATACCGCCGGGGCCTTCTACAATCTCGTCTACAAATTCCTTGGGGGTGACACCCTTTGCTTTGGCACTGGTCTCTATTTTTTGCCCGTGCTCATCGGTGCCGGTGAGGAACATCACGTCATACCCCAGCATCCGCTTATACCGGGCCATGGTGTCCGCCGCCACGGTGCAATACGTATGCCCAATGTGCAGCTTGTCCGATGGGTAATAGATGGGGGTGGTAATATAGTAGGTTTTTCTGTCCATGTGCAGCCTCCAATTTTACAACAGTAAGAGAAGTATACCATATTCTGCTTCATTTTACAAAAAAATACGAAAACTTAATAAAGTCATAGTTGTCTCGTTATTTTTTTGTAACAACTTCGTGGTACACTTATTTTAGTGATAAGTTATCACACTATCTTTTTCATTTTTTTCCTCTTCTTAACTCTGGGTCGCCTGACGGGCGGCCTACTTTTTTTGTCCGCATAACTTGGCCCCCTCGGCAATAGCGTATAGTGTAGTCGCCAAACAGGGCTTGCTGGAGGGGGGATGTATATGCAGCAACAGAGGATTTCCGGCGTAAAAATTGCCATGGTCTATATTGGAACCGTAGTGGGGGCAGGGTTTGCCACAGGGCAAGAGGTGTTGCAGTTTTTTGTTGCCTTCGGGGCTTCCGGCCTTTGGGGTATTTTGCTGTCTACGGTCTTGTTTGTTGGTTATGGGGTACTGATTATGCGGCTGGGGCTGGCCATGGCCGCAGAAAGCCACCAAGAAATTTTGCCCCGCCTAGGGGGCAAACTATTCCAATCCGCCATGGACGTGCTGATTATGGTGAGCTTGTTCGCCGCCCTTACCGCTATGCTGGCGGGGACGGGGGCGCTATTTGCCCAGCAATTTGGGATGCCCGCCGTTCTAGGGAATGCCCTCATGGGTGTGGTGACGGTGCTGACAGTATGTAAGGGGTTGCGGGGCGTGATTGGGGCCATTAGCGCAGTGGTACCGTTTTTGTTGGCATCGGTGATTGCAATTGGTGTGTTTTCTTTGCTGGCCGAACCGGTTGCGGTTTCCGTAACACCGCCTATGGAGGGCCGGGGGCTGATGGGCAACTGGCTATGGGCGGCGGTGTTGTATGGGTCGTATAATATTCTCATGTCAGCGGCGGTGCTGGCCCCCTTGGGGACAGCGGCCGGAGACCGGCAAACCATCCTCCGGGGCGGGGCCTTGGGTGGCATCGGCTTGGGGGCCGCGGCCCTCATGATTTTCCTCGCCATCACCGCAAACCCAGAATCGGCAGGGTTTGAGGTGCCGATGCTGCATCTGGCGGGGCAGGTGACCCCCTTGGCCGGGATGCTCTTCTCCGTGGTATTATTAGCGGAGGTCTACACCACAGCGGTAGGGTCACTCTATGGGTTCAGTGCCAGATTGCAGAGATCGGGACAGCATACAAGGCTGATTGTGGGCACTGCCGGAGCGGCATTTTTGGCCAGTCTGCTAGGGTTTTCTAATTTGGTGCGCTATCTCTATCCGTTGCAGGGGTATGGCGGGCTGGTGTTTCTTGTGGCGTTATTGGTTGTAAGGCGGCCTCGGCAATAAGGGCATTAGTCCTTTACAATGTTACTATATGCCGCAAACGCTCCGTTTTGCTGCATGAGCTCTGCATACGTCCCTGTCTCAATAACTTTGCCGCTTTCCATAAATATAATGCCGTCATAGCTTTGCAATAAATCGGGGTTGAGCGCGTGGGTAATGGTGATGAGTGTGAGGTCGCCTTCTTTTAATAGACGGCTTTCAATATCATAGGCCGTCTGCATATCCAAGGACGAGGTGCCCTCATCTAAAATCAGCAGCGGCTTTTTCAAAATCAGTGCTCGTGCCACCGCAATCCGTTGCCGTTGCCCGCCGGAGAGGTTCGCGCCGTTTTCGCCCACAGGGTCAAACAGTCCCTTTGCGTCTGAACCCACGAACATGTCCACACCGCTAATCGCCAAGGCATGTGTCAGCTCTTCGTCTGAATAGTCTCGGTGCAGGCAAATATTATCCCGAATCGTTTCATCAAACAGATAAATGTTCTGATGAATCGTAGCGGAGAGTTCGCCTAGCTTTTCCATGTCCAGTTGATGCAAGTCCGCATCGTCATACGCAATCTCGCCCTCGTACTTGGAGTAGTACCCGGTGAGTAGTTTCACCAGTGTTGATTTCCCGCATCCGCTGCCGCCGATGATGGCATATTTTTTACCGCGCTCAAACCGGACGGTCACATCCTGTAAGGTGGCATCGGCTTCTGTATAGCCAAAGTTCAAATTTGATGCCGTGACCCCGGTCTCAAATGTCGGTGTTCCGGTTCCGACAAAGCCGCTGGGCTCATGATCTGCGAACCGGTTTACTCGCTCAATAATCGGCTTTGCGCCCTGAATCAACGGCAGCATCCCGAATAATGCTCCCACGGGCGAGACCAACTGGCCGCTGGCCTGCACCAAGCCCAACAACACACCGGCGGTAATCCGTCCGATGATGATAAAATACGCCGACAGGAAAATCGCCGTCACCTGTACCAAAATCGCAAGTGTCGCCGTCAGTCCCGCAACCAATGCCATCAACTTGCCGACCCGATATTGTGCGGTGAACAGTTCATCGTTCTGTTTTGCGAAGTCTTTTTGTGTAAATGCGCCCATCCGGTATGTGCGGATGATTTCAAAGCCTGAGAAGAAATCCTTCAGCCTTGCCATAAATGCTGACATCTTCTCTGACTGTACCTTTTGCCGCGTTTGCAGTGCCTTTCCCAGCAAGCCGGGTACAAGCATCATCAACAGTGCCGTCCCGATGACCACAAGTGTCACAAACACATCAAAATAAAGCATCACGATGAGAGAGGCAAGAAATAATACTATGTTGTAAAACACCCCGAAGATATTGTCTATGTAGTTTTCTTGGATGATCTTCATATCATTATTCAGCGCCGAGAGATAATCGGCCGTATTCACTGCATGAAATTCTTCCATGTTCTGTCGCATCACGCCTGCAAACACCGCACGGCGCATACTTCTTAATACCCGAAACGTCATTTTATGTAAGAGTAGTGTGGATAAATACACGCTGGCTCCCATTACCACGAAATACACCACCGTGAACACCAGCGTTCGCATAAATCGCTCTGCCTCACCGCCCAGTGCTAAGTCCAGTACTTGTTGCAACAGGAGTGCAACTCCTGCTACGAGTAGTCCTGTGAGGAGGCTCAAAACTGCGGTGACCGCTACCAATAACTTGTGTTCTTTGAAATATCGACCCATACTAAATCCTCGTTTCTATGTTTGAGATGCTATGCTATTTAGGGGAAAAGGCTGTGGTTAGTATATCAGAATGCTGTTTATAACGCAATGATGTTGCTTTGGCGTGGGGGTTTTCTTTTTGTGGCTTGGCGGGTACCGCCAGGTGGTCATGCCCTGCCGGGCGGGCGTTCTTTTTACCCTAGGGGTATTAACTCAACTAACCATTTGCGAGAAGAACACTCGCAAAGGTCAGCTTCGTAGTATGTCGTGGAACAAAAAGAAACAAAATGGTTCAAGCTGTAAAGGGTGGTGCGGATGGAAGGTCTGGTTCCGCAAATGGCAAAGCAACAGGGCGTGACGGATGCGATGATAATTGTGGGGCTTGCTGGACATATTTTTTCAGTAGTTCGAGCATGAATCGTGTAAACGCCGAGAACGGCTCTAACATCGTTCGCACATTGCCCTCAAAATTGAGAGCAGCATCAAACTCTTTTAGAATCATCGGCATACCGCCGCTGATGGTACATAGGCCGAGAATATCATACTTGGAAAGCTGGGGATAGAGCTTCATCATTTATGGCATAAAAAAGTAGGACGCATAATGTAACTGCGTCCTACTTTTTACCGTTCCGTTTACCCGCCTGCTCATAAATGTTGATTTTACAAGATTTTTTCTTGCTGTCTTATATCAGGCGGCAGAAAGGGTGTCTTTGTGGAAGAAACCATCAATCTTTATGGACGATGCTTTTAAGATACTACAACAAGGTTGAGGTCAATTTGGTCATAATACGCAGTAAAGGCGTATTGCAAGGATGATGCGATTACTTCTATGCGCCTGTCAAAATCGAATAATGCCGCCCTTTGACTGAGCGGGCCGCCGGGGCCAAGCGCACTTCCCATCAGCTCATCAGTCGGCAAAACAGGCAAGCGCAAAATAATGTGATAGCCAAATTCCGTCTGAATCGGCTCGCTGATGGTGCCTGCATCAATTTCCAGTGTACCCTCAAAGAAGGCATCTGTCATTGAGCCGGGGCCGAACACATAGCCGTCGGGGTGTGCTTCCATGCCCGGGTCTTCACCGTGTTCGAGCATAAGTTCATCAAAGCGGGTAAGCAATTCGGCCCCTGAAAGAGTTTGCAGATATTCATATACCTCAGCCGCACGCACACCTGCTGTTTCCGGGGCGCGTGCATCGTTGAACTCGGCATCGGTGGAGAACAGGATGTGTTTTGCACGGACAATGTCGTGTTCAGCGGCATAGAGGGCGACCACCTCATCCGGTGTTTCGTCACCGTGCTCACCGTATAGTGCTTGAAGCAAGGCGGCACGTCTGCCCATGCTGACGTTTACATAGGCGAAAGCGTTCTCCGTAATGCGGTGGTGTTCCCATAGAGAAGCGGCGAACTCCGCCTCTGTCCAACCTTGCCGCTCCATCTCCGCTGTGCGGATGTCTTCGTAATTGTCCCCCCAGTGGATAGTTGGTATCTCGGCGTAAAGGATTCCGATTGCACGGCGACTGAGTGCCAGCTCTGTAGCGATACGCAGGACAAATTCGCTATAGCTCACCGATTCGTCAAAAGGGCCGAATTCAAGTGGTGCGTCCCAATCGGGCGGCCCCCCGAGCTGCATAAGAGAACCAGCTACTGACCAAAGATCATAGAAAAACTCTTCCCACAGGACAGGGGGCGCACCCTCGATTTCTATCATTACCGTTTGCAGTCTGATGCCGGCGACTTCGTCATTGGTACCTGGCGTGTCCGATTGCACCGGTTGCGCTATCGTGTCGTCGGGCGTATTGTCCGGCGCATCCGGCACTGTACCGTTGTCATCGCCGTTGCCGCTACAGCCGACCAGAAGCGTCAGCAGCATCACGGCCGCCAGAAAGAGGCAGAGACATTTTTTTAAATTGTGTTGTCGCATAATCAAGAACCATTTTTATAAATATTTACAACATAAATACTTATTATGGCTTTTGCATTATACCACAGACAGCTCTTACGGACAAGGCATTTTCAAAAATCTAAGAACGTGGGAACGAAATACAAGGAATTGCAGCGTGTCATAAAAAACGGACGGATTCAATATCCGCTTAATCGTTGTGACTGTTGTAATTTTTGTTCTCGGGAAGGCGTCCATTTGTAGTCTCAACCCACCTATCACAAACCTCCTGGGTTCAGAACATAGACCGTCCTAACTTATGAAGGCACCAGATGCGTTTCCCACATGTTATTGTCTATTTTGCCAAAAACATTGGGTGAATATTGTCTATCTTAACAATTGACTAGAACGCTAAAACAGTATATCCTAATTGTAAAGCAAGTTTGTTAACAAATGATACAAATCAGATTTTACATTTTTGACGACTCAAACATGGATATGGAGAGGGGAGAAGAAAGCTTGCCAAAAGGTATACACGTGGATGTGCCTTGTGAAAACAAACAAAAGAATATCATGTTATAATAATTTACATTAAATATTAAAAAGCGACAACGGAACAGTAGCGTTGTTGCTAAATAAATATTTTGAAAGACTTTGTACAGATTATAAATTACTGAAGGAGGCTACATGGCGAAACATTGGAAAAGACACAGTACGGATATATAATTTTCTAAAGGAGGACATATTAGTGAAAGCCAAAAGACATAGCACGAAAATTCTCTTCTTACTTATGGCAATTATAATGATGGTAACGCTTGTTTCGACAAGTGCACTTGCCAATGGAGAGAAGTATTATGAAGGCGATTCTATTACGATAACCTTTACAAGAGCTGGTATAGGCGGCAACTTCGCACCCGGTTCGGTGCTGACGACAACGATTGAGCCGTGGACCACTCTGACCCCTGAGCAAGTGCCAGAGGTAGTTCTGAACAACGGCTTTATCGGCACATGGTATAAAACGTCAGACCCATCGTCGGGAAATTGGCTCAGAGTTTACGACATATTCAATGAGCAACTCGATGGCGAAAATACAGCATATACGTTTCAAATGCGCTTTGAGCGGACAGACTGGATCGTGTTGTTCACTGCGGGGATGGGCACCATATACCCCGATGATGAATTCTATCCTGTTGCGGTTCCGCATGGCGGGTTTTTGACTGCGGCGGACTTGCCGGCAGTTATACCGCCTGCTGGCCAAGCACTTCTCGGTTGGCAGCGTGAAATCCCAGCCCTTAGTGATAATTGGGTACTCGTTCCTGACATACTGAGCGTGCGGATTACAGATGGGATGGAACTCCGCCCGGTATTTGCTCCAGTAGGGAGTGTAATATTTAGAGTAGATGGCCCGGGCACGCTCCATACCATGGGGAATGACGGAAACACTCATCAGATATTACAGGACGGTGAGCAATATATGTTCTCTCTGCCGCAAGGGATAGTGCTTGTAGCCGAGAGACATCGGCATGTTCCGATGCCGGTTGCGCCGAGCGGAGTAGAGTTTGCTGGCTGGGAACAGTATGTGGATGGCAACTGGGTAGAAGCGACCCCAATCGGCATGAGTGTCACCGGAGATATGACGTTCCGTGCGGTATTTGCACCGATTGAGCGGACAGTAACTTTCCGTCTCCAGCTTCTTGTACAAGACGAGGTCAGCGGAGTATGGGTGCCTGATGTATGGGCATCAGCACCAGGAACCTTAACGCTTGATGGAGAGGTTGCAGAGGTAATAGCGATAACGGTACCGAACGGTACACCCATTACAGAATTGCCAAGCTTCACGTTGGCTCCCGGTTTCAGCTTGATTGACGCAGACGAAAGCCCAGCACCGTGGAGATTCACTGATGGTGATCCGCGTCTCTTGGCACCGTTCTGGAACCCTGCCGAGCATAATCCGATGACAGCGGCACACAACACATTTACCCTGCGTGTA
>WRBE01000058.1 GCA_009779845.1 Oscillospiraceae bacterium
AACAGGTGCGACTTGGACAGCTAACCCACCGGCCGGATGGACCAGAACCAGCAGCACCCAGCTTACACGAAATGTTGATGTCGGAACGGCTTGGAATACGATTACTTGGCCGAATGCGTCGCATCTCAACAGGGCGAACCACACACCGACCATACCGGCGTGGCCCGCGGGGACTGTCCCGGCTACGGGCGGGCAGACCTCTTGGACGGTTACTTGGGCGGTGACGCCTACGCCCACACCAACGCCAGTACCCGGCACCACGATAACAATCACATGGAATCCCAACGGGGGTACTGTTAGTCCAACAAGCACAGTCCGCACCCGGGGAGATACTGTGGGGACATTGCCCACGCCAACACGTAGCGGGCATCATTTTGCCGGCTGGTTTACAAACTCTTCTTCTAATTTGGGGACTCGTATTACTACGGCCACGCGGACACCAAATGCCCCTACAGTCACTTATTGGGCCGGATGGAATGAACCTTGGCGACACTTAAGCTATTGGTTTAACGGAAATGCAATTCCCATCCGCTGGGTCAATGCAAACCATATTGCCGGAGGAGGCCGAACTTGGCAGAGCGTTATGAATGATGGCAGGCTAAATGTAAATGCCATTCCCAGCCCCGTTTCTTTTAATACATCAACTGCTTCAAATGCTAATATTGTCACAGTAATGTCGAATCTAAATGTTGACTGGCTTGGGTTATACAGTCCGACCTCGCCTGTACCTGCGGCTCGACAGGGGCGGAGCATAACTCGGTTTGCAATTCAGATGAACGAAGGCTGGATTAGACACGATGCGGCTATGTTTGGATTGAATCTCAACAACTTAATCACAACTATAACTGTACATGAACTGTGCCATGTCTTGGGATTACGGGACAATCCCAGCGGCGGAATGGGTGGCCCTGCATCTTCTATTATGACGGTACCGTCAACTGTGGCACAATGGCAAAATCTCCGAACAACTCCATCCTCTATTGACATTACAAGTGTTCAAATTCTATACGGACGTTAATCAAGGAGTGTGAGATATATGAAACGAATTTTTCTGATTACAATCTTTATGTTGATACTACTAGCCTTTACTGCATGTGCAAACAACACTCAAGAAAAGCAGGAATGCGAGGAAAATCAACCTGTCGTAAGCGAAAATCAAGATGCACAGCACGCACTTAGACACAGAAATATGATACAAGAAATCCTGCCAGCCCTCCTAAATCCAGACGCAGTTCCACGTGCACATGCGTTTTGGCGGCTATACGAAAACGTAGACGCTCTTGTTACAGGGGCAGGCGATGTTGTGCGTGCCGAAATATTAGACCAACGGCTCGATTGGATATGTATGCACATGGGGACACCTCCCCCGGATGTAGATGACCCTTATTTGCTCGTAACAGTATATCGAATCTATGTTCTGGAAGTCTTCCAAGGAGAAACTCAACCCGGAGAAATCCTAGAAATTATGCAAACCGGTGCCAAGGTGGGCGAACGGCAACTGACCATTGAAATGGCACCTATAGCCCCCGGAGATGATGTAGTGGTGTTTCTCTTGCCATATGTGGATTCTCCAGAAGGTTTTATCGGCATGATGAACCCTTTTCAAAGCGTGTATCGTTTCCCTGCGGTTAGCGATGGTAGCAGATTTATACTTTTAGACATGGATGAAATATTAGAAAACATAGCACCGGATGAAAGCCGTAAAGAAATATTGCTCACCCTCACCATCGACGACCTAATCGACCTCCAAATCGAATCCTTCGGCAGGCTCTCCGAAAGCTTTGAAGCCCTGCTTGTAGAGGAGGCCAGACGCTAACCCCACAGACAACCGCCCCGCTATCCGGCGGGGCGGTTCACATTTACAAACAGCCGTACATGCGATATGCTCATTTACAGAGACCCAAGGCCGACTGCACGGCCTCCCGGACGGCGCGAACCGGCGGGACGCGGGTTACACGAGAGGTCGCCGCCGGCACAAATTGGAACACAATCACATGGCCGAATGCGTCGCACGTCAACAGAGCGACTCTCTCGCCGACCATACCGGGGAGGCCGACGGGCACCGTCCCGGCCACAGGTGGACAGACCTCTTGGACGGTTACTTGGGGCAATACTACCACCATACATTGGAATGCCAACTCACCATGCGGAACCGCTACAAATCCGGCCAGTTGGGCTAGAGCTTTCGGCACACGTTTAGGCGACCAAGGCCCCCTACCTACGCCAACTTGGAGCGGGCGTACTTTCCGTGGGTGGGCTACTACGAACGGCCGTTATGAAAGAGGGCAAAATGTAACAGCAACCACTAATGTTCCGGTTGGCATTGTAACATATTTCGCTCGGTGGCGTGATTCAACTCGGCATGAGAATTATTGGTATCACTCCACAACGCTCCGTATGCGCAATCCTAACCTTCCGGGTTCTTGGCAGCAGGGCCTTCAAGACGGTTTCAACAATTGGAACAGCCGAAGTACGAATGTTAGCTTTGCCATGAACGGAACCTCAAATAATGAAATTTGGATAACTTCTTATCATGATGGGCGTTACGGAACCATATATGATATCACAGTAGTTGGCACACAGCTTCGGCGTTTTGACATCTCTTTTAACCCAATTATGATTGACCTGAACAGACCGCAAGTAACAAACCTTCGAAACGTCGTTGCCAGTACCACGGCACATGAATTAGGTCATGCTGTTGGGTTATGCGACAATCCTACTGTACAAGGAGGCGTTGTCATGCATAGCATCATGTGGACTGGCAGAAATCGAAATAACGTGACGCTTCCATGGCCTTTTGATGTCCAAAGCGTTAACTGGCTGTATTAAATGAAAGGAGCACTCGTATTATGAAACGAATTTTTATAGTAGTAGCAATACTTGCCCTGTTGTTTCTAACGGCCTGTGCAAGTGCAAACCAAAACGATTCAATGGGAACAGAATCGCAAAGCGAATCTGTTCCCACCCATGACGAGGATTTTCTGCCGGATTGGATACGGGATATGTTTGATGAAAGTGATTTGGCAAGTGACAGACTGCTAACAATGAATGTAAGTGCAGATTGGGCGTCACATTCCACACTTGATGATATGTTAGCTGGAACTATGATGGGATACTATGGGCTACGACCCGGGCTCACGCACATTGTAATGGCCGAAGTATTAGACGAAAGAGTAGAGTGGGTAGACCCAACCTCACCGCACCTACCAAACTCGCTATTCTACGGCGAAGAACACATCCCTAGATATAGCCCCTATACAATCAATCGAATTCGGGTTTTAGAAGTTTTCAAGGGCGATGTTACCATAGGTGATGTATTAGACCTCGGACAACAAGGTGGGCAAATAGGGAATTTTCTTATGGAAAGCAGAAATAAACTCCCTCTAGCTACCGGCGACGTTCTGGTATTTTTCTTAAACGACCCGAATTACGGTAACAACCTCTCCACAACTTTGCCGATGTTTTTAATAAACCCTTGGCAAGGTGCATACTATCTGCCTGATTCCTACGGACGGGCGATTGCATTTGGAGAAAATTTGACCGTTGATATGTATGAAGAACTGGAAAGCGTGTCTCCTGATAATCACTGGTTCCTTCCAACCATCGGCGATTTAGCCGATCTACAAATCCAAAACTTCGGCCAACTATCCGAAAGCTTCGCGGCTATAGTGCGGTAGCACCCCACCACAACCAACTGCCCCGCCACCCAGCGGGGCGGTTCCTCATTTATAAACAGCCGCACCTGCGATATACTAGTCTACAAAGGTGCAAGGCTGGCTGTTCGGCTTCCCGGACCGCACGGGACGGCGGGACGCAGATTACGGCAAGCAGTATAATTACGCTTGCGCAGACGCGGTTTTATGCCAGATGGGCACCCAACCGCACCCTGACGTTCAACGCCGGAACAGGTGCGACTTGGACAGCTAACCCACCGGCCGGGTGGACCAGGACCAGCAGCACCCAGCTTACACGAGAGGTTGCCGCCGGCACGGCTTGGGACACAATCACATGGCCGAATGCGTCACACGTCTCCAGGGCGAACCACACGCCGACTATACCGGCGAGGCCTACGGCGGTCAGCGGCGTTCCCGCTATGGGAGATCCGGTTAGCTGGACGGTTACTTGGGCGGTGACGCCTACGCCTACGCCAACACCTACGCCGCCAGCTATCAGCTTAGATGGCAGATGGAGAAACGGGTCATCCGTTATTTTCAATGCACATACAAGTTTTAGCAGTCAAACAATAAGCGATTTTCACAATTCGTTGACAGCATGGAATAATCATATTGGACACGGGATGTTGTTGCTGTCTCCTACAAGGCATTCACTAACCAACTGGGCAACTATCGCAACAGATGGGCGGAATCTAATCTATTACCAAATACTTTTGAACGACCACCGCGTAGGAATAGCTCGATCATATTTCTCAGGTTCAACAGTAAATGGATTAAGAGAAATTATTGAGGTAGACATACTAATGAACCGAAATTTCGCCTTTCACAATAGTCCACCCATTATGAGCACCTTTCTTTTTGACTACCGCACCGTATTTACACACGAAGCAGGCCATGCGCTTGGACTTGGCCATGCAAACGCACGACCGGCAGTAATGTTTCCATATGTCAGCCCGGGAGAGCACAGGAGAATACCAAATGCCGTTGACATAGCCGGCGTTAGAGCTTTAAATTATAGCCGCTAAGAAAGGAGTAAAGTATGAAACCTATTAAACGCAACCTGTTCCTTGCCACAGTTTTATTATGCTTTTTGTTGGTTTTTGCGTTTGGAATTCCCCTTTTTAACGCCGAGCCATATACTGCTGAACCATATAACGTCGAGGAAGAAAATAACGATTACTTTATGCCGGCAAGTGAAGAAGAACATTATTATATAGCAGAAAATGATATGGACGACATCCCAATCATTATGCAAAGTGCTTCATTTGCATGGTTCCCCATAGAAGAACGATTAGGGCAAGCTATGCTCATTGTGCACGGTACGGTGACGGGAAAATCAGAACCGTTTCTCATTGAAAACATACATTACGGAGGTCGCCTTGTTTTCACAGACTATTATATAGAAATACACGAAGTATTAAGGGGCGAAACTTCTACACGTGAAATTACACTCAGAGTGGAAGGCGGGGTCACAGATGAGCTAATTTTCATTGTTGACTATGTCCCAGAATTTGAGATAGGCGGCCAATATATCTTACTTTTGTCAACGCCGGTCGGCGGATTGTGGGACACGCCGGGATATTATTACTACCTGTCCGGGCAAAGCCCACTAAGTGTATTTGTGCTGGAAGAAAATAGCCGCAGCCTACAAAGCCTTGCGAATGACGAAGATATTTTTGTGTCATATGCTAATTTGGATGAAGATGGGTTTAGTTTTGCTGAGTTGCGCAGAAATTTGGAGAGCATCAACGCCACGGTACCTATTCGCACGGTGGAAGATGTAAGGCAAGAGGCGGTAGATGTTATACGAGGCAGTACAGAAAGAGGCGTTTATACCGTGTCTGCTGAGGAACTGGAGACGGAAATATATGAAATTTTAAATGCACCACCCTATCAAGCGAGAATTGTTAGATAAGTAAACTTGTATCAACTCCCCCAAAACCACAAAAACCCCCGCCACCCGGCGGGGGTTTTGCACATACTACAAACCCAAAATCAATCCCCAATCGCAATCCGATGGAAATTCGCAATAATCTGCGCCATCTCCGCACGGTTGCTGAATCCCAGCGGGTTAAAGGAGCCGTCGGGTCTGCCGTTTATTATCCCGGCTCTCTGCATCGCCAATATATTTTCCACCGCCCACCAAGCGACAAGGTCGAGGTCTGTTATCGGCGGCACGTCATCATTCCCCGGCAGGGTAATGTTCAGCGACCGAAGGTAATTGCCGAGCAGCGTAGCCATCTCCTGTCGGGTGACAAGCCCGCCGGGGTTAAATCTGCCGTCCCCAAGACCCGAGACAACGCCGTTTTCGGCCGCCCATGCTACGAAAGGCGCGTACCATGCCCCGGGTGCCACATCGCTGAACGGACCGGGCTGTGCCTGTATGAAGTCACTACGCATATAGCCGTGCCCGGTGCCGTTGATGATGCGGAACCAAATCATACCGTCCGTCCCCACGGCCTGTCCGATAATCTGCACCGCGGAGTTGTGCGCACGGGTACCGATACTCGGATGCCCCGCACCCGGCCCGGAGCGGACATTGACCACGCCGAGGCCTGTCGATGTGCGCACGGTACCTGGCCGCGCCCATTCCCGCGCGTTCACGCCCTCCAAGCGGGCCACGATGGTCGCAAACTCGGCCCGGGTCGCCGTTGCATAGGGCGCGAACAGCCCGCCGCCGACGCCGAAGATAAAGCCCCGCTCATACACATACCGCACCGCCGCATGGTACCACGCACCGGCCGACACGTCCGCAAACTCGGTCGGGGTCGGTTGGTCTGCTACACCCGTGATGGTAATGCCCGTGTAGTAGTGGCAGAGAATTTGATCAAAGGTATAGCCCGCATTGGCCATCGCGCTGGCACCCCATTGGCTCATACCCACATTGTGGCCGAAACCGTAGTTGCGGACGGTAAAGGTCAGAGCTCCGGTGTTGAGTGCCTCTATGGCCTCCTCGGAGGCCTCATGCAGCCGAACCAAACCCGCCTCCGCCATCTCCATAATCTCGGCCTCACTATGGTAGGGGTAGAGTTCCTCCAGGGTATACAGTTCGGCCTGATATGCCTCGTACAGCGCGTCCGCGGCGTCCAACGCGCCGATGTGCGGCTGGTTTCTTGTAATCGTAAACCGTTGGCTGTTAAATGTGGCATGCAAACCCGAATTAACCCGCGTCCGTGTATCACCGCGGAAATAGGTCTGTCGGTCACCGTTTGCCGCTACAAAAGTCACCGAGAACATGTTGCCCATCGCCGTGTACTCCGGGATGACATCCACGATATTCGGCAGACGGAAGCCCGCGGCGTTATTGTTGCGCATCATGTGTGTACGAAATTCCGCCGCCGTCAGCGTCCGTTCCCAGCGGATGGAGGTGATGGTCTCATACGGGTCTAACACACCAATCAAATAGGGGAGCTGCGCCGACCAGACGTTGGACGAGTTCTCCGTCGCCCCGCCGGATGCGGCAAAATAGTACGCCCCAATCGGCCGCCCGTCGTGGAGCATCACCATGCCGCGGGTATCCGTAACCGACTGGTTCGTGCGGACGGTCGCGCTCCCGCCCATGCCGCGGTAGACTTGGTCGGCGGTGGTGTTTCGCAAATCAAAGCCTTCGCTGTTACGGCGGCCCATGTGGCGATAAGTAAAGGTACGAGCCGCAATCGCCTGCGCTCTCAAAGCCTCAATATGCCAAGAGGCCGGCATCTCGTAGGGTATAACGCCCTTTAAGTAGTCTTCAATATCCACATAGTTTACAATCGTCAGATTCCCGCCCGACGCGGTAAAGCGAAACCCGCCGAAGAACTGGAATGTACTCCGCACGTTCCCGCCGAAGCTCGCATTCGGCAGGGTGTACGATGTAAGTTGTGTGGGGTTCCCCGGCGCAATGGCAATCGGCCCGGGTCCGTTATGGAGTGTCTGCCCGCCCGCGTTGCGGATCATAACCGTAGTCCCTGTAGCCGTGACGGTCAAGGTGTTGAACGACACGCCGGGTGTGCTCGGCACAAACTCCCGCGCCGTATTAAACGTCCCCACCATCAGGCCGCCCGAATTTGCAAGCGTCACAGTAGGCGTCACCGCCCAACAGTTCGGGGCATTCAGTCCGATGCGAACCACACTATGCGCCGGCGTAAAAGCCGAAGCCGCCCCGCTGACCATAGGCACAAACCCAAAGAGCAAGGCCGCAACCAACACAAACGCCAGTATCTTCTGTATACGTCTCATAACAAAGTCTCCCTTACAAATGAATAGTCGGACAAGCCCAGACTTGCCCGACTATAAAAGTCATCGCTTATGTCAATTATACAAGAAAACGCTCGAACATGCAATGTAAAAGAAAGGAATCTCTGTAATTTTGGCGAGAGTTACAAAAGGTAACAAAATATACGGGATTAAATTTTCGAGAGTGCCACCGCAATCTCCGCCGCCACTTTTGCATTGTTGAACACCAGAGCCTTATTTGCCTCTATGCTCTTGCCGCCGGTGATTTCGTACAACTTGCCCAACAAAAACGGCGTTGTCTCTTTCCCCGCGATTCCCTGCCGCTCCGCTTCTTGAATCGCAGCATCAATATTCGCGGTAATGAACTCGTAATCCAACTCGCTCTCTGCGGGAATCGGGTTGCAGACCAAAATGCCGCCCTGCATCCCCAATTCATGTGAAGTACGAATCAGGCCCGCGATCTCTTCGGTTGTCTGTATGTTGTAATCCACTTTCGTACCGCTGCGCCGTGTGTAAAAATTCGGGAAGTCGTCCGTGTCATACCCAATCACGGGTACGCCCGCCGTCTCCAGATATTCACGGGTCAGCCGCAAATCCAAAATCGACTTCGCCCCGGCACAAACCACCGCAACCGGCGTCTGTGCGAGCTCTTCCAAATCGGCAGAGATGTCAAATGTCTGCTCCGCTCCCCGATGTACACCGCCGATGCCGCCCGTGGCAAAGACCTTGATGCCCGCCATCGCCGCGACAATCATCGTGCTCGCCACCGTCGTCGCGGCACTCCGTCCGCCCGCCACGACCGCCGCAATATCACGCCGGGAGCATTTGCTGATACCTTCGGCTTTGGCGAGGAACAACACTTCCTCATCCGAGAGTCCGACCTTAATTTTGCCGTCTATAATCGCAATCGTCGCAGGCACGGCCCCCGCTTCACGGATACGGCTCTCACAGGTCTGCGAACATTCCAAGTTCTGCGGGTAGGGGAATCCGTGCGAAATAATCGTCGACTCCAATGCCACAACGGGCCGCCCTGCCGTCAATGCCTCTGCTACTTCCTTGCTGATTTCCAAGTATTGTTTCATGATTTTATTCCTCTCATTTGTTTTTCTACGTTCTGTACACAAATCCGCTCACTCACCGTCGTCTCGCTCATCAGCGCGATTTGCGCCATCGTCTGTGCAAACTCCGCCGTATATGCGGCACTTTTTCCCGCCACCGAACAGTACACCAGACCCGCCATCATCGCATCTCCCGCACCGGTGGCGTTTTGGGGCGACAGGGGCATCGTTGTAAGGCGAATTTCCTCGTCCCGTGTGCGGTAATACAGGCCGCGGGCACCCAGTGAAATCACAACCCGCTTCGTCCCCGCACGCATAAAATAGTCCCCGGCGGCACAGATGTCCGCTTCGCTCTCAATCTCCATACCGGCCAGAACCGATGCTTCAAGCGCATTCATCTTAATCGTGTGAAACCGCCCGACATGCTCTTTAATCTTTTGCGCCTTCGTGGATGAAACCGTCTCGGCATAGAAATCAATCCCCGCAAAGCGGCCGAGAATCTCACCAATCAGCCCCGCATCCAAATTCATGTCGAGCACAATCAGCCGAGAGTCGGCGATCGCATCGGCGTGGGCCTCAATATGCGCCATGGACAACAGGCAAGAGTCGTCCATCACCGCCACGTGCATCTCGCCGTCTGCGTCCAGTACTGCATTGTAGGTCGAAGTGGACACGCCCGCAATACACGGACAATGACTCACATCAATCCCAACGCACCGACAGCCCTCCAAAATCTCCGCGCCAAACAAGTCTTCTCCAACGGCGACGATTAACTTGACGGGTGCAGAGAGCCGCGCCAGATTATCTGCGACATTGCGCCCGACGCCTCCGATAGAGCGTCGAATCGTCCCGGGGTTCGAGTCGCACGGAATAATGCGCCGTGCCGATTTTGCACTAATATCCATGGTAGCCGCACCGATTACCGTTACGTATGACATTGGAATGCACCTCACCCTTGTGTTATGACCATTGTAGCATAAATTCACACAAAATGAAAGTGCTCTTATTTTTTTTGCCCAAGTTGTTGACAAACGGAATATGATTGGGTATACTGTCATGGCGATATGGCGGCATAGCTCAGTTGGCTAGAGCATTCGGTTCATACCCGGAGTGTCACTGGTTCAAATCCAGTTGCCGCTACCAGCCAAACGGGGGCGAAGCCTCCGTTTGGCACCCCGATGCAAAGCCCAACGAAGTGGGTTTGCATCGGAAGCACAGCAATGCGGTGACGGAGTGTAGTTTTCGCCGGAGGGCAAAGCCCGGCGGCGGAAACGGAACGCAGACACCGCTAGAGCGAGCATGGCGCGTTGGTCAAGTGGTTAAGACTCCGCCCTTTCACGGCGGCATCACGGGTTCGAACCCCGTACGCGTCACCACCCCACAGGGCAAAAGCCCTGTGGGGCACTTTATCAAAAAATGTCCTTAACGCCCTTTGCCCTTGACCTTAACCCCGCCGGAGGCTAGGGGAAAGGTCGAAAGGGGACTAGTCCCCTTTCGAAGGCGCACCGTGAGCGAAGCGAACCATACATTTTCCGCAGAAAATGTGTGCGCCAAGGAGGCTTAGCTCAGCTGGTTAGAGCGCTCGCCTCACACGCGAGAGGTCGGTGGTTCAAGTCCACTAGTCTCCACCAAATGACCCAAAGACGAACCATTTTTATTTCCGTGGTGGCTTCGCCGTGACGGTGTGGTTCTGAGGGTAAACAAAAAAAGGGAGACGGGGTCGTGAAACACGACCCCGTCTCCCTTTTCTATTACAATTGCTTCTTTCCTTGCTCCGCTTGCCATTCGGCAAACATTCTTTGACCCTCCTCGCTCTCGTAAAATTTTCTCATTTCAGGAGCAAGAAAACGAGCAAACTCGCTGATGATGCTCTGCGGCAGCTCGATTTCTTGAGGGTTGGTATTTGGCGTTTGGGATTTGTCCGGCATAGATTGGCAGCCCTCCGTGATATTAAATTTTGGTGGTGCGGTTGTGTGCTTATCACCCTCCTCTTTCGTGGTAATCTCTTGCTTGCCGTTGCCGTTGCGGTTGAAATACTGCCCTTGCGGCCTTTTTGCGTTCTTCTTCGGAGACTGCGTTGTAGACTGTCTTTAACTGCTCGTAGTCCCGTTGCAGGTTGTACATTTGCAGACGCTCACTCAATCCGAGTTTGCCGTCTGCAATCTCTTTTTCAAGTGCGGCGTTCTCTCGCTCCTGCCGTTCAAATTCGCGCTTGTACCGCTTCATGTGCGTGAAGTAGCTCTCCGCTTGCGGGATAAACTTGTGCAACATGGGAGCGAGTTCCTCTTTCTTTTTCTTGGCATTGATAGGGTTGATGCTATCCAGCACCTCTTGAATTTTCTCGGCTTGCTTTGAAAGAGAAATACTCTCTTTCAGCACCCTAGTCGGAATATGCCGCCGCCCTGTCTTGCTGGCGGATTCGCCCCGCTCTAGGTCGGGGAATTTCTTGACCATGTGGGCGAAGAAATCATCTTGCCACTTGGTAAGCTGGGTGCGGTTGCCGATTATCTCCTTAGCCGACAAACGCCCATCCTGTGTGATGGGCGTAAAGCAGAGGTGCAGATGGGGCGTTTTCTCGTCCATGTGGACGGTAGCGGCGAAGATATTGTCCCTGCCAATCCGTTGGGCGAGGAAGTCAACGGCAGTTTTGAAAAAAGCTTGAATCTCCGACCGCTTCTTGCCCTTGAAAAATTCGGGGCTGGCGGTGATGAGCGTGTCCACAAAGCGGACGCTGTCCTTACGGGTTTTGCACCCCGCCGCCTTGATACGGTTGTCCACCTCCCGCCAGTAGGTGCGCTCCGGCTGGATGATGTGGAAGTTTCGGCTCTTGCGGTTGGGATCAATGTCGGGGTTACTGGCATATTTCTCTTTTTTGCGTTCGTGGTGGGCTTCCAATGCCCCACCACCACCGCCCTTGTGCTTGGCGAATCTCATTATTGCGTATTGTGGTATGGCGTTTGCTCCTTTCGTTTGAGCGACAAAAAACCACGCTCTCGGCTGATTGCGTGGTTTCTACTGTTGCTCATTTTCGTATTTGATGAACTCGTCTTTGATAGCCCAAATGCGTTTCATAACCCCACTGTGCGTCTTGTAGCCCATCTTGGCGGCAATCCGCTCAAAGGTGTGCCCCTCTGCCCGCAGCTCCAAGATTTCCAAATCCTTTTCGGATAGCCGCTCCTTGAACCGCTCGGCAAAGTCCTCGGCCTCCACCATCCCCGCAATGTCCACGGAATCGGTGGCGAGGTCGTGGATGCTGTGGGTTTCGTCCGCTAGGTACTGGTCAAGTGATACCATCTTCACCTTTTTGGAGCGTGTGTGATACCATTTGCGACGAAAATCCAGATACACTCGGCTACCGTAAGGCTCAAAGTCCTCATGGCAGGGGATTTCTCGCACGGTGTCCAGAATGCCCTGCCAGCCCTGCTCGGTGATACCACGCTGTACGGCTCTGCCCATCACTTCTTTTGCGTACTCCGGCTCAAAGAACAGGATATATTCATCTTTCCGCAAGTCGAACAGAGCTTGTAAGCCCCAGCCGATTTCGCCCTCTAGGGCTTTCGCCCATGCGGGTGTGACGTACGCTAATGCCCATGCCGGACAGTAGTCTGTATAGTGCTCTACCCAGCCACGCAAGCCGAAATGTGGGAACACAAGCCTTGCCGTAGCCATCATAATCTCATTGAGAAATTGGTCGCTCCTGATTGTGGCAATGTGGGTTTCAGATTTTGCCACTTCGCTAAAGCACCTCGGCAGGGTGCGGAGCGTGGGCGATCCGGCAAGCAGTTCCGCAGGCAAGAAGTACACCAGCGGAAGATAGCGGAGCGGATTGTTGCGGGGGATACTGTACTGGTTCATGGGGTTGTCCTCCTTTCTTCAAGAATTGAGCTATCTAATTATAATCGACACAAGTATATGCGAATTGTTCCTCGTTGCAAAAAATTATATCCGAAGTGCAGAGGAAAGACAAGGGGTGTCCGAAACAGACACCCCTTTCCCGCCGCCGAGAGTATATCCAAAAACCAGAATCCGTCAAGGCTAAAATGAACGGGCAAAGTGCGCCCGGCCTTGACGGATTCTGGTTTTTGGATGATAGGTTGACAAGCGGGGAAAGGGTGAAGTGTCGGCAGAGTGCCGCAGCAGGCCATCAGCTTGACATTTTTGCACTTTTTGTTGTATAATCACCTTGAAATACTATATATTGGGGTGATGCGAAGATGGCTATTACTGTGGAAGTTATGAAAAAATGGATAATTACACTTAACTTCGCCCCTGTGGATGGAGAAGTTGGGATTTATCAAAAAATATATCCACAGCATAACGGATATGCCGTGCGTGTTGACCTCTCTAATAAGAATATAGAATATGCTGATAGCTCAGTTGACCAATCGGCTCGAATTACTATTGGCAGTAAATCAACCAGCAATTTTGCAAACCAAGAAAATTTAGTTGTTTTGGAATGTGTAAATCGCTTACTCGAAAAAGGATACTCCCCAAATTCTATAGAGCTAGAAAAAATTTATCCATCTGGCAGAGGTCATTCTGGAGAGCTTGATGTTTTAGTTAATGATGCAGATGGACAAGCCTTTTTGATGATTGAATGCAAGACGTGGGGAGCAGAGCACACCAAAGAATACAAAAAAATGCTACAAGATGGTGGCCAACTATTTACATACTACGGCTTTGATACGGAAACAAAGTACCTTTGTCTTTATTCGTCAACCTTGCTTGATGGGAAAATAGTTCCAAAGAATGATATTATCGCTGTTTCGGAGGAATGGAAAGCGTTATCTAATACAAAGGAAAGACACAATCATTGGAACAAGACATTTAAGGACAATGGTATATTTGAGGAGCACGCAAGACCCTATCATATAATTTATAAGGCTTTGACTTATGAGATGCTCCAAGACCTAAAAGAGGGTGACGATGGAATAATTTATAACGGATTGATGGAGATTCTGAGGCACAATGCAATATCAGACAAGCCAAATGCCTTTAATAAATTATTGAATCTATTTATCTGCAAAATTAAAGATGAAGTTGAAAATTCTGATAATCAAAATGAATTATCGTTCCAATGGCGTGAGGATGACAATGATATAGAGTTGCAGATGCGGTTAAACGATTTATATAAAGATGGCATGTATGATTTTGTTAATATAAAAGTTGATGACTACACAAAAGATGATTTTGATAGAGCTCTTGAAGATTCAGGTGCAAGCATAACGTCCGATAATAGCCTGATAAATAAAATATATACCACATTGAGGCTTAAAAAAAGCCCCAATTTTGCATTTAAAGAAATAGAAAATGATGCGTTTTTTAAAGATAACGCAAAAGTTGTTCGGGAAATAGTTGAATTGCTACAAGGGTATAAATTTAGGTATGGTCAAAAACACGCTTTTTTGGGAGAGCTGTTCGAGCGTATATTGAACGATAGTATGAAACAAGAAAGTGGACAATTCTTCACTCCGGTTCCAATCGCTCGCTTCATTATATCTTCCTTGCCTTTAGATAAGTTCGTGCAAGAAAAATTGGACAACAGACATCCGCAACCATTACCCTTTGTAATAGATTTTGCAGTTGGAGCAGGCCATTTTCTTACAGAATATATGTCAACAATGCAAGAAGTAATAGAACACGCTCGAACAGATAAAGCAAACCCAACCGTTAAGACCGATTTCAAGTTATGGTCGGGCTTGACAAAGTTTTTATGGGCAAAAGATTATGTATATGGTATAGATCTGGACTATAGACTTGTAAAAACAGCAAAAGTTAGTGCTTTTTTCAATGGTGATGGCGAGGCTCGCATAATATGTGCGAATGGTTTGGGGAACTTCAAAAAAACAAACGAATATAGCGGAAAATTGGAACATGCAGATGAGTTTAATCCTAAAAATAACGGACAATTCGATGTTTTGATTTCAAATCCTCCATATTCCGTAGATGCTTTTCGGCGTATGCTCAGACACGGAGCAGAGAGTTTTGACTTATATAGTAGCTTGACCGACAATAGCTCAGAGATAGAGTGCCTATTCATTGAACGCATGAAGCAGCTTTTGAAAGTTGGCGGCTGGGCAGGGGTTATTTTGCCAAGTTCTATACTTTCAAATGGCGGTATTTATTCGCGTGCTCGTGATATTATCTTTAAGTATTTCAATGTGAAAGCCATTGTCGAGCTCGGTTCTGGCACATTTATGGAAACTGGAACAAATACGGTAATTCTATTTTTAGAACGTCGTCCAGATAATGACCACGAAAGGATAGCTCAAGCTATAAACACCTTTTTCACAAACAAGCGTGATGTTACTGTATCAGGAATTGAGCGGGCGTTCTCTGCTTATGTTGCAAATGTTTATGACAATTTGAACTACGAGGATTATGTGTCTTTTGTGAACGAAAGCCCAAGTGATGCTATGGAAAACCATGAGCTTTACAAAGACTATGTAAGGGAATTTGGCGATGCCTCTTATGCAAAAGTCTTTGAAGTTGAAAAAGAAAAAATGCTATACTTCCTATTGACATATAGACAAAATGTAGTCGTTGCAACATCTGGTTCACAAAAAGAAGATATCCGAGCTTTCTTGGGGTATAAGTTTATTGGTCGCCGTGGTCATGAGGGGCTAAAACATTTGTCGGGGGGCACAATGCTTTTTGATGAAAACAATGTGTTTGATCCGCAGAAAATAAATAGCTATATTCTTAATGCTTTTCTCGGAAATCACCCTGTGGTAATTGATGAAACTGTTGCTAAGCACCTTTCTTATGGTCGCATGAGCGGATTTTTGGAGTATGGGACGAGCAAGTTTGGTGGACGGGTTAATTTGAGCAAAAAGGGAAAAGTCGCTTTGCTTACAAACAGATTTGAGCTTGTAAAGCTGGGAGAAATTGCGGACATCGAAAAAGGTCAGACAATGACGGCAGAACAAGCACAACAAGGAGATGTACCAGTCGTAGCAGGTGGAATAGAGCCATCTATAACCCACAATAATTCAAATCGTAATGCTGACGTTATTACCGTCAGTGCCTCGGGTGCAAACGCTGGTTATGTACGTTATTGGGAAATTCCCATATTTGCGTCTGATTGCAATACTGTTATATCGAAAGACAAAGATCGTACATTAACAAAATACTTGTACATCTGCCTTAAACACCTACAATCAGAAATTTTTTCTTTGCAATCAGGGCAGGCGCAACCGCATGTATATGAAAAAGATTTACGAGAGATAACAGTTCCACTTCCTCC
>WRBE01000059.1 GCA_009779845.1 Oscillospiraceae bacterium
GGCTACTTTTTCCAAGTCTGCCGGTTTTAAGATGAGCTTCATAAACAGACAGTACACGATGAAAATCAAAACCGTAAAGATAAACCCGAGCAGAATGTATTGCAGGGCGGGCATGGTCATGTCTGCCGCCGTCTCAAACACGCTGAGAATCGCCAACGTAGACCCTGTAAACGGCAGAGACGCCTGCCCGGAGATTGACCCCAAGAAGGTACCTACCAGCATGAGAGACGCAAACTTATCGCCCTTCTTATAGCCCAACTCTTTTAACACACCGTAGAGTACCGACCACATCAAAATCAAAGACGGAGTAACGTTCACCGCCACAGACAGGGCATAGGTGGCAAAGAAAAACACGAACGCAAAGATAATGGGACGGTTATTGAACACTTTTCTAGTCAAAAACCATCTGGTGATGTACCGGGTTGCACCCACATGTTGGGGTGAGCCGAACAAAATCATAGAAAACAGCAGCAAAATTGGCACATGATGGCCAAACGACATGCTCAACACTTGCCCAAACGATGCAAAGTCCGTCAGGCCAAAGGCCACCAGAGCAAGTAGACTGGGCCATAAGAATCCCACAAAGCACCAGAGCCAAATGACCCCGATAAAAACACCCGTAATCTGCATCCCCACCTCGGTCAGGGGATATATCGTTGGAAACACGCGCCCAAACACGAACAGGAAGAACACGCCGATGGCAAGGTGCAGATAAAACATAATTCCCCGAGCTTTTGTAGTTTGTAACATAGTATCTCTCCTCCATAATGCGCCCGGAAAACAAAAACGCCCCGAGCAAGCTAAAACTTGCTCAGGGACGAGAAATGCTTTCCCGCGGTACCACCCTGATTGCGACCGAACAGCCGCCACTCATCGGGGACAAACACCCCCTGCCCCTGTCACGGTGGGCATCCGTACGCTCCTACTTAAGAATCCGGTTCAGAGCATCAGCTCGGGAGTGTATTTCCATATCCGCTTGCACCTGCTTGCACCAACCGCAGGATCTCTAACCGCCGGCACCGTGGCCGGACATGCAAGGTGAGGATATCTTTCTCTCCGTCATGGCCTTTGTTTTATACATTAAAGCATAAGTGTAGCAGATTGTCAAGAGGGAATTTTGAGGGGAGCGGACAAACGCGTTGAGAGATGCCTTACTCCCATTTAAGGTATCACAAAAACAAAACTCCCACCAGCTAGGCCAGCAGGAGTTTGTACTATTTCAACATCAAAACGGACAGTATTTCGCTCTTTGTACTACTGCCACATCGGCACAGCTTCAAAGTCTAGTAGCTCCAACTGCTCTACAATGTCCGTAAACTCTTCGCCAAACAAGGAGCGGATAATATGAGAGATTCCCACCACCACAAAGAACGTGGTCGCTTCTTCCGTCTCCTGCAAGAGCCGTGCAATTTCATTGGCGTAATAAGTCGAGCGCCAGTTCATCACATACTCTCGCATATAGGCGATCCAGAGGTCACCCTCTGCCGCCGCTTCTGCTTCTAGGGATATGGAGGCACCAAACATATCGGCGAGACCGACTAAATCGTTTGCCTCATACATGTCCGCCAGTTCATCAAGCCCCGGCTCATCACTATCTTGAGCCACTTCCATCATTTCCTCTAGCGACATCCAACTGAGCGCACGCGCTGCAACAACCTCTGCGGGCGGACGATAGAGTATTTGCATCTGCTGCTCTACTGTCTCCAAGCTGATAATGGGACGCGCTCGCTCTAACGCACGATCCATCACATAACCATCCACGCTAATATCTCCCGCTGTGTTACCAAGCTCCATGTCTTCAGCAAGGAGCTGTAATATCTCCATTTCTATAGACAGTATAAAAAAGGCAGGATTTTCGGTATTGACTTCTTCATAGGGTAGTCCCCAGATTTCCGCCATCTCCACTAGGTGCTCATACACGTCTGCTGGAAAAAACTCTGCCCAAGTTTGGCCATCAGGCAAAGCTATAACGGTTTGTAATGCCTCTGCTTGTGCTGCCGCGTCAACGTGGCCGATTTCTGTCACAAAGATATCCGCCCTGTCCATGGCATCTTCCACCACGTCAGCCAAGGGATACCATCTATCCCGTCCACCGTGCAGGCTTCCAAATAAATACACCACATTATCGCCATATTCGATACGGTGGAGCGCACCGTGGATGTTTGGGTTGGCGGCTGGTTCTTCCTCTTCTTCGACCTCTTCCTCTTCTTCCTCTTCCACCGGTTCGGGCGTTTGCACGACCTCTGGTGTTGGCTCTGGTGTCTCTACCGGCTCCTCCGTCTCGCTTCCGCAAGCGGCAAGCCCAAAGATAAGGACAAGAGCCAATAATAACGCGAATATTCTCTTCATTTCTTCTACATTCTCCTTCGTTATAATCGTTACTGTGTCATAGAAAAATCATGACATAGCAATGCCATGGCTTTTTGCCACGGCTCCTGCTGTAATATAGCACATATACAAAAATATGTCAATCGCACCCCACAGAACAATTTGTCAAAACCTGTTTCTGCCGCAATCTACTTCCTTTGTTTGAGTTCTTTGTGGTTATCATTTTCTGTCTCTTTATTTTTCACCTTTCACTAACTTAGGAGGTGACGATGCAACCCTTATTGCATTTCCCGGAGAAAAAGTGTGTGAATAAAAAAAGCTAAAAGACTGCTCGTAAAGATTATGCTTTATATCTCGAAAGCGAATGACAAAAGTCACCGTATCACCTAAATTGTTTGCAGCACTTGTTTCTTTTAAGTAATCTATATTTCCTAGTTCCTCCCCCCTTAATCCTTAGTGCAAAACTAAAACCTGCTTTATCATTTTTTTGAATAATACTGTTAATTGGAGGAAGTGCATATCGATAAAACTGCTTAACACGAATCCCATTATGAACCCCATCGCTAACGTGTACAAACCTTCCTATGGCAAGTTTATGTTCATTGTGGATAACACACACTTCCGTTGCTATTCCATTGCCAACATTTTTTATTGTGAGCAGAAAATCTAGAAACTTATTCTCTGGTTTTCGCGGCTCAATTGGTAATTCATCAGCCAATTGGAAATATGGCATAATTGCAATTCTATTTTGCTCCTCACTCATCTCTGTTAACTTGTTATGGTTTGCAATCGTAGTATCTAAACTTTTTTGAAACTGCTCTTTCTGCAATTTCATACTGCGTTTATGTATTTTCATTTGAACCAAGAGTGTACATACCATAAGAAAAATTGGAATAACGATTGGAATAACAATAATATTAAACCATTCCATAAATGCCCATCCTCCTAACATTTTAATATCAGCGGAATATGTCCACAAAGGGTACATCCCCACTCAAAAACTCTCGCCCGTCCAGATACGCCAGCACACCGCCATCACCTTGAAAATCAAAGCAAACCCGATACGCCCATAATGCCTGATACGTCTGCCCCGCCATGGCCCGTCCGCCATACTTCCGATCCCCCACCAGCGGACACCCCAAGGCCGCCATCTGGGCCCGAATCTGGTGCGTGCGCCCGGTGATGAGTTTGCATTCTACAAGGGATAAATCACCTTTGGTCTCCAGCGTCCGATATTCCGTAATGGCATTCTTGGCATCCTCTGCCCCTACAACCGCTTGGACAACCCGGTTTTGGGTGCGGTCCTTCACCAAATGCCCTCCTATCCGCCCCGCCTCCGGCTCCGGCCTGCCGTGGACTACCAGCAGATAGTACTTATCCACCTCTCGTTGCCGGATTTTCTCATTCAGACAGGCTTGCGCCGCCGCCGTCTTGCCCACCAACACCAGCCCACCGGTGTTCCGGTCGAGCCGGTTACAAAGGGCAGGCACAAAGCTCTGCTCCTGCGCCGGGTTCCATGCCCCTGTGTGGTAGAGGTACGCCTTCACCCGATCCACCAACGTCTCTGCCCCCTGCTCGTTCCCGGCATGGCAAAGCAGGCCGGGGGACTTGTCCACAATGAGAATATTCGTATCTTCAAACACAACCTCCAACGCCGAAACGGTTGGTGTCGCATAGTCCTCCGCCCGCTCTGTGCCAAAAAATTCATCGTTAATATAAAGCTGGACGGTATCGCCCTCTATCAAGCGATACCCCCGCTCGGTACGGCGGCCCCCCACCTTGATGCGCTTGGTGCGGATATATTTTTGCACCAGCGTCCCCGGCAGACCGGGCACGGCCTTGGCTAAAAATCGGTCTAACCGCTGTCCTGCATCGTTTGTCCCTATGACCAGCTCCCGCATACGCACCTCCTGAAATTCTCTCCATTTTATAGTTGACTAACCAGAAAAATCGCTCATCTTAGCGGTTTATTTTTCACCTTGCTTCGTTGTCGTCCTTGCCGGGCGAAAGCCCGCCCGTATCCTTCGCCTCACAAGGCAAAAAATAACTACACAAATCTTGAGTGTTTTTTTCAGGTTAGCCAACTATACCATGATTTTCGGTTTCCATCAATGAAATAGTATGGTATACTGGAAAAAACAGCTCGTCTTGGAGGGAACCCTATGGATCGCAAAGATAAAATCCAATATTACTTAGACATCGCCGACACGGTATCCCGCCGCTCTACCTGCATCCGCCGCCAGTACGGGGCAATTATCGTCCGCAATGACGAAATCATCGCCACCGGCTACAACGGCGCACCCCGCGGCCGTAAAAACTGCGGCGACCTCGGCCACTGTACCCGGGAAGAGATGGCCATTCCCGCAGGGGAGCGGTACGAACTCTGCCGCAGTGTCCACGCCGAGGCAAACGCCATCATCTCCGCCGCCCGGCGGGACATCTTGGGCGGAACTCTGTTCTTAACCGGCCGGGCCTACCCCAACGCCGAAATCCTCCCCGACACCACCTCTTGCGCCATGTGCAGACGGCTTATCATCAACGCCGGTATCTCCCGTGTCATCTGCCGCACCGGGGAAGAGGACTACAACGTGGTCGAGGTGCGGGACTGGATTTTCAACGACGACTCCATCCCCGCCGGTCGAGTATTATAGGAGGGCATTATTTTGGGCTTTTTACGACAGTTTTTCCAAGGCCGCAATGGCACAGATGCCCTCAATGTGGCACTAGCAGTCACAGCGATTGTTCTCACTCTATTGAGCCAATTTATGCTTGGCAGAGTACTTTCCACACTGGCCTACATGGCCATGTTCTGGTGCGTGTTCCGCATGATTTCCCGGAATGTCGCACGGAGACAACAGGAAAACCAGCGGTTTTTACAACTCACCAAAGGCCGTTTTCAGCGTGGCCCAAAGAAAGACCACCAAAATTTCCGCTATCTGAAATGCCCCAGTTGCAAACAAACCATGCGAGTGCCACGAGGGAAAGGGCAGGTGAAGATTACTTGTTCTAAGTGTGGGTTGGTGTTTTATAAGCGGGTGTAGGGATTGACACATGAAATAGCCACCGAACACTAAAGGAATAGTGTCCGGTGGCTTATATAACAGTATATTTGTGTGTACTCCAAATAGATTCAAGATGGATATTTATTGTTCTCTTTCAGGTAGCTAGTTGCCTCTTGTATTTTTTCGTTTTGTTTTATACCTGAAAAAACAGTATCTTCATCAAAGCAAAGTCCACGTTTCTCAAATACAATTTTTGCAGCAATGCTCACAATTGGTAAAACGTCGGCTCTTGAAAAAACATATGCATTCCATTTATGCCAAGCAAATGCATCTGCCCAATCGGAAAGTCGCACAATTTCAGATAAACTGACAAATTTACCAGTTGGAGTTATTACTAAAGCATTTGATAAATCTTTAGCAATGCTTGTTTTTGGAATGGATATATGTATATCATATTTGTCGATAGGCTCTTTCCCGCCAAGGTTTTTCGGAAGTTCATTTGAAATCTGCGTTGCCATAGCACAAATATCTTCACGAAGTTCTTGAATATTTTGAAGGCGATCCGCTATATCTGGAACGGGGTAAGGCTTTTGTTCATGGTCTTTCAAAAGCACCGACGGATTAACAGTAAGTGCACGTTTTGGTAGCTCTCGATTTTTAATTCGCTTCACAATATCGCCCATTGTCTTTCGAGTTACAGAATCAAATGTTTTGTCAGAAATTTTCAAGTTAAAGTCACCATCTGCCGGTTGCTTATAGATACCTAAAAGGTCATTGTCGCAATAATTCAAAAAATCACAGGGGTGAGTTAACTTTTCATTATTAACAAGCCCTTGTACAACATCTTGAATCAATGCATCAACAGCTAAGATTTTTTGATGTTGATAGATATAGCTAGCAAGCATTAGTTGGCTAAACGCCATTTCTTCAACTGCCGAAATGCCCGCAGTAGGAATTACTAGGTGCTTTCCACGGACAGTCTCACCACCAACGTTTTCTTCTTTTGTTCTCACCTGAATTTTGTACAGAAATCGATCAATATCATATGTTAATGCAAGCCCTGCTGTATAACTGTCACGACGTAAATAATCAAGCTTATCCGCATCATATTGCCCATTAATTATTTGTGTTAAATAATATTTCTTTTCATAACCTCCACCTTCAATCTTTGACTTGGGTAAATTCGCACCAACAATCATATAGCCAATCTCAACAAGTAGTTGCTCATAATCCAGAGCAGGATCCCAAAGCTGAATATTTTCTTGTAGAAACCTCTTAAATGTCGGCGTATTTATTATAATATATGCAAAAATTTCGTGTTCTTTTGCTGTTTTGAAAATGTGAAAGCTCTTTTTGAGCAATACAAATTCGTTCATTTTTCCATATATTGATTCCGAAAGATGAGAACAAAAACAATGCCCCACATCATGCAACAGGGCGGCTAAACGCAAAGTGTAAAAATCACGCTTTCCAATTACAGGCGTACGTTCTCTCTGATTAATATGATCTACCATCTTAGTTACGACAGACATTACGCCAAGCGTGTGTTCAAATCTTGTATGTCGTGCCGAAGGGTAGGTTGAGGCTGCTAATCCTAGCTGGTTAATATTTCGTAATCTTTGCAATAGCGGAGAGTCTAATAGTTGCAACTCCCAGCGATAAAACAAGGTGGTGCCCCAAACAGGGTCATGAATCACCTTGCTACCAACATTGTCTCCGCCGTCTCTGCCTGTGTAACGATTCGGCTTGTAGTCATCTAGAAATTTTTTGACAAACTCATCCGCTCTTTTACTGAAATCTTGATAGCATCTATTTTCTTCTCCATCAAGGACTCCTGTATTTGGACATTCTAGTGCCATGGCATTACTCTCCTATCTGTCCGAGCAATATTTTTCTGCAATATTTTTTATAACACTTTGATATTCACTAGGTATAGAGTCCTTTATTGCTCTAGATTCTTCATTACTATATTTAATAATGATAACACCAAATGAAGGATTCATCTTTCCTAGAAGCCCGCCATTTTGCAGATTATACAAGGCATCATCAAGATCATCAGAATAATAAGCAATACCATTACTACGGAAGTTTATTTCTTCCATAACATCGGTATTTTCTTCAAGTTGCTTCTGCTCATGTAAAAAATCAACAAAGTCTCGCTGCACCGCAGACGTTGATTCTCCTACATAGGCAAAAAAGTATTTCAAGAACTCATATGCTGTCACTTTAGGTTGATAAAAACGTGACAAATAATCTGGGCTTCCCTGTAAGTTTCCTGTACTCATCTTCAAAATTCTCTCGCTTTCCATGAAAATTTATGATAAAGATAATTCATTGTACCAAAAAGGCCATCGCATTGCAATAAAAAATTTTTATGATCTGTACATATCTATAACATTTGCAAAGTGGTCTAATAATATTTATGTTCTTGGAAGTAGAAAAAGATTTTTAATTCTCTGCTTTTAACTTAACAAGTACCTAACATCTCACCACATGCTTCTCTTCACCATAACCGTCACCACACAAAAAACGGCGTTCCGGTAACCACACCGGAACGCCACCCTTTTTCCTACACGTCCATACAATCCCAATCACAATGCCCGCAATGACACCCGCCATCACACCGCATCCCCAACTTCAACACCAACAGAGACGCCGTCACCGCATCACACCCGCAATCCGGGCCACAGCTACCGCAACCATTCACACAAACCGCCAGCTCATCCCCGGCACAGGCCCGGAGAATTACCATACCCTGATGGGCGTATTTACCGCCAGCCACAGGCTTGCAGTTGTGTTTCAGTTCCACACACTCCGCCTCACGGGGATTGGCGGAGAACCACACGGCATAGTCCCCGCTCTCTTCTAACCGAACCTTCCGACCATGGGGCGTAATACCGCCCGCTACACTACCGGCACAAGGGAAATCCACTGGCTCCCCTTCCGTCAAAGCGTGGGTGGTAAACACATAGGCGTAGGTATCTACCGCACCGTCACGCCCATCACAACCATGTTCCCCCTGCGGCCCTTGGGGGCCCATGGGGCCGCAGGGCCCTGCCGGCCCCATGGGCCCGGGGCGTCCGTTTTTGCCGTCACATCCGGGTTCACCCTTGGGGCCGGGACATC
This sequence comes from Oscillospiraceae bacterium, assembly GCA_009779845.1. Lineage (GTDB taxonomy): Bacteria > Bacillota > Clostridia > Oscillospirales > Oscillospiraceae > WRAB01. Next base: position 8,457 of record WRBE01000059.1, read on the forward strand.
CGTCTTTGCCGTCTTGCCCCCGCTCTCCTTGAATCCCGCGTGGGCCACGGGGGCCGGGACATCCGTCTTTCCCATCCCGGCCATGTTCTCCTTTTTGTCCTGGACAACCGGGTTTCCCCGGCATACCCGGCTCACCTTTCGGCCCCTGCGGCCCGCGGGGGCCGGGACATCCGGGTTTTCCGTCACATCCATGCTTCCCATCCCGCCCCGGCTCTCCCTTCGGCCCACGAGGGCCGGGTTTCCCATCGCATCCGGGTTTACCGGGACAACCGGGCTTGCCGTCACATCCATGTTTTCCATCCCGACCCGGTTCTCCCTTGGGGCCCCGGGGGCCCATTGGCCCCTCTGGGCCACGGGGGCCGGGTTTTCCGCACACGGTTACGCATCTTCCGTGTTGCTGCTCACAGCGGCCACTGCACTCTTGCGGATGGCCGTGTTCTCTCTCGTCTGCTCTATGTCTGTTCATATGCAATATACTCCATCTCCCCTGCCGGGCAACCTGCACCCAACAGTTGCCGCAGTTTCCGGCCCACGGCATACGCCGTTATATGCTGTCAGCGGACAATCAAACGTCCGCAACCCATCATATTCACAGGGGCGATGAACAGTTCTTTATTCAATCATCTTGCCATTTTGCTTCCGGTACGGCATGACTGCCCGCCTGCCCCACCTTCTTTTGTAACACCGCAACCCAGCGTACCAAAAACGGCGGTAATTTCACGCCCAACTCTCCTAAATTTTCCAGTATACTCCCCACCTCTGTCAACATATACCAAACCAGCACAATGGGACTCAACCACGCCGTATATACAATCGGAAGCGCAGGAATATACGCCAAAACAAACCCTGCCGCCATATCCAACACAGCCGTCACCAGCACCACCAGCATACAAGAGAGTTTCCCCCATATCCCGGCCCTCGCCTCCACCGACGACCACTGCCCGCCTCGACATGCAACCACCGTCCCCGTCACATAGTCCGCAGCCAAGCAGAGCACCCAGCACACCCAAAGCCACCCAGTGACACCCAGTAATGCGCCGAGCACCCCAACAATCCCGGTGATTCCGACTTTGGTCTCCATGCTCGCTCCGTACATCAATACATTCCCTCCAATGTGGTAAACATCTCCGGCATCTCAAAGTCCTCGAAGGTAAAGTCCAGCTCCTCTGTGAGAAAATCCGCATTGGCATCAAACTGCGCCAACACCCCGCTATTGATGTTACAACCCTTCAGCACCACCGTCTGCCGCCCCGCCCCGGAGGCGGGGTCTTCGTTGGAAATCTGAATATCAAAATACAAATCATCCCCGCTGTCCTTAAACCGATACATTAGCTCTCTAAAAATACTGGTATTGTAATGAAACGTGGCACTACCCCGCCCCTTCCAACCGGTGGCCTTATTCCCTCTGCCAGTCTGGCCTAAAATGGGCACTTCCGTCTTGGTGCGCTCAATCACGGCCTCTAAATCAATGGCCTGCATAAAGTTATACCGGCTGCCCCCAACGGTCACAAAACACTCCGCCAATGAGGCACTGATGGCATCTCTTGCATTCATAAAACTATTCATATTCCCCTCCTCTATGCGACCACAACGGTCATATACAACTGGCTCATGGCAGACACCGGCGTAATCCGGTCTGTCACTACCACGCTTCGCTTATGCTCCCCCGCCTGTACGGACACATCCTGCGGGTCAAAATTCTCAATGGCCCGTATGGTCTCTAAGCGTCGATGATGGCTCACAATATCACTCCAAAGACTCAACCGTCCGGCGTTATCATTGGGAATAATCCCCAGATAGCGGTTCGCAAACAACGCCCCAATATCCGTGGCCACCTGATCCAAAACCCGAATGGTCTGATTCAGCGAAAAATCCTCCGACCGATCCATGGTGAACGTCGTCAGTGTATTCACATCTTCCACCACCCGCATCTCTCTGCTGCCGTGGAACAAAAACTTCCCCGCTTTGCGCTTTTGCTCTAACTCCCGCTTGGTATAGGCCGTGTCCACTGTCAATTCCCCGGTATACTGCCGATTGGTCAACGACCGATTCACCGCACACCCGGCGGACATACCCGACACCCAACAAACAAGCCCGCTCTCTGTACCCTCCGCTTCGTTTTCTACTGAAATAACTCCTTCATAATCGGCCCCCTCATAACGGTAGAGCACACACTGAAACTTCACACCCACCTCTTCCCGCATCCGCTTCGTATGCCGGAAAAATAGTTCCTTCACCACATCATCCGTAGTCAAACACCCCATGGTATGAAACGTAACCCCTTCCGAGGCATCTAAAAACCGACTATACTCGTCCACCGTGGGCACACCATCCGTCCCGCCGATCATGGTCATCCCCGCCGTGGGAACTAATGTCTCTCCCCGATCAAACACCACAAACCCATTGTCTTGCAGCTCGTCCATGTCCGCCACCGTCTGATAATCCACCTCAACGCCATCCACTAAGGTCTCGACCCCAAACCCGGCCCCGGTCTGTGTCACAATCAAAGTAATCTCATTGCCCAACATACCGGGATACCGTGCCGTACCCAGACTGCAAGCCGCCCGTAACCCCTCTGCCCCCAACCGGAACAAATACGCCACCTGCGCCCCTGCAAACAACTCCCGTAACGGCAGTAAATCCGGGTGGGTATACTCCCTACCGAACAATCTGCGGCTGCGCCGTATCAAATCCTCCCCCGTCACCGTCATCATCTCCCCAAACGGCCCCCAAGGCAGGGGCAGTGCCATGGCCACATACCCCCGATCTGATAACGACACCGTCGCCGCACTGGCCGACACAAAGTTAATGTACGTACCCGGCAAGACCTTATTCTGACTCAAAAATGTTCCGCCACCCATTGCCATAAAAATCATCCTTTCTTATTGTCGAATCGTCAACTCACCCATCAAAGCCCGCTGTTCCACAGGCCGCAGCCGCATGGTAAATGCTACCTGCATATGCATAACCCCATCCTGTATAAAACACCGCCGATTCATCCCTCGCACCATGCTCCCGTCAGACAGAGCAATCTGCTCCATACACTCTAACGCCTTCGGCCCAACTGCCCAAAGCTCTGTATAATCCCCCTGCCGTTCCGGAAAGTACACCACCTCCACCACTTGCCGCACCTGCCGCAACCTCATAGGCAGCGGTGCCACTGTACATTCTCCTAACCCCACGAAAAAACTAGGCGTGGCAAGCCCCTGCCGTACCCGCTCGTCCCCATATACCGCATAGTCTGGAAACGCCGCCATAAGTACGCCGGACACACCACCTAACACACCGTCAACCACCAAAACCCCTCCTGACAACCTCTTCCACCCGCTCTTTAACCATCTCCGGCAACACCGCTTCCGTCTCATCCATGGCCCGGTGCATAAACTTCTGCCCCGGTACAATATTATGGCTAATCCAATGCCGTGTATCAAACTCTACGAAAGACGCATAGTACACGTCATTCCTCGCCTCCGCCGTCAGCGGCCCCGTCTCAACCGCCGTCCAATTGGCCTGCAACACCCCCGTATCCACCGGTGTTTTTACCCTTGCTTCCTCCGCCAAATGCTCTGCCGCTTCCAGCGCCAACCCCGACAGCACCTGTCCCGCCAGCCGTGACAATCGCCCGGCACTCTCTTGAATCGCACGCACATCCACCCGGATCACGCGCCATCCTCCCGCCGAACCCATGTCTCACCGTCAAAAGAATCCCCGATACCATACCCCTCCGGCAACACCACAACCGCATCCGCCTCGGGCCACACGCCGTCCTCCAAACATGCCTCCGCCGTCTCTGCATCCCGAAACACAGCCGCATCCACACAAACACCCGCCTGCAACACACCCACATTCACATAGCAAACGGCCTCATCACAAATCACTTCCGTCTCTCCAAGAGCCCCTGCTCCCACAGCACGCTCCGGCACGGCATAGATATACACAATCCCCGGCCCGCCCGCACCAGCAGGTGCAAGCGTCCCATTACTGCCTCCCGCTCCACCGCCGCCGCCACCTCGACCACCGTTTCCGCCAGAGAGGGCATCGGTACCACTCCCGCCGCCTCCACCGCCACCGCCGCCAAGCCGCCCGGCAGTAGCCGCCTCCGTGGGTGCCGCTGCAACCGCCGCATTCCCCCCGGCACCACCACCGATGCCAAAGGTTCCTCCGCCACCACAACCATAAAAGACCCCATCATATGGGTTAAATGGCACAAAATCAACATTCCCGGCCCCATGCCCCCCACGAGCGGTGCTCGTCCCATTCCCCGGCCCGCCGCCAAAGCCACCGGCAGAACCGCCACCCTCACCGCCGCCACCAGACCCGCCATCTCCGCCACGACCCTGTCCCGCCGGAAAATGTCCGCCACCGGCCAGTCCGCCATTGGCGGTAATCCCAAAGGCCCGCGTCGCACCGCCCTCGGTCGCCACCACACTGCCGCTACTGCCAATCCCTCCGGCACCAATGGCAATACTATAACTCTCTTCCGTCAGGCGGAGATTCCGAACCATCCGGCAATGTCCGCCGCCACCACCGGAACCCCCGGCCATGGCCATCCTGCCCCCGGCACCGCCGCCCACCAGATACACATCCACCAACGCCCCCGCTAGCCCATGATCCGCCGGTCGGAATGTCGCCGATGCCATCATGGTCACCGCAAGCTCCTTGTTCCGTGCCTCTCTATCTAACCCATGCAATACCCCATCAATCAATCGAGTATTGTCATTAAACACGTCCACATCATAAAAATCGTCCTGTCCCGGCAAATGCAAGTTATAATGCTCTGTCCGATTCATACCAACTCCTCCTCTCTCAACTGCCTGTGGGTATGCCCTCTCATGGCCCTGTGGGTCATGGCGCTCAATTGCCCATGGGTATTGTAAATTGAAACTACCTCAACCCCCAAATTCGCCGGCACCACCAAGCGCAACAGCTCCCACACCGCCTCATAAAACCCCCGTACACGAGGTGCGATCCACACCGTCAACCGATACCCCTCTATCTCCGCTTCAAAATCCTCTCTAGACCCCAACAATGCCGTCAAAAGTGTAAGTAACGTCTGCCAACAATAGGGTGTCGTTTGACTCATCCGCGCCAAAATCACCTGCCGCCGTGCCTCTAAACTACTCCCCGGCCGAGGCCGAACCCCCAAGATCGTCTCCCAATGAGAAAGCCCCCGCTCCGTTGCCGTCCACAAATAATACTCATCTTCCGTCTCACGCTCTTGCTCCCAAAGCTCCACCAACACCTCTTGCATCTGCCCCATCAAGCACCGAAAATCCCGCACTTCCCGCAGAACAGGCGGTAAGTAATCCAGCATCTCTCTCCTCATACCAACACCAATGTGCCCAGCGTCGGCACCTGCATCACCTGCAACGACAAATTCCCCCGCTGTCCGTTTAATGTCGTGTCTGCCACATCTAGCACACCGGTTACATCCAGCAACCGGGTATCCACCTGACTCACCCGCACAACCAAAGTCTCCCCTCGATCCCAAGCGGCGCTAACCTCCAACAAATACGCCTCAACCGCCTCACGGGCCGCCCCCTCTACCAAAGCCCGATTGGCCCCACTCTCCAACACCAACCGTGCTGTCACCGCAACAGAAAACGCTGTCGCCCCAAACACCGTCACCCGATGCCCAATGGGCGCCCAGCCCCGGCCTTCACCACTCCCTTGCCTCGGGTCTAACATCTCCTGCACATCTGTAATAAGTGCCGCTGAAGGCGGCCGAAAATCCGCCCCCAACACGCCAATCCCAACGGTTCCCGGCCCGCTCTGTGCAGGAAACACTCGCACACCACCCACACCAGCGACCCCCAGCACCTTCTCCCGATACGCCGCAATATTCCCGCCAAAACTCTGTGCCCGATGGCTCTCCATATACCGCTTCCGAAACGCCTCCGTGCTCTCCTCATCCTGCCCCGGCACAATCAATGCCCGAATAGATGCCTCCCGAAGCCCGTCCACCACCTCCACCGGCACCAATCGTCCCCCAGTAAGGTTCCCTTCCACACCCGGTATCTCCGCCGTCAACAAAGGCCGCCCGTCTGCATTTCTCCCACTCACCGCAAACACCACCGCCCCACTACGAAACCGGGTTCCAACCGAAATCACCAACCCCGGTGGTTCCACTACAGCCTCCACCACCGCAGCCGTCGCCGCAAACGGAGCCATACTCCGCTCACTGGCCCGCCGAACCAAATATTCCCGCCCCGCCGTGTCCGCAAAGCTCATCTCCAGCGCAACATGCAGAGCCGTATACAACTTGCTCAACTCCACCGCCGCCGGTGCCAACGCCGAGTAAATCAACGACCCCTCCCGTGTATCCAACTCCGGGAACTGCGCCCTAGCTCCATCCAGCAACCGCTCCAACAACACATCCGCCCCCATGCGGAGCACCACACGGTCCCCTTCGTGGAAACTAATTACACTATCCTTCACCACCTGAAACGTCAACCGTCCCGGTACCCCGGCCCGATGGAATTCCAATGATATCTGTTCCGCAATCAGCGGCGTATACAGATACGCTTCTGTCTGAATTGTGATTACCGCTTGCTCCATCACCCGCTTATCTCCTCCTTTATAGTGCCACCCCTTGTAGGGGCGGATTATCAATCACCTAGCCCTTGACCTTTTTGTTCGGCGTTGCTGCCGATTCTATCTCGGCGGATGCCGAGGGCTTTTGTCCTGCCGGACGGGCTTTCTTTTTGTCGTTGAACAAAAAGAAACAAAAAGTCAACACAGGGGCTGCGCCCCTATGTACCCGCTAAGGTCAAGGGCAGAGTGACGACGACTTCGCACCTTATACCTCGCACTGTTACCAATACCCTCACGCCAGATGTAATAGCCCTCAAACACCCAATGTTCAAGGGCGGTGGTTGCCACCGGATTAGTGTTCTATTGAACTGCACTCAAAAAATTTTGAAAAATTTCCCTTTTCCTATTGACAACATATCTCCCCTTGATTAGTATAGCTTTATACGAATCTTGTAGATGCGTACAAAATTTATATTTGGATAGGTATGGGTAATGTTCGCCGCCCATATAAAACTTAGCAATTTGAATTGGAGGATTGTTGTGAGTGTAGGAATTGTTCCTAGTATCATAGGGGTTGTTTTATCAATATTTGGGCTTATTTTTTTGAAAGCCTTGCTTAAAGCCAGAAAAATACTTGAACAAGGGAACTCAACAATGGCAACGGTAATAAGATATGTTGTAACGCAGAATAATCACGGTAAAGCCAGAAATAGGGGCCTCTATAAGTTTTACTATGCAGTTTTTGAATACACGGTGGGCGGTATCAGTTACGAACATCAGAATGTGGTTGGGAATAATAAGCCTAAATACGAAATTGGAGAAAAGGTTGAAATATACTATGACCCTTCAAATCCTGCTGAAGTGACTTTAGAGGGAAGTCAAAAGGCGACCAAAGTTTTAATGCTCTCCTTTGGAGCAGGAGGCGTACTATTTCTTTTAGTCGGAGTGTTAATCTGGATATAAGTTAGTGCCTAACTGATTTAGTTGTTGTTATATGGCTGCTGTCCAAAATAAGCATTTGATTACTTCAAGTTTCAATCCCGCTCCCCCATTGCAAATTCAAGACTTTTCATAAGGTCAGCCTAGCCAAAACCAAGAAAAAATAGACCAGCTAGAAACATACTAGAAA